>NZ_QAJJ01000012.1:0-160749 GCF_003852455.1 Rhodococcus sp. KBW08
TTGCAACACTTGCCTGGACAGCTGCTGACGTCCGGACGCACAGCGTGACGGCCAAATATCTCGGTAATGCCAAAGTAGCGACCTCCACGTCGTCGGCAATCGACGTCGTCGTGTCCGAAGCCGACAAGAACACCGCCACCACGATTACCGGTCCCGCGAGTGCGGTCGCAGGTGAGTCCGTGACCCTCGAGGCTTCGGTCTCTCCTGTCCCGGAGGGCGGAACGGTGCAGTTCAAGGACGGTGCAACCGACCTCGGCGGCGCTGTTACGGTCGACGCCAACGGCAAGGCGTCACTGGCGAATTCCTATGCAGAAGGCGCACATTCGATCGTGGCGGTGTACTCCGGTTCCGGCGTCTACCAAACCTCGACGTCAGCGCCGCATGCTTTGACGGTCGCTCCGGTGGTGGTCGAGGAGAACACCACGACCACTCTCGTCGGTCCGTCGACCGCTTCGACCGGAGAGGCATTGTCGTTCACTGCCTCGGTCTCTACCGGTGCTGCAGGTGGCACCGTGCAGTTCAAGGAAGGTGGCAGGGATCTGGGCCCCTCGGTTCCAGTGGACGCCGCGGGTAAGGCGACAACCATGCCGACCTTCAACGTGGCGGGCGAGTACAGCATCACCGCAGTATTCTCGGGTTCGGGCAACTACCTGGGGTCGACGTCGAACACCCAGACTGTGAACGTCAAGGCGCCGGCTCCCACCGACCAGCAGACCGAGACGGTCTTGACCGTTCCGGCGGATGCGAAAACCGGTACGGCAGTGGGTCTCTCCGTGACGGTCACTCCGTCGCCGGTGGGTGGCACGGTGCAGTTCAAGGACGGCTCGGGCAATCTCGGCTCGGCGGTGCCGGTCGTCGACGGCAAAGCGTCGATCATGCACGAGTTCGCGAGCGTTGGCACTCACGACATCACGGCGGTGTACTCGGGTGCAGCAGGATTCCTCACCTCTACCTCGGCCGCGCAAACGGTTTCGGTCACAGCTCCGGCTGCGGAGGATCAGGAAACGTCCATCACCGTGAGCGCTCCGACGTCAGCGGTCAAGGGCGCGAAGGTCGATCTTGTTGCGGCAGTTGTTCCTACGCTCAGTGCGGGAACGGTCCAGTTCATGGACGGAACCACCCCGATCGGCGGACCGGTTGCGGTAGTGAACGGCAAGGCCACGCTCTCGCATACCTTCACCGAACTCGGTGATCGCCGAATCACCGCGGTGTTCAGCGGAACCGACGGCTACCTCGGTTCCGAGACCCAGACTGCAGTCACCGTCAAGGTCACGGCAGAGTCCGACGGCGGAGAGCCCGGCAACGGCGGCAGTTCGACCGGTTCGCTCGGAAGCCTGGAAAACATCTTCGGGTCCTAGCCCGACGCTTGCACGAAGACGCCCCGCCGCGGAGAGAACCTCCGCGGCGGGGCGTTTCACGTCGGCGACTTCAGGGGTTCGGCGCCACCACATGCCAGGGCACCGTCAAGATGCAGTCGCGAAGGCGACGTCGCGCCGGCTGAACGGGAATTCCCTGCGCCCGAAGAATCTCCAAGGCAGCGGCCCAGCGGTGGCGAGGGCCGAAGGAGGCGTGCGGCGCGGCAGTTGCCCAGGCTCGATCGGCGGCGCTGAGCAGTGCATGGATCGGCTCGCCCGGAACGTTGCGGTGGATGAGGGCCTTCGGGAGACGTTCCGCGATGTCGGAAGGGCGATCGATGTCGAAGGGATCCCATGCCAGTGTCAGGGTCAAGGGACGATCGGCGTCGAGAAGCACCCAGGCGCAACGCCTCCCGAGTTCGTCGCAGGTTCCGTCGAGTAGCAGTCCGCCTGGTGCGAGGCCGGACTGGATGTGCGACCAGGCCGAACCCACGGCGTCCTCCGGGTACTGCCGGAGCACGTTGAAGGCGCGCACGAAAACGGGTGTGAGACCGGCCAGTTCGAATCCACCACGGGCGAAGCTGACACCGTCACGACTCTCGACCACGCGCGCAGGGTCGATCTCGAGCCCGATGACGCGTCGATCCCGCCGGACAGCGGTGAGGCGGCTTGCCATCTCGAAGGTGGTGTCCGGCCTCGCTCCGTATCCGAGGTCGACGATCAACGGATCGGCCGCGTTGTTCAGGGCATGCGCAATCGTCCGGTTGTGGACGATCCACCGGTCACTACGGCGTAGTCGGTTGATCCCCGTCGTGCCACGGGTGATGACCCCCTCGATCTTCGGGGGTGGAGCCTTCTTCACGACGGCTTCAGCGAGCGGCGAGCCACGTCGCCGTGACCTGAGCTTCGGTGCGGAACAGATCGACGAGGTTGATGAGCATGAGCTGTTCCAACTTCGCGCCGATGAACGGTATGAATACCTTGGCCTCGGACGTGGTTCGCAGCGTGGACCCGGTATCGGTGGCGAACAACTCCATGGTTCCGGACAGACTTCCCGGACCGGCCGGGATCGAAGCCTCGTATGTGCCGGTCACGGTGTCACCGAAGGCGCCGTACGACTCCTTACGGGTGATGACCAGGTCCTTCTTCATCACAGTCTGTGCGATGTCCGGCAAATCGGTACGCGGAAGAATGTGGTGGAGCACGAGATCGATTCCGGAGTCGGTGACCTCGAAATGTTCGACATGGTTCTCGGAATGCTTGCGCATCTCGTCGACGCGGGCCTCCCAGTACGAGCGGTCCGCCAGCGCCGCGTAGACCTGCTCGGGGGAGTGCTGATAGCGGGCGGAGTAGTCGATGCGGCGAGCCATGATCGGAAAGAATACCGGTTACGCGTTGTGACAAGGCAAATTGGCTGTATCGACAAACTGTCGCCGCCGCAGCGAATTACTTCGCGATCCACTCCCGGGTGAAGTCCTGCTCGGCCTGGATGAGCCGGACAACCTCGTCGACAATCGCGCTTTCGATCTTTCCGCCGAGGAACGGGATCTTGACCTCGACCTCACCGTCGATCTCGAGAGTGGCGGAGTTCTCGTCACCCGTCAGGACCTGAGTGCCCTCGATACGGGCGGGAACGCCGTCGACGTGGGCGGAGAAGGTGCCAGTGGCCTTGCCGTCCTTGAACGGCGCCATCGTTTCGCTGCGTTTGATGACGATGTCGCCGTTGACAACCTTCGACACCATGCTCGGGAGATGTTCGGCGGCAATGATCTGCGACATCGTGACCGCGACGGTCTCGTCGCGCACGGTCAGCTCTTCGATCGTTGCGCCGGGACCGCCGACAGCGACGATTCGGTCGCGCCAGTACTGCTCGGAGGTCACCGCCTCATGGACCTTCTCGGCGGGGACTGTGTACTTCGACGAATGCTCGATGCGACGGCTCACGATTGTGGAGGCTACCGTTTATCGATGTGTGGGACGTAACCATTGGCAGACGCGTCGTGGAATCAGGCGCTTTCGTGTCCGAGAACGTTGACTTGTCGGGATTGACGACGCTCCGAATCGGGGGACCGGCGCGGCTGCTCGCCGAATGCCCGACGACGCAGTCGTTGATCGACGTCGTGACGCTGCTCGATCGCGAGCAGATCCCGACGCTGATTCTCGCCGGCGGGTCCAATCTCGTGATCTCCGACGCGGGATTCGACGGAGTTGTCGTTCGTGTGGCCAACACCACCGTGAGCCTCGACACGGACCGCGTCGTCGCCGAAGCGGGCGCAGTGTGGGACGAAGTAGTCGGCCAATCCGTCGCCGCGGAACTGGGCGGCCTCGAATGTCTGTCCGGGATTCCGGGCTCGACTGGTGCGACGCCGGTGCAGAACGTCGGCGCGTACGGCGTCGAGGTGGGCTCGCGGCTTCGGCAGGTTCAATTGCTCGACCGACGCAGCGGGGAAGTGTCGTGGGTCGAACCGTCGACACTCGAATTGGGTTATCGGTCGAGCGTTCTCAAGCATTCGGATGCAGCACTGGTTCTGGCCGTCGAATTCGACGCGTCGACCGACGGGTTGAGCGCCCCGCTCGCGTACCGCGAACTGTTCACTGCACTCGGCGCCGAGGAAGGCGCGCGGTTGCCTGCGTCGCAGGTCCGCGAGGCAGTTCTGGGGTTGCGGACCGGTAAGGCGATGGTCCTCGATCCGTACGACCACGACACCTGGAGCGCGGGTTCCTTCTTCACCAACCCCGTGGTGCCGGACGCGGAGCTGCCTGCTGTGCTCGGGGCCATCACCGAACAGCTCGGAGACGTCACCGTGCCACAGTTCCCCGGCAGTGGTGGAACCAAGCTCTCGGCCGGATGGTTGATCGAACGGGCCGGATTCTCGAAGGGTTATCCCGGCGAAGATGCACCGGCCAGGCTGTCGACCAAACACACCTTGGCGTTGACCAACAGAGGGTCCGCAACAAGTGCGGATGTGGTCTCGCTCGCGCAGACAGTGCGCGACGGCGTCGAGGTCGCGTTCGGCGTCCGGCTGGAACCGGAACCGGTAACTGTGGGCTGCACCATCTGATTCCTGACAGAGCCCGCAGGTAGCCTGTTGAAGTGCATGAGCTGGGTGGTCGGAGAAGTCGTTCGCGTCTTGTTGCGTTGGTAGCTGTCTTACTCGCTGTGATGGTGGCCGTAGTCGGCTGCACGATCGGCGGCAAGGACGGACAGGGCGGCGCGGCCGCCGCCGAACCGGCCCCGGTCGCGACCGTGGTGTCGACGCCCGCACCAGGCACCAAAGACGTCAGCCCGGTAGCTCCCGTCTCGGTAGCGGTGACCCAGGGGACACTGTCGGACGTCAATCTCAGCAACGCGGCCGGTAAGGCCGTCGCCGGGCAACTGTCGCCTGACAAGACAACCTTCACCGTCAGTGAGGCACTCGGCTACGGCACCACGTATTCGTGGTCGGGTACGGCAACCGGAACCGACGGCAAAGCGGTGCCGGTTCAGGGGAGCTTCACGACGGTTGCCCCGGAGTCGACCACCGGCGCCACCCTCAACATCGCCGACGGCCAGGAAGTTGGTATCGCGGCACCGATCACGTTGCAGTTCGACAACTCCGTCGTCGACAAGGCGGCCGTCGAGAAGGCGCTTGTCGTGACCACCGTGCCGCCCACCGCCGGATCGTGGGCATGGCTGGCCGACGACAACGGCGGATCACGGGCCCATTGGCGTCCGGCCGATTACTGGGTGCCGGGCACAACTGTCCATCTGGACGCCAAGCTCTACGGCCTGAACTACGGCGGTGGCGCCTTCGGTGACCAGGATCTCACGCTCGACTTCACGATCGGTCGTAGCCAGATCGTCAAGGCGAACGCGCCGAGCCACCGCATGCAGGTGGTGCGCGACGGTCAGACGATCATGGACATTCCCGTCAGCTACGGCGAGGGAAACGAACCTCGAAACGTCACGCGCAGCGGCATTCACATGGTGACGGAGAAGTACGAAGACTTCATGATGTCCAATCCGCCGTTCTACGAGAACGTGCGTGAGCGTTGGGCGGTGCGCATCTCCAACAACGGCGAATTCATCCACGCCAATCCTGAAACCACCGGGGTGCAGGGCTCGTCGAACGTCACGAACGGTTGCATCAATCTGTCGACGTCCGACGCGCAGGAGTACTTCGGAACGGCCCTCTACGGTGACCCCGTCGAGGTAACCGGCACGTCGATCGACCTGTCTCCTGCGGACGGCGACATCTACGACTGGGCGATCGATCTGCCGACCTGGAAGTCGATGTCTGCACTGGCTTAGATTTCTCCTGCTGTGAACCGAGAAATCGGTGGACGAAGGGAACCGTCCGTGCTCTGCATCCGTCAGTACAGGTAAGTGCTGTCGGCTCGGGGAGTCTGACGGGGATTTTCGACTTCAGGGGGACAGCGGTGGGCATTCCATTTCTGGAAGACGTGCTGGGAAGGATCTCCGAAGCGACGCGGGCCGTGCCTCCCGGCGTGGCGGCATTGCCAGTTGTCGGCACTCCCATCGCTAGCGCAATCGCTACATCTGCGCTGGTTCAATCCGTGACCGACGACCGCGGAGCGTTCGACGACGAGATGGCTGCTGCGACTGCTGACGCCGATGCGGAGCGCGCACGGGCCTGGGGCGAGCGCGATGCCCTCTCCGCTCAGACCTCGTCGCTGCAGTACAGCGAACATGCAATCGTGGACGACGATCCGTTCGACGCGATGTCGCACTCCGAAATCTTCGATCACGTCAACGAGATGGATCCGGCAACCCTGAGCGCAATCGGCGAGGCCTGGAAGGCAATTGCCGGTCGGGTGGAAGCCGGCATCGGGAAGTTCCGGAGCGATGTGAACGGCGCGATCACCGAAGGCTGGCAGGGGCGGGGCGGCTCGGCGGCGTTGGAAGCCGTGCTGGCCTACTCGGCAGATGCGGGTGAGCTGAAGGTGCGGGTCGACCTGATCTCGAACAAGATCGAGGAGGCGAAGATCGCACTCCACGAGGCCAAACGCTCGATTCCGGCACCCGACGGCGCCTCGACGGTCGAGATGATCCTCAGCATGGTTCCCGGGGCTACGTGGAAGCAGGCCCAATACGAAGCGGAAGAAGCCGAACGTCAAGCGCGTCAGGTGATGAAGGACGTGTATCTGCCGTACATGAAGCGTGCGGACGACCAGGTGCCCATCCTCCCGGCCGCGTTCAATCCGGTCACCGGCAGTGGAGGGGCTGGCAGTGGAGGGGCTGGGGGCGGCGCATTCGGTGGCGGTGGTTCCGGCGGCGGGAACACGTCGGGTTCGGGGAACGGACTCGGCGCGCCATTTACATCGGGTGGCGGAGTTGGTGGAGGAGCGGACGGTGGACACCTCGGCGGTGCAAACCCGGCCGGAGACGGTTCCGGTCAGAACCCACCCGGCACCGCTTCCGAACCTGGTGACAACCGTAGCGGCGTTGATGCCCAAGGGAATTCGGGTGCCGATGCTGCCCGGTTCGCACACGATTCCGGCCCGGCCGGGACTGCCGCGGCACATGCCGGCCCACTGCCGTCCGGTGCAGCGCCAGGTGGCCTGGCAGGTCCAACTCCGAATGGTGCCCAGCTCGGTTCCGGAGTGCCTTCAGGCCTCATGGGTAGCGGTTCGGGTGGTGGTTCCGCAGGTGGAATCGGTACCGGCGGCTTCGGGCCTGTCGGAACCGGAGGTGGCGCTCTCGGGCCTGGCGGCTCCGGCGGCCTCGCCGGTGGTGGACGTGGGGGAGTCAACGGAACTGGCGGTACTTCGGCGACGGGCGCGCAGAGCGGTCGGGGCGCGATGGGTGGCGTCGGTGGCATGGCACCGGGACGCGGACAAGGACACGACGAAGACACCGTTCACGACACCCCCGGCTACCTCGTCACGGTCGAGAACGGCAACACCCTGATCGGCGACCTGCCCATGGTCTCTCCGGCGGTGTTGGGCGAATGACGACCACGCGGTGGCAGTTCACAGGCCTCGAATTCTCGATCCTCTGGGAAACGATCGGACGCGACCGACTCCCGTACCCGCTGCGATTTCGTCCGGCGGCCGAAACCATGGACGAGCTGAGGGCGCAGCGTCGTCGAGCGGGAGCGCACCTGTCTTGCGTTCTCGACGATCGGCTGCATCACGTTCTCGGTGTTCTTGCGAATCCTGATGCTCGCGTGGAGGTTTCCGGTTTTCACGGACAGAAAATGAGTACGGCGACGCGATTGCACGGCGCTGTCGCCGGCGACCTGGGTGTGCTCCTGGCTCAACTGCCCGGCAGGACTGTCGACTGTGGCTCCGACGTGGTTCTCACCGTGGCACGGCCATCGGCAATTCCACGGATGCTCGTCGATCACCTGCCGACCTGCCCCGCCGGATCGGAGCGTGGGGTGAGCATCGAAACGTCGAAACCTAATGGTAAACAGGGGTTTCTGCGCAGTGTCGACGGTGCGCGAGCGAGTGAGGAAGTGAGCAGGTTCTTCGGCCGAGAGCGGACCTCGATCGGTGAAGTCACCGTATATCCGGGCGGAGCCGTCGACAGCAGGCCGACCGACGACGGCATGACTTTCCACTGGTACGACTATGCCGGTGACGGTCGGTACATCATCACCGCCGGTGAAACCGTGAGTGCCCGCAGCGCTTCCACGGAAATGACGGAGGCCGAGATTGCACGCAATCTCGGCCTCGTCCTGCACCGGGCGATTCGGACTGGTAGCCAGAGTTGTTCGAACTAGCTGGTGGTGCGGTGGAACCGACCGGGGCTTGCCTGATCCCGCGGCTTGACGACAATCTGATCGAGGTTCACGTGTGACGGCCTGGACGCGACGAAACCGATGATCTCGGCGATGTCCTGCGCCACCAACGGTGTGATTCCCTCGTACACCTTGTCGGCCTTGTCCTGATCACCTTCGAACCGGACGAGTGAGAATTCGGTCTCCACTGCTCCGGGCGCGATTTCGGTCAGACGAACGGGCTTACCCAAGAGTTCACCGCGCAATGTCCGATGAAGGACGGCTTGAGCGTGCTTGGCCGTGGTGTAGCCCGAACCGTTGTCGTATGCCTCCAGCGCCGCTACCGACGTGATGGTCACGACCAGACCGTCACCCGAATCGATCAGCTTGGGCAGCAGTGCTTTCGTCACACGCAACGTGCCCAGGACATTGGTCTCCCACATCCATCGCCAGTCGTCCAGATCGGCGTCCAGGACCGTCGCCAGGCCCTTCGCACCACCGGCGTTGTTGACCAGCACGTCGACACGGGGGACCACGGCGGCAAATGCGTCGACGGAATCCTCGTCGGTGACGTCGAGTTCGAGCGCGGTACCACCGATTTCCTCGGCGATCTTCTCGAGACGATCGACGCGGCGAGCACCGATCACGACATGGAATCCCTGAGCTGCCAGGGTGCGGGCGGTGGCCTCACCGATTCCGGAGCTGGCTCCGGTGACTACGGCGATGCGGGCATCGGAAGAAATGGTCATGATGCAATCGTAGGGCTAGTCGGCGGCATACTCTGCTTCCCGTTCGATGGATTCAATGTGACGACGCGGTACCTTGACCGGGCCAGGGGTGTAGGTGACGGCGCGCAGCGCCCCGCTGTACCGGAACGGTCCGTGGCGTCGTCGTACTTCCCACGACACAGGTCCTCGGGCGTCGACCCCGACCGAGATGCCGGTCCACGGCGCCATCCCGACCAGTTGTACCTGACCCAGCAGTTGACCGGCGTGGACGCCGTCGACGCTGACGTGGAGGTCCCAGCGCAACCGCGGTACCACCGTCACGGACACGTCGATGCGCTTGGTGCCGACCGCCAACGGGCCCGCATCGACCACGGAGTAGGAACCGAACGCGTTGTACCCGAGATGCAGGTGCCCGTCCTCGACGTACAGAAGATATCCACCCTGCGGATCACCATGGGCAACAAGGACACCGGCGTCGCCTTCGCGGTAGCCGTCGAGTTCGATCGTGATGTCGAAGTCACGGAACCCGATCAGTTTGGATGAGCGGTAGCGCTCGAGTGGAGGCGTTCCGGCAAGTAGTCGCACCGGGTGTGAGAGCGCCTCTTCCTCTGGACGGCGGACCGCGCCGACGGTGTTGCCGAGCAGTGGAAATACGGTGTTCGCCCACGCCGAGTGGTCCCAGGCCTCGGCGAGTTCGCGAACCTTGTCGGGAAACCGTGATGCGAGGTCGTCGAGCTCGGTCGGGTCGGCTCGGACGTCGAACAATTGCCAGTGCGGTTTGTCGATGTCAGCTGGAGCGAGCGCCAGCAGTTTCCATCCGTCCTTGTAGTAGCCGCGGATTCCGGTCACCTCGGTGTACTGCTCGGTGTGGGTACTCGGAGCGGTGGGTGAACGCAGAACCGGCGCGCTCGACGCGCCGTCGAACTCCTTGACAGGAAGCCCGTTTCGCACGGTGGGGGTTTCGATTCCGGCCAGTTCGAGAAGCGTCGGCGCCAGGTCGGTGACATACGCGAACTGGTCGCGGATCCCGTTGTCGCCCGCTTCGGGTTTCAGTCCCGCGGGCCAGGACAGGAGGAAGGGAACACGGATTCCACCGGCAAAGGATTGCCCTTTGTAGAACCGGAAGGGGGTGTTGGACGTCTGCCCCCATCCACGTGGATAGTGCACGCCCAATTCAGGTCCGCCGATGAGGGATTCGTCGTGGGGGACATCGCCGACCCAGTCTGGATCCTGGATATGCGCGAACTGCGCGAAGTAGCTTCGAGTCCCGTCCGAACCGCCCTCGGCGGTGCCGCCGTTGTCCGAGGTGAAGACGATGATCGTGTTGTCGAGCTCGCCCAGTTCGTCCAGGGTGTCGACAATGCGTCCGACGCTCTGATCGATCGAGTCGACCATCGCCGCGTACACCTCCATGTAGCGGGCGAACCGAGACCGCACCTCCGGCGTGAGCGAATCCCATTCGGGCACGTCGAAACCGGGTTCGGAGTTTCGTGGTGCCTGCCGTGTCCCCTCCGGAAAGAGTCCTTGCAGGAGTTGAGAGGCGAACCGCGACTCGCGGATTCGATCCCAGCCCTCGTCGTATCGACCACGGTATTTCGCCTGATCGGCGGGCTTGGCCTGCAACGGTCCGTGCATGGCGACGTGTGCGAAGTAAAGGAAGAACGGCTTGTCCTGATCGTGGGCGCGAAGGTCCTTGATGTACCCGACGGCCTTGTCGGTCAGATCGTCGGTGAGGTAGTAGCCCTCGGGATACTCGTCGACGTCGACCACTGAATTGTCGGAGATCAGTTGATTGGGGTAGTAGAAGGAGTTCAGTCCTTCGAGAGAGCCGTAGTAGCGATCGAATCCGCGCTGAGTCGGCCAGGAGTCACGACTTCGTCCCGGGGCGAGGTTTGCGTCGCGCACGAGATGCCACTTGCCCACCGCATAGGTGGCATAGCCTGCGCCGCGGAGGATTTCGGGGAGTGTCTGTACGTCGTCGGCCAATTCCAGGCGCAGTCCGGGGTATCCCGGATCGGCGTTGGCGACGAAACCGTACCCGGCGCGGTGCGGATTGAGGCCGGTGAGAAGAGCGGCGCGCGACGGCGAGCAGAGGGGCGTCGTGTGATAGTTGGTCATTCGAATACCCTGCGCAGCAAGGCGATCGAGGGTCGGAGTCTCGATCTCGGAGCCGAACGGCCCGATGTCGCTGTATCCCATGTCGTCGATCAGAACCACGACGATGTTGGGTGAGCCGGGAGCCGGGGCCGTGGCGGTGGGCCACGACGGGGTCGAATCGGCTGCAGTGCGGCCGATTCGACCTTCGAAGCCTTCGTAGCCGCGCGCGTGCGGCGGAAGGGCGGAATCTGCGTGCGTCATGAGTTGGTCGAGGCACCTTCGATAACCGAGTATTCGGAAGCGTCGCCGGCTATGCTCCGGCTTCGTTCCCCGTGGATGTTGACCGGAATGTCACCGGCAAGTGTGATGCGCTCCAGACGGCGGTACTGGTCGTCGTAGTCGGCGATCGCGTAATGCTGGGTGGCGCGGTTGTCCCAGATCGCGACGTCACCCGCCGCCCAGTTCCACCGCGTCGTGTACTCGAGCTTGATGGCGTGATCCTGCAAGAGCTTGAACACACCGTTCGACTGTTCGGTGCTCAACCCGACGAAGTTCTTGACAAAATGCCCGAGGACGAGCGTGCGCTCTCCGGTTTCGGGGTGTACACGCACCACCGGGTGTTCCGTCTCGAAGTACGTGGACTGGAACTCCTCGCGGTAGGCGGCCGTGCGATCTTCGGTGAGCCGCTCGGCGCTGGTGGCCGCGTAGTCGTAGACGTTCGTGTGACGGGCCCAGAGGTTCTCCGCGAGTGCCTTGAGCGGATCCGGCAGTCCGTTGTACGCGGCTACCCCCGACGCCCACGTGGTGGAACCGCCGTACTCGGGGAGCTGCACCGCGCGCAGGATCGAGGCCTTGGGGATGCGATCGACGAAGGTGACGTCGGTGTGCCAGCTGTTGGCCTTGCCCAGGTCCGAATCGATGGGCAGAACTTTTGCGCCGTGCGACTTCACCGTGGGGTGGGCAGTGGTCGGGGTGCCCAGTAGCTGGGCGAACTCGTACTGCGAATCGTTGTCGAGGTGGTCCTGCCCGCGGAAGAAGATCACCTTGTGCTCGAGAAGTGCCTGTCGGATGAGTGAGATCGTCGCCGGGTCGAGGTGCCCGCCGAGAGTGATTCCGTCGATTCGGGCGCCGATATGCGCGCCGAGGGTGGTGACAGTGCCGCGAGCGGCGTCAGCAGCCACCCCGTTCGTTGATGCCGTGTTCGTGAGAGTCGGCTTGGCGAAAGCTGTAGACATGGTGCACCTTTCGTGGGGAGTGTGCCCACCCAAACACGCGAGATTTCGCCACGACAGGGTTGCGTTCAGTGTGATCGTTACCGCACCTGATTTGTGAATCTCGGTGAAGCTGCTACTTTTGGAGCCATGTCGACCGACCAGCCTGCCGCTTTGCGGGTCACCTATGTGACCGCTGCGCTTGGTTCGCGTCTGCCTCTGGCGCGAGAGCTGTGTTGTCGCCGCCGTTCTTTCTGCAGCTAATTTCTGCGCCTTTTCTGTCTATTTCTTCGTATGACCAGTGGAAACGCTGAGTTCTCGGTCGACAGAGATGTGCGCCTTCTCCTCCTTCTGCAAGGGACAGCCATGTCGACACCCACAATCTCCGCCATTCCGAACATCCGATCGCGAACCGCGCTCTCGGGAACCCGGACCCGAACCCAGATAGTTGCGCCGGAGCTGCGCATTGCCGACGGTCCGTCCGCGACGGTGTTGCGCATTGCTCGATCCCGCGGACCGCTCTCTCGCGATACCGCGGCCAAAGCGTCCGGGCTGAGTATTGCCACCGTGAACCGGCAGGTCACGAGCCTGCTGGACCTCGGGATCCTGCGCGAACGCGCAGACCTGACAGCTTCCGGCGCCATTGGGCGTCCGCGAGTTCCGTTCGAGGTCAATCACGAGCCGTACCTGACCGTCGGCATCCACATCGGTGCCGTCGTCACCAGCATCATCGCCAGCGACATTCGGGGCAAGGTGCTCGGTGCCGTCGAGATCCCGACGCCCGCCACCAACTCCGCTGTTGCGCTTGCCACCATTGCGCGCTCGGCCAAATCGTTCGCCTCGCGGTGGCACAAGCGTCGTCCGCTCGCGGTCGGGGTGGCCATCGGCGGTCGCGTCGATTCGGCTACCGGAGTAGTCGACCACGCGCGCCTGGGGTGGAAGGGCGCCAAAGTCGGATCCATCATCGGAGCCGGCTTGGACCTTCCCGTTTCGGTTGCCGCCCACGTCGAGGCGATGGCGGCGTCGGAACTTCTGCTCAGCACCGACCGCGCCGAGGCCCCGACGCCGGGAACCACCGGGCTCTACTTCTATGCCCGCGAGACTGCCGGTATCGCAATCACTTTCGAAGGGCGAGTGCACACGCCGTCCAGTGGGCCAGGCTCGATCGCACACCTCCCCACCGGTTCGTCGGCACGGTGCACCTGCGGTGCGGTGGGTTGCTTGGAAGCGACGATCAGCGACCGCGCTGTCGTCGCGCAGGCACTGTCTTCGGGTGCAGTGATCCAGGGCAGTGAGCGTGTGACGATCGCGGATGTCTACCGTGCTGCGTCGGCGGGTTCCATTCCGGCACACGACCTTCTGGTTGATCGAGCACGCGTCCTCGGACGAACGGTGGCGATGTTGCGTGACCTGTTCAATCCGGATCGGGTGATCCTCGGCGGCCAGGCCTTCACCGACTACCCGGCCGGCGTGCCGCACGTCGCCGAGGCCTTCTCGACGGCATCCTCGTTGGAGCGTAAGGACATTCGGATTACCGGGTTCGGCAATCGGGTTCAGGAATACGCGTCCACCGTCGTGTCGCTGAGTTCCTTGTTCGCCGATCCTGCGGCGGCAATGCGGCGTGCTTCGGCCATCTGACTGCGAAGAGGGCAGTCAGAGTTCCGGTCGGTCGAGCACCCGCAACCACGAACCGTCGGGCTGGCGGCGTGCCACCTGAGTGCGTCCGCCGGTCCCGTCGGAAGGTTTGGTCGAGGTCATGGCGAGATCGCCGCTGATTACCGTGGGTAGCGCTTCCTCGACGGTGAATGTCGGTGCTGCGGCCAGCATCTGAGAAATGACGTCTCGGATGGCCGTCCTTCCCACAGTGAGTGACCCGGGTGGAAACGCCATCACGGCGTTTTCCTCGTAGAGTCCGGCGACGGCGTCTGCATCTCCGGCGTTCGCGAACTGGACGAACAATCGGGCGATGTCTTCCGGGGTTTCGGCCGTCTGAGCTTCATGTGTTGTTGTCATGCCTCCATCTTGCGAGTCCGCCGACGATAAGTCCAAGATCTAGTTTGTCTCAAAGCTAGAATTATCAGTTATGGAACTTCGGCAGCTCGAATACTTCGTCACGGTAGTGGAGGAAGCCAACTTCACTCGCGCCGCCGAGCGGCTTCACGTAGCGCAGCCGGGTGTGAGTGCGCAGGTCAAAAGGCTGGAACGTGAGCTGGGTCAGGAATTGCTCGATCGGAGTGGTCGAACCGTTCGTCTGACCGAGGCCGGGCGAGCTGTCCTCCCACATGCCCACGCTGTGCTTGCGTCCGTTCAGAGCACCCGAGATGTCGTCGACGCCCTGAACGGACTGGTGAGGGGCTCGGTAGCGGTGGGGATGGTCACTGCATGCGCGTCTGCCGACCTGACCGACCTGCTCAGTCGGTTGCACAACAAACACCCCGGTCTGGACATCTCCCTGTCCGAGGACGACTCGCGCAGCTTGCTTGCCGGAGTGTTGGACGGAACCTTCGACATAGCCGTCATCGGGGTGGCGGGCGAACTGCCGGAAGGGCTCGAGTCGAGGGTGATCACCGACGAGCGACTGGTAGCCGGAGTGGCAGCGGATCATCCGCTGGCCGAGGTGTCGGCTCTGCCGTTTGCCGAGCTCGCCACGCGATCTGTCATCTGCCTGCCGGAGGGAACCGGAATCAGAACGTGTCTGGACTTCGCGTGTGCCGCGGCCGGCACGAAGCCGACGGTGGCACTCGAGGCAAGCAACCTCGGCATCATCGTGTCCTTGGCCGCTCAGGGGTTGGGAATGGCCGTGATTCCCGAGTCGGCAGTGGGGGAGTTGCATCGGATCGATCTCGAACCGGAAGCGCGGTCTCGGCTGGAATTGGTCTGGCGTGCTTCCGGCGGGAAGAATCCGGCGGCCTCAGCTCTCATCGATCTTGCGAGAGCTGTTCCCGCCGAGTGAGTTCGGCCTGCGCCCGATCCAATCCGCCGTGCTCGAGAGCGGCCAATCGCGACCTGTCCTTCCAGACGATGGTTCCGCGTCGTCGGACGATGACCGACATGGTTCCACCGAGATGCTCGAGCGCTCCGGGCACGTTTCGGCGCTCGGCGGGTATCGGAACAGGAAGTATGTGTGCGTCGGCGATGGGCGCGGTCCCGTCGATGTCGACGCTCCACTTCCTGCTGTAACCCCGAAGCGTCCAGCGATCGTCGGACACGGTTGTCTCCACCTGTGACGTCAGTGGATTGCCCAGCCGCAATACCGTTCCGTCCGGTAGCGCAGCAACGACGGCGGTGACTTCGGTGCGCAGAGGCCCGGCGCTGACCTGTCCGCCGGCAAACGCCACGCAGGCTCGTGGATCGGTGAACCCCTGTGCCTGTCCCCACCACCAGGATTCCGGGAATCCTCCCTTTCCCCAGTTCTTCTCGCCGTACACCTGCGCTCCGGTGAGATCCCACCTCTGTCCGTCGATGACGGCGCTTCCCTCGACCCGGCCGCCGAGCAGCCACGGATGCCAGTACTGATTGAGCGCGGGAACTGATTGGAAGTAGCTCGATCCGCCGAAGCGGCGGTGCGGCCAGAATCGCTGATTGCTGATCCGCACGTCGAGGTGGCTGTCGCCGAAATCGACCTGCAGTCGATCGGCGTTACCGCGGAAAACGTTGTCGGCGTAGGCCCCCAGTGTGCGGGGATCCGCCGATCCACGCGGATGTTCGGCGGTACGGAGAAATCCGCCCGGATGCGCCGCGAGACCGAGCGTCGACCAGTTGCCACTGTCGGACTTGTTGATACCGGCGAGCGCGATCACCACCCGTCCGCTGGCCGGCATCGTGAATCGCCAGAAGTAACCCTCCATCGCAACGTCATGGGAGGCAAGCAGATTGCCGTACGGCAGGGTGGCGCCCGAAGCGCGGTACGCGGGAAGTTTCACGGTCCCAGTACTGCCTGTGATGCGGTGACCTGAGCGACGAGGCGGCCTTCGTCGTCGCGAATCTCGGTCACGACCGCGATAGTGCTGCGCCCCGCATGCAAAGGGCGGGCGGTTGCGGTGACCGTGCCCTTGCGGACCCCGCGTGTGAACACGGTCGACGAACTGGTGGTGGAAGTGCTTGCACCGGGCGGAAGATTGAGGAACGCACAGACGGCGCCGACGCTGTCTGCCAGCGTCATCAAGGCGCCGCCGTGCATTCCGTTGCCGGCGGTGGTGCGGTGGCTGTCCCAATCCAGATGGCCGACAACCTGTTCGGGTGCCGCGCTGTCCAACTGAATTCCGGTGTGAACTGCAAAAGGCATGGTCGCGACAAGTTGTTCGAGGTCCATGCCTACCGATGGTAACGAGCCGCCGAAACCTCCGTCGGGACTTCGGTTTATCGAGGGAGGTGGCTCAGAGGGGGAGGGCGGTTTCGGACAGTCCCTCGGGCGCGTTGCGGCGACGGAACCACTCGGTGCCGAATGCCGCGGCGAGCTGCTCCGTCGGCATTTCGAGGAACGGGCCGAAATCGCCGACCTGCGTTGCGTGCGCGTACATGGCCGCGCGCTTGGACGAGATCACCGAACTGACGTCGACGGCGGTGGTGAGTTGATCTGCCGGAAGCCCGAACGATTCGATGTCCGGCGGCTGCGCCTCCTCGGTCCACTCGGGGTTGGCCTGCATCAGCATCTTCATGTGATCGCGGTTGGTGGACGCCTCGTAGACGAACGGCGTGCCTGCGAGTTCTGCCGCCCGGACGCCGACGTGGTGGACCTGGATGTGATCCGGGTGCCCGTATCCGCCGTTGGGGTCGTAGATGGTCAGGACATCGGCGTTCTCTTCACGAAGTACCTCGGCCAGACGCTCAGCGGCCTTCTCGACGTCGACGTTGCAGAACGCTTCCGGATTCTCGTTCTCGGGCGTACCCACCATCCCCGAATCCGGGTAGTGCAGGGACACGACGCGATTGGCGCCCAACGCGTCGGTGGACGCCTCGAGTTCACGGCTGCGGCGCTGAGCCAACGTCTCGTATTCGTCCAACAGGCCGTCGGGGAATTCACCGAGAGCACCGTCGGTAGCGGTGACGACTACGACGCGGTGACCTGCGTCGGCGGCCATTCTCATCACGCCGCCCGTAGTGAAAACTTCGTCATCGGGATGGGCGTGGAAACACACCAGGACACTCATTCGCGCAATCGTAAGGCAAGTTACCGACAGGTCAACCCGAGCGCACAGTGAAAACGATTTGTCGAGTCGGCCTCGGCTCTGTGAACCTTGTTCAGTGCACGAGAAGCTGACATGAGCGAATCCACCAACAAAGGCCTGTTGAGCGCCTACCGCGAGATCTTTGCCGCCCCCGGATCGGTCGCCTTCTCGGCCGCCGGATTTGTCGCAAGGCTGCCGATCGCCATGATCGGCATCGGAATCGTGACGATGATCTCGCAACTTCGTGGTGACTACGCGCTCGCCGGCGCGCTCGCCGCGGTTTTCGCGCTGTCGTCGGCGATCATCGCGCCCGCCGTCTCGCGTGCGGTCGACCGCTTCGGGCAGCGAGCGGTCCTGCCGATTGCCGCAGCAGTGAGCGTCACCGCGATCGGGGCGCTCTTGCTCGCCGTACGGATGGAAGCTCCTGACTGGCTGCTTTTCGTTCTGGTCGTCCCCGGTGGCGCCACCCCGACGATCGGGGCGATGATCCGCGCCAGGTGGGTCGCGATCTACGTCGGAAAACCTCAGCTGCGCACCGCCTTCGCCTTCGAGTCGGTGGTGGACGAACTCTGTTTCGTGGCGGGTCCGGTCATCTCGGTGGGCCTGAGCATCGGACTCTTTCCCGAAGCGGGACCGCTGGCGGGACTGATTCTGCTGGTGACCGGGACCCTGCTGTTGGTCATTCAACGTGGAACCGAACCGAAGGTGCACCCGCGTCGACCCGGCCGCGGACGATCGGTTCTCGGTAACCACGTGATGTGGATCGTCATCGTGATCATGGTGATGCTCGGAACGATCTTCGGCGTCATCGACGTCGGTGCCATCGCGTTCACGAAGGAACAGAATTCGCCGGGATCCGCGACGCTGGTCCTTGCGCTGTTCGCCGGCGGTTCGGGAATTGCGGGACTGATCTTCGGGTCGATGCACCCGGCGCGATCGCTGCGCGGTCAGCTGATGATCGCGTCCTCGGCGGTCGCCGTTCTCAGCGTCCCCCTTCTCCTCGTCGGCAACGTGGCCGCACTGGCGGGTGCATATGTGCTCGCGGGCGCGACCATTGCTCCGACCCTCATCATCGCGACGGCCTTGGTCGAGCAGATCGTCCCCCCGGAAAAGCTCACGGAGGGAATGACCCTGACGGTCACCGGCCTCGGCGTCGGCGTGGCGCTCGGGTCTGCGCTGGCCGGACAGCTGATCGATCGTTACGGCGTCCCGTCGGCCTACATGCTCGCCGTCGGCGCCGCAGTCGCAGCCTCTATCGTGACGGCATGTCTATTCGTGAAGCCGTCAGCGTCGACGGCACGTCCATCGTCTATCGAGTAACCGGAAATTCGGCTGGGACCCCGCTGGTGCTGCTGCACGGCTGGGCTCAGTCGTCGCAGTGCTGGGGTGAGCAGGTCCTCGCGGACCTCGCCGCGGACTACCGCCTGATCGCCGTCGATCTGCGCGGCCACGGTTACTCCGATGCGCCTGAATCCGGATACGACGACTCCGCGAACTGGGCCGGCGACGTCGCGGCCGTTCTCGCGGCAGAAGACGTCACCGAGAACGCGATCCTGCTCGGCTGGTCGTACGGCGGACTGGTGATCTGCGATTACCTGGCAGCACACGGAACCGGTGCGGTGGCGGGTGCGGTTCTGGTCGGTGCGATCACCAGCATCGGTCGCGGTGAGAAGGGCGGCAAGGTCGGCTCGGCGATGCGGAGTGCGGTTCCCGGCGCGATGTCCGAAGATCCCCGCGAGGCGATCAGGGCTCTCGGTGCCTTCGGCAACGCGCTCACCGGCCCACCCGAGGGCAAGGGCGCAGCGTCGCAGGCCTTGTTCGGGTACAGCCTCTCGACGCGTCCGCGGGTGCGCGCAGCACTGTTCAATCGTGCCGTCGGTCACGACGAGTTGCTCCGCAGCCTCGACATCCCGGTCCTCGTTCTGCACGGAACCGAGGACTCCGTCGTCGACGTGAGCGCAGGTAAGCACGCCGAGGAACTGATTCCCAAGTCCCAGGCGTCGTACTGGGAAGGCTGCAATCACGGACCGTTCGTGGAGGATCCGACACGATTCGTGTCCGAAGTGCGAGCCTTCATCTCGAGCCTCGGTTAGAGTTCGCGCCCGGTGAGGGGGCAGTATGGAGTGGTGACGCCCATGCACATTTCGCGCCCTCGCCGGGTGGCCGTTCTCTCGGTCCACACCTCGCCATTGGCGCAACCCGGCACCGGTGACGCGGGTGGGATGAACGTCTACGTTCTGCAATCCGCCATTCAACTCGCCAAACGTGGCGTAGAGGTGGAGATATTCACCCGCGCGACGTCCTCGGCCGACGCACCCGTGGTGGACGCCGCTCCCGGAGTGCGGGTTCGGAACATCGCGGCCGGTCCCTTCGAAGGACTGGACAAGGCAGATCTGCCGACTCAACTGTGTGCCTTCGTCGCGGGAGTTCTGCGGGAGGAAGCGCGTCACGAGCCCGGGTACTACAGCCTGATTCATTCGCACTACTGGTTGTCCGGGCAGGTCGGATGGCTGGCCCGCGACCGCTGGGGCGTGCCACTCGTACATACCGCCCACACCCTCGCGGCGGTGAAGAATCTGTCGCTGGCCGAGGGGGACACCCCCGAGCCCGCAGCACGTCAGATCGGTGAGCAGCAAGTAGTCGCCGAGTCCGATCGTCTGGTCGCCAACACCACCGACGAAGCCAAAGCGCTGCACGAGTTGTACGGCGCAGATCCCACGCGTATCGACGTCGTGGCTCCGGGCGCCGATCTCACCCGCTATCGACCGGGCGATCGCGATTCCGCCCGCGCGTCGTTGGGGTTGAACCCGGGCGAGATCGTCGTGACCTTCGTCGGCCGCATCCAACCGCTCAAAGCGCCGGACGTTCTGCTGCGCGCAGCAGCCGAGGTGATCAGCCGTCGCCCGGGGTTGCCGCTGCGCATCCTCGTTGTCGGCGGGCCGTCCGGAACCGGTCTCGCGCGGCCGGACGTGTTGATCGAACTGGCACGCTCACTGGGCATCACAGCGCAGGTGACGTTCTTGCCGCCGCAGGCGCCGCAGCGTCTCGCCGATGTCTACCGCGCATCGGATCTGGTTGCGGTGCCGAGCTATTCGGAGTCCTTCGGACTGGTAGCCATCGAAGCTCAGGCCTGCGGAACCCCGGTGATCGCCGCGGATGTCGGCGGACTGGGAGTGGCCGTACGCAACGGTGAGACCGGTCTGCTGGTTCAAGGGCACCGCACCGAAGACTGGGCCGGCGCTCTCGAATCCTTGGTGACAGCGCCGAAACGCTTGGCCGAACTCGCCGCGCAGGCACCGCGTCACGCCGAGAATTTCTCGTGGGAACACACCGCGGACGGTTTGCTCGAGAGCTATCGCAAAGCCGCAGTCAACTACAACAACGGAACCGGTCCCAGCGACTTCTCGCCCCGCCGTGCGCGGGGTCTGTGGCGTCTGCGCCGGACCGGAGGGGTGCGTACATGAGCAGCATTTCGGACACCATCGAGCAGGCTCTCACGGAGCGTGAACTCGACTTCACCAGAAAAGACGACGCGCATTTCATCGTCGAACTTCCCGGCGAACACAAACTCAAGACGTCGACGCTGCTCACTGTCGGTAATCACGGCGTGCGGGTCGAGGCCTTCGTGTGCCGCAAGGTGGACGAGAACTTCGAAGGCGTCTACAAGTTCCTGCTCAAGCGCAACCGTCGTCTGTACGGAGTGGCCTACACACTCGACAAGGTCGGGGACATCTACCTGGTCGGCAAGATCGCCGAGCATGCCGTGACCGGCGACGAACTGGACCGAGTGCTCGGTCAGGTTCTCGAGGCAGCCGACGGCGATTTCAACGTCATCCTCGAACTCGGTTTTTCCTCGTCGATCAAGCGTGAGTGGGCGTGGCGGGTGTCGCGTGGTGAGTCGCTGGCGAATCTCGAGCCGTTCAAGCACCTCATCGAGGAAGAGCCCGCGCAAAGCTGATCGAGCGGGGTGAGACACATCGCGGATGTGTCACGTAAAGTGGCCTTTACTTGTGACTGTCGTCACGGAATAATACTGTTCCCGTGAGTCACAGTAAGTTGGTCACACCACCCCGCCGCGCAACTTTTCGAGGAGCACAGTGAGCTTCAAGAGTCCGTTCCCCGACGTTGAAATCCCCAACCTCAGCGTCTACGACTTCCTGTTCGGAAACACCGACCCCGCAGACCTCGACAAGACGGCATTCGTCGAAGGCAGTTCGGGCGCCGTAACCACATACGCTTCGCTGATCGCGCAGATCAACGGCGTTGCAGGCGCCCTCGCAGCGCGTGGGCTCGCCGTCGGCGACGTCGTCGGGCTCCATTCGCCCAACGTCCCGGCCTTCGGTTCCGTCTTCCACGGCATCCTGCGTGCCGGTGGCGTCGCGACCACGATCAACGCGCTCTACACCGCCGAGGACATCGCCAAGCAGCTCACCGATTCCAAGGCCAAGTTCCTCTTCACCGTCTCGCCGCTGCTGCCGCAGGCCAAGGCCGCCGCCGAGCTGGTCGGTATCCCGACCGAGAACGTGTTCGTGCTCGACGGCGCCGAAGGCCATCTGTCGCTGCGAGATCTGCTCGGTGAGGGCGCAGCGGCGCCCGAGGTTTCCTTCGATCCGGCCACCCAGCTCGCGGTGCTGCCGTACTCGTCGGGCACCACCGGCCGGCCCAAGGGCGTCATGCTCACCCATCGCAATCTCGTGGCCAACGTCTGCCAGATCATTCCGCGGATGGGGATCGAGACCGACGACAAGATCCTCGCGGTCCTGCCGTTCTTCCACATCTACGGCATGACGGTGCTGCTCAACGCTGCGCTCTACCGCCGCGCGAGCCTCATCACGATGCCGAAGTTCGATCTCGTCGAGTTCCTACGGATCGTCGCCGAGCAGAAGTCGACGTACATCTTCGTCGCACCGCCCGTTGCCGTCGCGCTGGCCAAGCACCCGCTCGTCGATCAGTACGACCTGTCGAGCGTGCACACCATCTTCTCTGGCGCGGCCCCCCTCGACGCGGCGCTCGGCAAGGCCGTCGCGGACCGTTTGAACTGCCATGTGCGCCAGGGCTACGGCATGTCCGAGATGAGCCCCGTCTCGCATGCGATCCCGTTCGATCGTGACGACATCGCGCTCGACACCTGCGGTCCGACCATCGCCAACATGGAATGCAAGCTCGTCGACCCGGGAACGGGCGAAGAGGTCGCGTACCCCGCGCTCGGCTCGGACGGCGTCAGCGAGCCCGGGGAACTGTGGTGCAAGGGACCGAACATCATGCTCGGTTACCTCGGCAACGACCAGGCCACCAAGGACACCCTCGACGACGACGGTTACCTGCACACCGGTGACATCGCGACCGTCGACGGCGACGGCGTCGTCAAGATCGTCGACCGCCTCAAGGAATTGATCAAGTACAAGGGCTACCAGGTTCCCCCAGCGGAACTCGAGGCTTTGCTTCTGACACACCCGCAGATCGCCGACGCTGCAGTGATCGGTGTGCTCGACGCCGAAGGCGAAGAGGTTCCGAAGGCATTCGTCGTGCTCCAGGACGGCGCCGAGTTGACCGAAGACGACGTGATCTCGTTCGTCGCCGAGCGCGTCTCACCGCACAAGAAGGTCCGCCAGGTCTCGTTCATCAGCACCGTGCCGAAATCCGCGGCCGGAAAGATCCTCCGCAAGGATCTGCGAACTGCCGAAGTAGCCCCGAGCTGATTTCCAGGCAGGGTTGATCAAGAAGGGTTCCGGTACTCGTGCCAGGATGAACGCCATGAGTATCGGAACCCTGGTCCTGCTCCGCCACGGCGAGAGCGAATGGAATGCACTCAATCTGTTCACCGGCTGGGTGGACGTCCACCTGACAGACAAGGGCATGGCCGAAGGCAAGCGCGCCGGCGAACTGCTCGCCGAGCACAACCTCTTGCCTGACGTTCTCTACACATCTCTGCTCCGCCGCGCGATCAGCACGGCCAACCTCGCACTCGACGCCGCCGATCGCCACTGGATCCCGGTGGTCCGCGACTGGCGTCTCAACGAGCGCCACTACGGCGCTCTGCAGGGCAAGAACAAGGCTCAGACCAAGGAAGAGTACGGAAACGAGCAGTTCATGCTCTGGCGTCGTAGCTACGACACCCCGCCGCCCGCCATCGAAGCCGGCAGCGAGTACAGCCAGGACACCGATCCCCGGTACGCGAACCTCGACGAGGTTCCCTTGACCGAGTGCCTGCTCGACGTCGTCAAGCGCCTGATCCCGTACTGGGAGGACACCATCTCGCAGGAGCTGCTCGCCGGCCGGAACGTACTGGTCACGGCGCACGGCAACTCGCTGCGTGCATTGGTCAAGCACCTCGACGGCATCTCGGACGAGGACATCGCGGGCCTGAACATCCCGACCGGAATCCCGCTGCGTTACGACCTCGACGAGAACCTGAAGCCGCTCAATCCCGGCGGCACCTACCTGGATCCGGAGGCCGCAGCTGCCGGCGCCGCCGCGGTGGCGAATCAGGGCGGAAAGTAGCAACCCGATGATGTGCGTCGAGGCCCCCCGAACAGTGTTTTCGGGGGGCCTCGGCCAACAACAGATGAACGACGAACCAACGCCGCCCACCTGGCGGATTACGCGGGCGGGAACGTCCGAACCCGCCGTAACCGACACTTCGCGCGAACGTACGATTGCGCCGTGAGTGTCGTGATTGCAGTGCTGCTGGTCGTGGTCGCCGGCTTGGTCGGCTACCTCGTCGGCGGGGTGCTGGTCCCCAGGCTGTCGTCGCGCCAGAGTCAGCGCTCCGACGAACAGACCGGGCTCACGATGTCTCAGGTTCTCGACCTCATCGTGTTGGCTTCGGAAAGCGGTATCGCCGTCGTCGACGGTTTCCACGACGTCGTGCTCTTCAACCCTCGCGCCGAAGAACTCGGCCTCGTCAAGAATCGTCTGGTCGACGAGCGGGCGTGGCGGGCGGCGCAGGAAGTCCTGCGGACAGGTCAGCCCGTCGAGGTCGATCTGACGGCGCAGACCGCGCAGCGCGGCCGCGACAAGATCGCGGTACGTGGGACGGCCCGGTTGCTCAGCAAGGACGATCGCAACTTCGTGGTCCTGTTCGCCGACGACGATTCCGAGCAGGTCCGCATGGAGGCGACGCGACGCGATTTCGTCGCGAACGTCAGCCACGAACTGAAGACGCCGGTCGGCGCGATGAGTTTGCTCGCGGAGGCGCTGCTCGAGTCCGCTGACGATCCGGAATCCGTGCGCCACTTCGGCGAACGGGTGCTGGGCGAGTCGATTCGTCTGGGCAAGATGGTCACCGAGTTGATCGCACTCTCGCGCCTGCAAGGTGCCGAGAAGCTGCCCGATCTCGACGTGGTCGACGTCGACACCGTGGTGTCCGAGGCACTGTCGAGGTCGAATCTGTCGGCCGAGGCCGCCGGGATCACCGTCACCACCGACCATCCGAGTGGGTTGGAGGTGCTCGGGGATCAGACTCTTCTCGTGACGGCACTGTCCAACCTCATCGAGAACGCTATTGCTTACTCGCCCAAGGGGTCTCCGGTGTCAGTCAGTCGGTCGGTACGCGGCGACAATGTCGCGATCGCGGTCACCGACCGAGGAGAGGGCATCGCGAAAGCGGATCAGGAACGAGTGTTCGAGAGATTCTTCCGCGTGGACAAGGCACGGTCACGGCAGACCGGCGGAACGGGTCTGGGGCTGGCAATCGTCAAGCACGTCGCGGCCAATCACAACGGCTCCATCGAACTGTGGAGCAAACCGGGAACAGGGTCTACCTTCACGTTGCAGATACCGGCACACGTGGAGTCGGACGACGACATCGACTCTGACGACGCGGGAACCGCCGGTTCCACGCGGATCGGCAGACGAGAACAAGGCAGTAGAGAAAACGGCATGGAGGCCAAACGATGACGAGTGTGCTGATCGTGGAGGACGAGGAGTCCTTGGCGGACCCGCTGGCGTTCCTGCTCCGCAAGGAAGGCTTCGAGACCACCATCGTCAACGACGGACCGTCGGCGTTGGCGGAATTCGATCGCTCCGGAGCGGACATCGTCCTGCTCGACCTCATGCTGCCCGGCATGAGCGGC
Organism: Rhodococcus sp. KBW08; assembly: GCF_003852455.1. Classification (NCBI taxonomy): domain Bacteria; kingdom Bacillati; phylum Actinomycetota; class Actinomycetes; order Mycobacteriales; family Nocardiaceae; genus Rhodococcus; species Rhodococcus sp. KBW08. The sequence goes on from NZ_QAJJ01000012.1 coordinate 25,360, forward strand.
ACGGACGTCTGCAAGGCGTTGCGATCGCGTTCGGGCGTTCCCGTCATCATGGTGACGGCGCGTGACAGCGAGATCGACAAGGTCGTCGGCCTGGAACTGGGTGCGGACGACTATGTGACCAAACCGTATTCGGCGCGTGAGCTGATCGCCCGCATCCGTGCGGTGCTGCGCCGCGGGGTGGAGAACGAGGCGGACCTCGCCTCCGACAACGGGGTGCTCGAGGCCGGACCGGTACGGATGGACGTCGAGCGCCACGTCGTGCAGGTCGCTGGAAACCCGGTGACGTTGCCGCTCAAGGAGTTCGACCTCCTCGAGTACTTGCTCCGCAACTCCGGCCGGGTGCTGACCCGCGGACAGTTGATCGACCGCGTCTGGGGCGCCGACTACGTCGGTGACACCAAAACCCTTGACGTACACGTGAAGCGGTTGCGTTCGAAGATCGAATCGGATCCGGCCAAGCCGGAACATCTGGTCACGGTCCGTGGATTGGGTTACAAGCTCGAAGCGTGATCTAAGTTCGTCGAGAAGAATTCAGCCGCTCACACGATCGTGTGAGCGGCTGAATTCATTTGTTCTTGCGGAGTCAGCCCTGAGCCTTGTTCTGAGCGATCGTGGTCGCCGGATGGACTGCTATGAGGCCGAGGCCGGCACGACGCCTGCAGAGGCGAGCCAGCTCGTCGTACGCACGCTTTCCGAGAAGCTCCGTCAGTTCCGGCCCGTAGGACTGCCAGACCTGCCGTTCCCCGACATGAGCGTCAGGGGAGCCGGAGCAGTACCAGGCGAGGTCGTCGCCGCCCTCGCCCCAACCGCGGCGGTCGTACTCGGTGATCGTGGTCTTGAGGATCTGGACGCCGTCCGGTCGGTCGACCCAGTCCTGGGTGCGGCGGATCGGTAGCTGCCAGCACACGTCCGGCTTCACCTCGAGCGGCTCGATGCCCTTCTTGAGCGCCATGGAATGCAGTGCGCAGCCCTCACCGCCGGCAAAACCGGGCCGGTTGAGGAAGATGCACGCACCTTTGTAGCGGCGGGTGCGCAGCGCGGGCTCGTCCTCGAGGTCGTCTTCCTCGACGTATCCCTTCTTGCCGAGACCCTTTTCCATGAACTGCCAGTCTTCGGCTGTGAGCATTTTCACTGACGCGTCGAGCTTGTCCTGATCTTCCTGATCGGAGAGGAAAGCGCCGTGCGAGCAGCAACCGTCGTCCGGGCGGTCGCCGATGATGCCCTGACACGCCGGCGTGCCGAACACGCAGGTCCAATGCGAGAGCAACCACGTCATATCAGCGGAAATGAGGTGTTCGGAGTTATCCGGATCGACAAATTCGACCCATTCGCGCGGGAAATCGAGATCGACCTCGGGGCTCGGAGTCATCTTGTGGGACCGGTCTGGGTTACCTGCTGTCACAAGGGCCGACCGTAGACCCAGTAACGTGGCGATGTGCGACTAGGGGTACTCGACGTCGGAAGCAATACCGTCCATCTATTGGTTGTGGACGCCCATCGGGGCGGCCACCCAACACCCATGAGCTCGACCAAGTCCACGTTGAGGCTGGCAGAAAACACCGACGACCGCGGCGATATCACCACGTCAGGGGCCGATCGCTTGGTGTCGACGGTCTCCGAATTCGCCGGTATCGCCAAGACGTCCGGATGCGAGGAAATGATGGCTTTTGCCACGTCCGCCGTCCGTGACGCCAACAATTCCGAAGCCGTGCTCGCCCGCGTGCGCGCCGAGACCGGAGTCAATCTCGAGGTTCTCTCCGGGGTCGACGAAGCACGGCTGACCTTTCTGGCAGTGCGCCGCTGGTACGGCTGGAGCGCCGGACGCATCCTGAACCTGGACATCGGCGGCGGCTCGCTCGAACTCACCGCAGGTGGTGACGAGGATCCGGACGTCGCCTTCTCACTGCAACTCGGTGCCGGACGGTTGACGCGCGACTGGCTCCAGGCCGATCCGCCGGGCAAGCGCCGAGTCTCCGTCTTGCGCGACTGGCTGGACGCGGAGTTGGTCGGACCAGCCAAGGAACTGCGCGCGGCCGGCGACTGGGACCGCACGGTCGGGACCTCGAAGACCTTCCGATCGTTGGCTCGGCTCACCGGCGCGGCCCCTTCTGCCGCAGGCCCCCGGGCGAAACGGACCCTGACTTCCAGCGGACTCAGGCAACTCATAGCCTTCATATCCAGGATGACGGCAGCGGACCGTGCAGAATTGGAAGGAGTGAGCTCGGATCGGTCACAGCAGATTGTGGCCGGCGCGCTCATCGCAGAGGCAACCATGCGGGCGCTCGGAGTGGACGAACTGGAAATTTGTCCCTGGGCACTGCGTGAGGGTCTGATTCTGCGAAAGCTCGACACAGAAATGGGCGGTGAATTGGTGGTGAGTGCTTGATGACCGAGGACAGTCAGCAGATTTCCGTAGCGGAACTGCTCAAGCGGAACGGTCAGAGCGTCGAATCCCGAGGTGGGCGACGTCGGCGCGGCGTAGCCGGTGGCATCTCCGTCGCCGAACTGACGGGTGAGATCCCGATCGTTCGCCAGTCGGGATCGCGCGCGGCCGCCGAGCCAGAGTCGGCCGAACCAGCAGCCCAGCCTGAAGCAGCTGCGCCAGAAAACGCTGCACCTTCTGCGCCGGCCGAGGCTGTCGCGGAAACCGCCAAGTCAGCCGAACCGGCACCGAAGGTTCCCGCCGACCGCACCGCAGCCTTCGCCGTCTCGTTCGACGACGATGACGATGACGACGAGCCGCAGACACCCAAGGCCGAGTCGAAGCCGGCCGCGCCGCCGGTCACCACTCCGAAGCCGACTTCCACACCGTCGCCGGGACAGACCTCGAAGTCCTCGCCCGGACAGTGGGTGAGCCGAGCGCCGCTCAACTCCTCCTCACCGACGCAGGTAACGCAGGAACCAGCTCTGCTGTCGGGTCAGACCCTGGCGGGCGACCTGATGCGTCAGGAGCGCGCCGCAACCCAGTCGCCGTCGTTGCGTCCGCCGATCCTGCCGCCGCGTGTCCCCACTCCCGTCGCCAAGGCACCTACACCGACTGCTCCTGCTCCGGCAGCGCCGGAAGAGAGCACCGAACTGATCGACAAGATCGCAGACGCGGATGCCGGCGAGGCCGAATCGACCGCCGTGGTCGATCTGGTCAAGGCGCCGGTGGTCGCTGACGGTGCGACAAAGTCCACTGCCGTCGCCGAGTCCGAGACCGACGTGGAAGCCGAACCGGCAGCGGAAGAGGCCGGCGAGCGTAACTCGATCCGTGAATGGGCAGTGCTTGCCGGTCAGGTCGTTGTTGCACTGATCGTCGGCGGCGCGATGTTCAAGGGCTTCGAGAAGCTGTGGGACATGCTGCCGTGGGTGGCGTTGGTGCTCGCGCTGATCGTGATCGTCGGCTTGGTGGCCGTCGTGCGGGTTCTACGCAAGACGGACGACATCACGAGTTTCGTGATCGCGGTGGTTGTCGGCATGATCGTGACGCTCGGTCCACTGGCGTTCTTGTTGACCTCGGGTTGATCGGACGATGATCGGGGGATCGCAGCGCATGGTTCGTCGGCCGATAGCCGTCGGTTTGTCGACGGCCTCGGTGTATCCGGAGAACACGGAAGCAGCATTTCGCTACGCCGCCGATCTCGGATACGACGGTGTCGAGCTGATGGTGTGGGCCGAATCCGTCAGTCAGGACATCGGTGCTGTTGCTGCCCTCGTTCGCAAGTACGCGATTCCGGTGCAGGCCGTGCATGCGCCGTGTCTGCTGATTTCGCAGCGCGTGTGGGGTTCCGATCCGGTCGAGAAGCTCGAGCGTTCGGTACGCACGGCCGAAACCTTGGGCGCGACGACGGTGGTCGTCCACCCGCCGTTCCGGTGGCAGCGCAAGTACGCCGAAGGCTTCGCGGAACAAGTTGTCGATCTCGAATCGAAGAGCAGCGTCGTGGTGGCGGTGGAGAACATGTTCCCCATGCGCGCCGACAGCTTCTTCGGTGGCAAGGACAAGTCCGCGGAGCGTCTGCGTAAACGGGGCGGTCCGGGGGCAGCGTTGTCCGCGTTCAGCCCGTCGTACGACCCGACCGATTCCGATCACGCTCACTACACACTCGATCTGTCGCACACCGCGACGGCGGGAATGGACGCTTTGGAGTTGGCCTCCCGGATGGGCAAGGGCCTCGAGCACCTGCACCTGGCCGACGGCCGCGGGGCGTCGATGGACGAGCACCTGATTCCTGGACACGGTTCACAGCCGTGCGCGGAGTTGTGTCGGCAATTGGCTGCGAGCGACTTCAGCGGCCAGGCTGTCATCGAGATCAACACTCAAAATGCGCGTACCCGTCGGGAGCGGTCGTCGATGCTGGCGCAGGCGCTCGCGTTTGCACGCGAGCACCTGGCACGCTCAGCGGTGGCCGGCAAGTAGCGCAGCTTCGAACTGCGCGCGCACCTTCTCGACGTGTGCGTCGAGGTCTTTGGTCTCCCAGCCTTCGGTGGAGATGGGATCGAGCACCGAGACGTAGACCGGACCCGGATGGGCGACAAGCGAATTGCGCCACATCCGTTCGCCCGCGTTGTGAATCACCACGGGCACGATCGGCACACCGGCCTGGATCGCCAAGTGGAAGCCGCCCTTCTTGAACGGGCCCAGGCGTGGCGTCGGAGAACGGGTGCCCTCCGGAGCGATGACTATCGAGACACCATTCTTCAGCTTGTCGACTGCCGGTTGCAGCGCAGCCTTCGCCTTTGTGGTGTCGGTGCGGTCGATGTAGGCGACGTCGAGCAGTGCACCGACGGGCATGAACCGTGGATCGCTTGCCGCTTCCTTCTTCGCGACGCCGGTCACGTCACGCTTGATGACGGTGCCGAGGACCAACATGTCCAGGGAACTTTGATGATTGAACATGAATACCGCCGGGCGGTGATCCCACACGTTGTGCTCGCCGTCGATCTCGACGTCGATGCCGAGCAGTGAGAGTGAGATGTCGGGGCCGTACGTGCCCACCAGGTTCGCACCCAGTTGACGGTTGCCGGTGACGATGCCTGCCGACGCACCGAGGGCGGCGGTGGCAGCAAGCGCGCCCATGGCCGTCGCCGTTCGGATCGTCGAGATCGGTGTTGCGCCTCGTTGCGGTTTACGCAGGCTGACCGAAGGCCAGTGATTGCGCAACGCGATCTTGGCCAGACCACGATCGGGGTTCAACGCGACAGGTCGCCCGACGGCCTCGAGCATGAACACGTCTTCGACACCGTTGGAGTACGCAAACGCGTTCTTCAAGTCGGCGCCCATCTTCTCGGCATAGCCCGCAAGGGCATTGGCCTTGGCCGGCCCCCACAGAGCGGGCGAGGACAGTTCGCCGGTGAGCATGCCGTCGACGACTTCGGGCTCGGTGCACAGCACATCTTCGATATCGAGATCTTCGGCGACGTACTTGGCTTGGAACGGAGTCGCCGACGTGGCCATCACGATCGTGTGGCCTGCTCGCCGGTGCGCCGCCAGTAGCCCACGGGCTTCCGGGTAGATCATCGCGGCGATCTCCTGCTTGAACAACCGTCGGCCCCAGTCGTTCAGTTCCTCGACGGTACGGCCGCCCAGGGCGCGCACGCCGATGTCCATCAACGCTCCGACATCAGCGCCACGGAACTGGGTGTCGATCGCGGCACCGGTGGTGCGCAACAATTCGCCGACGCTGATATCCAAGCGTCGCAGGCGGTCTCGGTAGACCACGCTGGCCGAATATCCACTGATCAAGGTGCCGTCGAGGTCGAAGGCGGCGATCGTTCCGGGCCCGGGAGGGGCGGCTTCGATGGCGGAGTGCAGACGCTCGAGTCCGGTCACAGTCCTACTTCCTCGTTCGCGGCGGGCGCTCTGTTTGCTTCGGGAATGGTGACTACTGCAGCGGCGTCGGGCACCGGCATGGCCACCTGATCGAGCCGTGCATGCGCGAGTGCTCGGAGGTGGCGCAGACGCTCGACCTGAACCTTGATTTCCGCGGCGAATGCCAGGCGCCTGGCCCGGACGCCGTCGTCGTCGACTTCGATCAAGTTCCGGTTGCGCGCCAAATTCAGTGCAGTGGCGAACAATTCACCGGAAACCGATTCGTTGCTGGCGATCTGCTGTCGTAGGCGACGCTGATGTGCGACGTCGATGCAGTTGCTGACGAAGGACTTCTCGTCGAACGACGTCGAAATCGGGGCAAGTACAAGCTGATCGGCGACAACCTGGTACGCCTCGAGAAACGGTTGGAGCACACGGTGCGCGAGGTACGGCCGCACCGACTCGATCATGTGCTCGGTTCGTTTGTCGTCGGCCATGACGGTTTCCCACTCGGGATCGATCAGGGTCAGCTCGGTCCGCATCTCCTGCTCGAAGGTGTCCCGATCGCTGAAGAAGAACTCGAATTTCAACAGATCGCGGATGCGCTTGGCCTCGGCCCAACCGTCCCCGATGGGATCCTCGAACCGTTCTTCGACGGCTGCCTGCAGTACGAGTTCGGTGATGGCACGCACGACGAGAAAGTGAATTGTGTTGTTGCGGTAGAAGGCAGCGACAAGGTGCTGGTCCTTGCCGAGGTAGAAGACCTGCTCGCCGCCGCGATCGAAGCGCTCGAGGACACCGGAATCGACGTGTGTCTGCAACGCCTTCTCGATGACGCGCGGATCGGACAGTTCGACGTCGCCGGCGATCGGAAGATTTCGCGCGGTGATGTACCCGAACAGCGGCGTGAGGATCGCGGTGAGCTCACGAACGGTCAACGCCCGGTCTTCGATTCCGAGGAACGCCAGCATCGCAAGCGAAGACACGGTCACCGGTGTGACCTCGTTGATGCGGTGACACACCTCGATGCCGGCCTTTTGAATGGCGAGGCGCTGATCGGTTTCCTGGCTGAGTGCGTCCGCAAGTGAGAGCGGCCGGCCGATGGTCACGTGTGCGACACCGTTCCGTTTTCCCTGTGCGCGTACGTAACCCACCATCCAGCGCAGGCCTTCCGGTGTCTTCTCGGCGCCGAGAGCCTCCGCAGCCATGGCCCCGACCTCGTAGAGCTGGTCGTAGCTCAGCGCGACCGGGACGAGATACACGTCGGATGCGCCGCTGACCTGAAAGGCCTTGGTCAGGTAGGTCAGGAGACCGAAGCGCGGCGGGCGTAATTTCCCGGTACGCCCGCGCCCACCTTCGATGTACCACTCCAGATTGAAGCGCTTGGTCAGCAGGTAGCGCATGTACTCGTGCATCGACCACTTGTAGACCTCGTCGTTGCCGATGCTTCGACGAATGAAGACGGTGCCGCTGCGCTTGAGGATCGAGCCCATGGGCCAGAAGCTGATGTTGAGGCCGCCCATGACGTGATTGAGCGGCAAGCCGTTCGCGATCAACGCCGGGCGCAGGACGAGGGGATCGAGGTACGAACGGTGACTGGGGAGGAAGACCAGTGAGTGTTCCTTGTTCAGCTCACGGAGTTCCTCGAACCGGCTCGTGTCCACGTCGAGCTTGTAGGCGCGAGCGAAATAGCGCCCCAGACGATCCCACACCGCGATGGCTTGGCGACTCTGGGTGGCAACCATTTCTTCGAGAGCTTCACGCGCGCGGCGGTCGACTTCGGCGACGGCGATGTTCAAGCGGTCGGCCAGAGCCATGACCTCGGTGGCGAACCGGCGGGTGTCGGTGATCTCGTCGACGACGAACCGCGACACCTTGTACTGGCCACCCAGAAGGCCTAATTCGGCACGCTCGAGCGCCAGGGCGGCCTGCCGTCGGATGAACTCGGGTAGCGAACCGCCACCGCTCTTTTCGAGACGACGCTCGAGATCGCTCAGTGGCGCCGGCTCGCCTTCGATGACCTGGCACCGTGACGGGTCGGTGCGCAAAGTTCTGCGTTGTGCGCCGCGTCCGGGGTGGAGAGGATCGCGTGGTGCCAGTGCGTCACGCAGTCGCACCGCGACGTTGTGCTTGGTATGGGTGTCCGGAATCCACACCACGCGAAGCGGCGCGAGCATCGGGTCGTCGGTCCGTGCCGCCAGTTCGGCCAGAGTCTTGTCGGTGATGTTGACGGTAACCGGCCGAGTTTCGGATGCGGTCGCCTTGTCGGCGAGCCACTTTCGCAGCACTCCGGCTTCGGCCTCTGTCATGGTTTCGGTGAGGTACACGCGCGGGTTGGTCGTGTTTTCGCTCATGACTCACGCACCTTCCGTTGTGACTCCGAGAGCCACGATCTCGTCGAGGCTCTCCTGCAAGCACTGCATGAGCAGTGCGGGCTTCGTGACCGCGGCGGTGTCGAGATTGATTCCGATGCAGCACACTCCGACGTGGGAGACCAGCGTTGCCATTGCCGCGCAACCGGGGGCCGGGCCGAACGGGAACATCCGTTCGATCTTCGCTCCGGCGAGATACACCGGTACCGGTACGCCGGCGACATTGCTCGCCTGCAGGTCCAGTCCTGTCGACTGGGACAGATACCAGTTCGCGAGTAGATAATTCGGCAGGCGGGCGAGGATCGGGGCGGCGACGTCGAGAGCGTCCAACGCCGGTTCCTCACGCAGACCCAGAACGATTTCCCGCACCTGCCTGATGCGTTTGGCGGGATCCGTCTCGGCGACCGGACCGTTGAAGCGAACGGCTGCAAACCGGTTGCCGCCGTTGGCGTCCGCGCCGGTGCGCATGCTGATGGGCATACCCATCGGGATGCTCTCGACGGATTGTCCGAACGACTCGTGGTAGCGACGGAAACCGCCGAGCAGGGCGGCGACGTAGGCGTCGTTGAGTGAACCACCGGCAGCCTTCGCTCCGGCCTTGAGTTCGGGAACACCCACTTCGAGAGTTCCGAACCACCGTCCGAGACCACGATCGTGGAGAAGAGGGGAACCGGAACGAGCTGGGGGAGTGACGATCTTGCGGAGTGAATTGGCGTAGCCGAGGACCTCGGAAGCGGTGCTGAACGGACTCGAGATCGCCGTGGTCGCAACATTGGTGGCGCCGCGGACCAGCTTGGCGATACGGGAGGGCGCACGCCGGATCTCGCTGACGACCTCCTCGCCGAAGGCGCCTACCGACGACAGGTGCTCAGGAGCAGGCGGCGTGCGGTCGGGCTTGTTCGGGGTGGGGTCCGGGCGACGGCTGTGCAGGAGCGTCATCATCTGGATGCCGCCCATGCCGTCGGTGATGGAGTGGTGAGTCTTGACCACGAACACGGCACGACCGTCGTCGAGACCTTCGATGAGCAGCGCGCTCCACGGCGGTCGAGCCTTGTCGAAAGGTTCGGTCGCAAGGTGACGACACATGCGCAGCGCGTGATCGAAGTCCGCCGGCGCGGGCAAGCGGACGCGTCGTAGGTGGTAGCCGATGTCGAACTCGGGATCAACCGACCACACCGGATTGCCCAGTTGCATCGCCGGTTCCACCGCGCGCATACGAATACGCGGAACCACGTGCGATGCCCACTCGACCGCGTCGAGCAGCCGGTCCCAATCCGGGGCACGATCGAGAACCTCGACCGCAACGATCGGTGAGCGCAGTTGCGGCTGCGCCTCTTCCATCCGCCACATTCCCGTCTCGAAGTCGGACATCGTGCGGTTCGCCCCCCAGGCAACCGCGGAAAGGTCGACGTCGACCGCGCTCGGAGGAACAAATGGATTGCTGTTGGCCATACGTCAAGAACTCCCTCGGTCTGCGGATCCACCCCGCGCATCTCTGCTTCTCAGTGTGGACCCGTGACCGTGGGCGCGTCCCGGTTTCGGTGTCAGCCGACAGGTGTGACGTTCGTCAGTTAAGGGCTAATCGGACATGACTGGAAATTCGACCAGCGCTCACGCAGTGACACCGACGGCTTTCAGAGCTATCTCGCGATAGAGAACACTGACTTCGCGCGGAGTCTGCGGTCCGTCGAGTCGATACCAGAGGACGACGGACTGACACATGCCCAGCAGTGCGCGGCCCGTTCCGGTGATGTCGGGGACCGTGAACTCACCGCTCTGGACGCCTGCCGTCAGGACGTCGACGAGTAGGTTCTCGAGCTTCTTTCGTTTGGCGGCGTAGCTCTTTCGTTCCGCTTCCTCGAGGTACCGCAGTTCGGAATCGAGGAAGGCTATGTCGGAGCGACTGGTCATGTGCAGAACACACGCCTCGACGAGATTGCCGAACTGTGCCGTCGGCGACGGTCCGGCAGCGTCGACCGCAGCGCTCGCGCGTGCGGTGACGTTCTCGATGCCCGGTTCCATCAGCGCGACGAGGATGCCCTGTTTGTTGCCGTGGTGGTAATACAGCGTCGGCACGGTGACGCCGGCGCGTTTTGCGATGTCACGAACCGACGCTCCGTGGTAACCGAGTTCGTGGAAGACCTCGAGTGCGGCGGTGAGCAGGGGAGTCAGCGTCAGTGGTTCGACGATGCGCCACTGTTCGTCGGGCTGAGCCTCCGACTGCAAATCCGTCATTCCGCCTGTTCGCTCCGTTCGGAAATTTCTGGTGGTGTGCGCAAAGAGGGTTCAACCCTAGCGCAAGGCACGTCCTCCTCATCGGGGCTCGGCCGCCATTGGATAGCATCACTATCCAGTAGTAGGCCGAAGCGAATCGGATGGACGGAGGAGCGGTGAAGGTTTCCGAACTGGCCGCGCAGTCCGGTGTCGCGCTGGCCACGATCAAGTACTACCTCCGTGAAGGTCTGCTGATGCCTGGTGAGCCGACCAGCGCAACGGGAGCGAGGTATGGCGAACAGCACGTGCGGCGACTCGCGTTGATCAGAGCCCTGGCCGGGGCGGGACTCGCGATTCCGAGGATTCGCGCGGTGCTCGAACTGGTGGACAGTGACGAGCGATCCGAATTCGAGACGTTCGGCCGCGCAATCGCGCAACTACCGCCGTACGTCGAACCTGAACCGGATCCAGAGTTCCCCAGAGCTCGCAAGGTTCTGGAGTTTCTCGGTCAAGTCTTCGAGCCGAGGTACGTGGCGGTCGCTCACCTCGAGCGGGCACTGATCGGCCTCGAGGACGCAGGACTGAGTCTCTCGGACGAGCGCTTGCAGGCTTACGGTGACCACATCCGAGGGATTGCCGAGGTGGAAATCGAGCTGATGCCCACCAGCACGACGGAGGACGGCATCCGATATGCCGTCCTCGGAACCGCCATGTACGAACCCGTTCTGACAGCTTTACGACGCTTGGCGCACCAAGACTTGGCCGCACGACATTTCTCGCAACACCGAGACAGCACCGAACAGGAAAATTGATGAGCACCAGCCCCTTTCAAGATCTCAATCGCCTCACCTCGCTCGGCGACGGGCGATACACCGCAACGATCGATCCGATCTGGACCATCGGGCCGAAAGTGCACGGCGGCTCCATGATGGCTGTGTGCGCCGCTGCCGCGCGTCAATGTCTGCGAGACGGCGCAGGTGAGAACGACTCGCTGGTGAAGATGCAGCCACTCGCGGTGAGCGCCAACTATCTGTCAGCGCCCGATCCGGGTGAAGTCGAACTGGAGGTGATCGTCCGAAAGCAGGGACGCCAGGTCGCGTTGTTCGACGTCGAGTTGAGCCAGGCGGGCCGCAGCGCTGTTCGCGCGGCGGTCACGCTCGGATTCCCCGATGACGGCGATCCCACCTTCGTCACGGCCTCGTCGATCGACGACATGTCACCGGAACCGCCGGAGAGTGCGGTGGCAGTCATCGGCGATCACCCGATGGCGCAGGTCGTGCACGTCGGGCAGGGCTGCGACATGAGGATCGACACCACCTCGGCGCACTTCCTCACCGGGAGCCAAGGCGAGGCCGAGGTCAGGATGTGGGTTCGTCCTCGACCCGAGGACGAAAACGACCTCGACACCGCCGTGCTGTTCGCGATCATGGCCGGTGACATCAGCGCGCCGGTGACGATGAACCGTGGCCTGTTCGGGTGGGCGCCGACCGTGCAGTTGACGACGTACCTGCGCCGACTACCGACGCCGGGATGGCTTCGCGTGCGGGCAAGCTCGGATGTTCTGGGCAGCACGTGGTTCGAAGAGGATCATGCTGTTCTCGATTCGGCGGGCGCAGTCGTCGTACAGAGTCGTCAATTGGCGATGATGCCCCGCTAGGGTCGATCGCTGCGGTCGTGGCAGGCTGTTCGCCATGACAAGAATTGCGATTATCGGTGGCGGCAAGATCGGCGAGGCGCTGATTTCCGGGCTGTTGCAGGCCGGCCACGCCATCAAGGATCTGGTTGTCGCGGAGCAGTATCAGCCTCGCGCAGACGAATTGATTGCCGAATACTCGATTCGAGTCAGTTCGGTCGCGGACGCAGCCGAGGGTGCAGACGTCATCGTCATCGCGGTCAAGCCGAACGACGTCGAATCAGCCCTCACCGCGTTGACGAAGGTCGATCTGGACGGTGACCTCGAGCAGCTGATCGTTTCTCTCGCGGCGGGAATCCCCACCGGGTTCTTCGAAACTCGTCTGCCCGCAGGCTTTCCGGTCGTCCGGGTCATGCCGAACACCCCCATGTTGGTGGGAGAGGGCGTGAGCGTCCTGTCACCCGGACGCCACGTCAAGGCCGAGCATCTCGAGCTCGTACGCGGCATCCTCGGCAGCGTCGGCAAGGTGGTGACGGTTCCCGAATCGCAGATCGACGCGGTCACTGCTGTCTCCGGTTCCGGCCCGGCCTACTTCTTCCTCGTTGCCGAAGCGATGATCGACGCGGGAGTCGGTCTCGGCCTGACACGCCCGGTCGCCACCGAATTGGTGGTGCAGACGATGGTCGGTTCCGCAGCGATGCTCGATCGCACCGGCGACAGTGCGACGGATCTTCGCGCCGCGGTGACGTCACCGGGCGGAACGACGGCTGCAGCACTGCGTCAGCTCGAAGCGGGCGGCCTGCGGACGGCGTTCTTCGATGCCTTGGATGCCGCGAAGTCGCGTTCGGCCGCGATGGGTGCAGCTGCGGAATAGTCGTCCGTTTAGCCACACCCGTCGCTTTAACCCCACCAGTACAGCTAAGCTCGACTTAGTACGTACGTGTCTGTTCCGCCGGAGGGGAAGCCGGCGGCGCGAGTCGTGCTGGAGGTATGTGGATTAATGGTGTCTGCAAACAAGCCGTCCATGGGTTCGTCCCACGACGGAAAGCCGGCAGTGGCCGGCACGCAATTCCTCACTGTTGCTGAGGTAGCAACTTTGATGAGGGTGTCGAAAATGACTGTGTACCGGTTGGTACACAGTGGCGAATTGCCCGCTGTACGAGTGGGTCGTTCGTTCCGTGTACATGCGAAGGCAGTGCACGATTACCTCGAAACCTCGTACTTCGATGCCGGCTGACCAGCCGGTTCGAGGAGGATGACCTCGGCGTGAGCCGAGTCGCGGGCACAGCAGTTGCTGTGCCGGAGGCTCGGTTTATGCCGAGTGACTCCACACCGGTACGATGAGTCACTGTCGTACCAGCAAGCTGGTGTCGTAAGGCGCTGAGCTAGTTAAAACGAGGGCCAGGCGCCAATTGCTTGGCGCAGGCGTACGTGACCGGCGTGCGCAGGAACGCTAGAGAAGAACGTGAGGGACACCCGCTATGGGTTCAGTGATCAAGAAGCGTCGCAAGCGCATGTCGAAGAAGAAGCACCGCAAGCTGCTTCGTCGTACCCGAGTACAGCGCAGGAAACTCGGTAAATAAGCAGTACCTGTTGATGCCCGCCGCCCCTTCCGGGGTGGCGGGCATCAGCATATTCGGGGGGAAGCGATGTGTGCCGCGTCTCATCGGCTGGGCGGTTTGTCTTGAATGGCCGAATTTTGGGTAGTCAGCGCGGGACCCCCTCTGCCCGTAAAGTGGGGGAAAATCGCGGGAGGGACGCTTCGGCAGAGCGCGTTTCTACTGGATATGGGGGTACTTGGTGGTTGAAGGTGACAACACTTCAGGGGGCACGACGCCTCGCGTCGTACTGGTGACCGGGGCGAGCAGATTCCTCGGCGGGTACCTGGTGACCAGGCTTGCGCAGAATCCGTCGATCGAGCGTGTCATCGCCGTCGACGCCGTCAGTCCGAGCAAGGACATGATGCGCAGGATGGGCCGCGCGGAATTCGTGCGAGCAGACATCCGCAATCCGCTGATCGGCAAAGTGATCCGAAACGCCGAGGTCGACACCGTCGTGCACGCGTCGACGCTTCAGAAAGCCCCCAAAGCCGGCAGCCGCGCCGCGATGAAGGACATGAACGTCATCGGCGCCATGCAACTGTTCGCGGTCTGCCAGAAAGCTCCGACGGTTCGCAAGGTGGTCCTGCGCTCGGCTTCGGTCGTCTACGGGTGCAGTGCGAAGGATCCCGCTCAGTTCACCGAAGAAATGAGTGCGCGCCGCCGGCCGCCGGGCGGATATGCCCGCGACAGTCTCGAGATCGAGGGATACCTTCGCGGAATGGGGCGTCGGCGCCCGGACATCTCGGTCGGGATTTTGCGGTTGGCGCCGTTGATCGGACCTCAGCTGACTGCGACCGTCGGCCACTACGTCACCGCCCCGCTCGTGCCGACCATCGTCGGCCGCAACGCGCGCCTGCAATTGCTCCACGTCGAGGATGCGCTCGCAGCGTTGGAGAAGGCGACCATCGGCCACGCCTCGGGTACGTACAACATCGCCGGCGACGGAGTGGTGATGATGTCGCAGGCGATCCGCCGGGCAGGACGCGTGGAAGTTCCCATGCCGCTCGCTCTGTTCCGCAGCGTCGGGAGCGCATTGGTGGGATCGTCCATGAGGCTCTACACCGACGAGCAACTCGAGTACTTCCGATTCGGCTGCGGACTCGACACCACTCGCATGCGCAGCGAACTGGGGTTCGAGCCGCGATGGACCACCATGCAAGCACTCGACGATTTCATGCGCGCGACGCAGACCCGCCGGATCATCAAGTCCGAGTGGATCGATCGGGCGGAGAATGCGTTGACCACCATCCTCGGCGGTGACTCCGCGGCGGCGACAGCAAGTGCAGACGTGATGCACATGCCGTTGTCGGGACGAAGTGCGGTGAAGGGGTGACTGACGTGGCGAAAGTAATTCCCCTGCGGCCCAGCGCAACTCACGCCGGAAAGTCGGCAACTTCTCGTTCGCGTGAGTCCGTCACCGGCGCGGAGCGTGACATCCGTGAACAAAGTGAGCGTCGGCATCCGTCCGGTTCGTCGTCGGCAGCCGACCACGGCGGCGAGAACACGCTCGTCGATGCGGCCCGGTCTGCGCTCGTCGACCAGATCGCCTCGGCAGCAGAATTCTTCCGACGTCGGGTCTCCGGCGACTACGAGGTCGACGAGTTCGGATTCGACCCGCATTTCGCGGACAACGTCGTCATGCCGATGTTGCGGCCGTTGTTCGAGAAATGGTTTCGCGTCGAGGTCAGTGGGATCGAGAACATTCCCCTCACCGGGGGAGCGCTGGTGGTCGCCAATCACGCCGGTGTGATCCCGATCGACGGACTGATGACGTCGGTTGCCGTGCACGATCATCATCCGGCGCATCGTCCACTGCGAATGCTGGCTGCGGACATGGCATTCGAGATGCCGGTGGTGGGCGGACTGGCGCGCAAGGCCGGTCACACGCTCGCGTGCAACCCCGACGCCGAGCGTCTGCTCAACGACGGTGAAGTCGCAGCCGTGTTCCCGGAAGGATTCAAGGGCATCGGGAAACCGTTCAGTGAGCGGTACAAGTTGCAGCGGTTCGGGCGCGGTGGTTTCGTGTCGGCCGCGATGCGTACCGGCGTCCCGATCATTCCGTGCTCGATCGTGGGTTCGGAGGAGATCTATCCCAAGATCGGTGATCTGACCACTCTCGCACGAGTTCTCGGTCTTCCGTATTTCCCGGTGACACCACTGTTTCCGCACTTCGGGCCGCTCGGCTTGGTGCCGTTGCCGTCGAAGTGGTACATCGAATTCGGAAAGCCCATCGTCACCGACACGTTCGAGAGCGGTGCCGCCGACGATCCGATGGTCCTGTTCGAGGTCACGGACCACGTTCGGGAAACGATTCAGCAGACGCTGTATCGGTTGTTGGCCAAGCGGCGCAACGTCTTTCTCGGCTGAGTTCGGTCCGGAGCGAGAATCGATCCGGACCGAACCCGCTCAGGCGTTCTGTTCTTTGCGCCGGGCGAGAATTGCCGCGAGCGCACCGCCGACCGCCCCGAGCACCAGTGCCGTCGGCACGCCGATCTTGGCGGCCTTTCGTCCGGTGCGAAAATCGCGAACTTCCCAGCCGCGGTTCTTGGCGAGTTCACGAAGATCTGCGTCGGGATTGATCGCCACCGGCGTTCCCACCAGTGAGAGCATCGGTACGTCGTTGTGGCTGTCCGAGTAGGCGGAACAGCGCTTGAGATTGAGTCCTTCACGCACCGCCAACGTCCGCACGGCGTGCGCCTTGCCCATGCCGTGCAGGATGTCGCCGACGAGTCGGCCGGTGAAGACGCCGTCCTCACTCTCGGCGACGGTGCCCAACGCACCGGTCAGTCCGAGTTTCTCGGCGATCACCTGAGCCAGTTCGACCGGAGTGGCCGTCACCAACCACACCTGTTGCCCTGCATCGAGGTGCATCTGGGCCAACGCCCTCGTGCCTGGCCAGATCTTGTCGGCGATGACCTCGTCGTAGATCTCCTCGCCGAGGCGGGCGAGTTCGGCGGTGGATCGACCGGCCACGAAGGACAGTGCTTTCTCGCGGCCTTCCGCGACGTCGTCACTGCTTTCTCGGCCGGTGACTCGGAACTTGATCTGCTTCCACGCGAAATCCACCAGATCCGAGGTCTTGAGATACTTGCGTGCGGCGAGACCACGGGCGAAGTGGATGATCGAGGCACCCTGCACCATGGTGTTGTCGACGTCGAAGAATGCGGCGGCCGTGAGGTCGCGCGGAACGGCCGGGGGCTCTTCGCCGGTTTCCGGTTCGGAGGGGTTGGCAGCTTCGTGCAATGCCAGAGCTGCGTCAGCGCTCGCCTCGCCGGCGAGATTGGCTCGAACTTCCGACTCACTCGGGCCCAGCGGATTCTTCACATGTCGACGTCCGGGGAGAATGACCCCGGCCAGCCCTGATCCGAATCCGGAGCCGTTCGGTAGTGATCGCGCAGGCACCCGCACCTCCCGTGTTGCACTCTCGAGCAGAGAACTCTTCGAGTCAGCCTATCCTCCGCGATGAGGCCCGATGGGTTGGATGGCGACCTTCCCTGTGGTGTGTGACGTTCCTCTCCGCTGATTTGGTACCGAGTGGGGCTCTGGAGGCACACTCGACCGATCAAGTAGATGGCGTCCCAGTAGAAGAAAGGTATGCGTCGATGACTACAGCTACGCATGAAGTAACCCTGTTGACACGCGCAGGATGCGCGTCCTGTGTCGGCGCGGCGGAGGTACTACGACGGGTCTGTTCCGAGTTCCAGCTCGAATTGACGTGCATCGACGTGGACGAAGCTGCTGCGACGGATCCGGAGCTGAGAGCGGAATACGGAGACCGGTTGCCGGTGATTCTTCTCGACGGACGCGAGCACGGTTATTGGGAAGTTGACGAAGAGCGCCTTCGTGACGATTTACGCAAGTAAGGCAACCCTCAAAGTTGTCCGCGGAGCCGCTTTGCAGGTGAACGGCACATCGAACCCGTCTCGAGCAACTTTGTGCATGGGTTCACAAGCGGTTACCGTGGTGTGAACATTCCCCCGGAGCATCGTGGAGGTCGACAGTCGTGTCGACCGGACGAGGAGCCAGCGACGTGACCGAACCGCACCAGACGCATGAGCCTGTGGCTCAGCGCGTCACCGGCGCTGCGGGCTCTTCCGTCACCGACGCTGCCAGCGCCTCGGTTACCGACTCGATCACTCAGGATCGCGTCATCCCCCAGGCTACGGTGACGCGCTTGGCCGCATACCTGCGGGTCCTCGGAGTGATGTCCGATCGCGGTACCTCCATCGTCTCGAGCGAGGAGCTCGCCCAGGCGTCGGGCGTCGGATCAGCGAAATTGCGCAAGGATCTCTCGTTCCTCGGACCCAACGGCGTCCGCGGTGTCGGGTACGACGTCAACAGGCTCCGCATTCGTATCGAGCGTGCACTCGGACTCGATCGTGGGCACAAGGTCGTTCTCGTCGGAGTCGGAAATCTCGGCAAGGCGCTTGTCGGGTACGGCGGATTCAGTCGCCGAGGTTTCGAGATGGTCGGACTCTTCGACAGTGACGCAGATCGAATCGGAAGCCGAGTCGGCGACCTGGTCGTGCGTAGCACCGAGGAACTGACCGTCGCCTGCCGCGAACTGAACGCCACCATCGGCGTCATCTCCACTCCGGACGAGGCAGCGCAGGGCGTGTGCGACCAGTTCGTCAGCGCCGGGTTGCGTTGCATCATGAGTTTCTCGCCGATCGCCCTCGACGTTCCCGATCACGTGGAGCTGCGACGCGTAGATCTTGCCGTCGAGATGCAGGTTCTTTCCTTCAACAGCGCACGCAATGCCGATCAGGCATCCAGTGCGCCGCGAGTACGCGTGGCTCACGCCGCATCCGCTTCGTCAGTCCCATCCACCAGTTCACCCGCTCCGGTCGGAGCAGGTTCGACAAGAAACGGATCAGTGATCGCGCCGTGAGTGTTCTGCTTGTCGGGGTCTCGCATCGAACCGCGCCCGTCCCGGTGCTCGAGCGAGTGGCTGTTACCGACACCGATCGTCCGAAGCTGATCGACAAGCTTCTGGCGTCTTCGCACATCTCCGAAGCGATGATCGTCTCCACCTGCAACCGGGTGGAGGTCTACGCGGTGGTGGACGCGTTCCACGGTGCACTCACCGAGGTCGGTGAAATCCTGGCCGACCATTCGGGTCTCGATCTGACGGCGCTGCACGCTCACGCGTACGTCCGCTACAGCGAAGCAGCGGTCGAACATCTCTTCGCCGTGGCCAGTGGCCTCGACTCGATGGTGATCGGCGAACAGCAGATTCTCGGCCAGATCCGTTCGGCCTACGCATCTTCGGACGCGCAACAGGCCGCCGGACGCGTCGTCCACGAACTGGCTCAGCAGGCATTGCGCGTCGGCAAGCGAGTGCATTCCGAAACCGGAATCGACTCCGCCGGAGCATCTGTCGTGTCCGTGGCTCTCGATCGTGCAGCTGGCATCATCGGTGAGGGCGGCCTGGTCGGCCGCACTGCCGTGGTCGTCGGGGCAGGTTCGATGGGCGGTCTGTCGGTTGCGCATCTCACCCGCGCCGGAATCGCACGCATCGTCGTCGTCAACCGGACCCAGGAACGCGCCGAGCACCTCGCCGAGACGGCACGATCCAACGGCGTCGACGCCGACGGTGTTGCCTTCGACCAGCTTTCGGCCGCGATGGCGCAGGCAGATGTCATGGTCACCTGTACCGGCGCGGTCGGGGCGGTGGTCACCCTGGCGGATGTGCACCGCGCACTCGCCGAGCCCGATCGCGACGACACCAAGCACCTGGTCATCTGCGACCTCGGATTGCCGCGCGACATCGATCCCGCCGTCGCCGGCCTGCCGGGTGTCACCGTTCTCGACATGGAGACGCTGCAGCGTGATCCGGCGGCAGGCGCAGCCGCGTCCGACGCAGATGCCGCACGCACCATCGTCGCCGGCGAACTTGCGACCTACCTTGCCGGACAACGCCTCGCCGAGGTCACTCCGACCGTGACGGCTTTGCGTCAGCGCGCCGCCGACGTCGTCGAAGCCGAACTGATGCGTCTCGATTCGCGTCTGCCCGGCCTGGACGATCCGCAGCGCGACGAGGTTGCGCGCACCGTGCGACGCGTCGTGGACAAGCTTCTCCACGCCCCGACCGTGCGCGTCAAGCAACTGGCGTCGGCCCCCGGGGGCGACTCCTACGCAGCAGCGCTGCGCGAACTCTTCGAACTCAGCCCCGGATCTCCCGCGGCCGTGGCCACACCCACCGATCTGGTGGACGGCGACCGCACTGGAAGGGACCTGCAGGCATGAGCGTCACCACCCCTCGATCGGGGAGCCCGCTGCGGATCGGCACTCGCGGAAGTCTTCTCGCGACCACGCAGGCCGGTACCGTGCGCGATGCCCTCATTGCAGCGGGACATCCCGCCGAGTTGGTCATCATCAAGACCAAGGGCGACCAGTCCACCGATCCCGTCCAGAAGATCGGCGTCGGAGTGTTCACCGCAGAGCTTCGGGAAGCCTTGCTGGACAACCGCGTCGACGTTGCTGTGCATTCCTACAAGGACTTGCCGACCGCTCAGGATCCGCGCTTCGTCATTGCTGCGATTCCGCCTCGTGAGGATCCGCGTGACGCGCTCGTCGCCCGCGACGGTCTGGTCCTCGGGGAGCTTCCGGCCGGTTCCAAGGTGGGAACCTCGGCGCCCCGCCGTGTTTCGCAGCTCAAGGCACTCGGGCTCGGCCTCGACATCGTGCCGTTGCGGGGCAACCTGCAACGCCGTCTCGGCAAGGTCGAATCCGGTGAACTCGACGCCGTGATCCTCGCTCGCGCCGGCCTGTCCCGGATCGGTCTGCTCGACCTCATCACCGAGAACATCGAGCCCGTACAGATGCTCCCCGCTCCGGCCCAGGGTGCTCTGGCCGTCGAATGCCTTTCTGCCAATACGGAATTGGCGGCGATCTTGGCCGAGCACGACGACGCCGGTACCCGCGCGGCGGTCACTGCCGAGCGTGCCCTGCTCGCCGAGTTGGAAGCCGGCTGCACCGCGCCGGTCGGTGCGATCGCGGAGATCGTCGAATCTCTCGACGACGACGGCAGAATCTTCGACGAACTGTCGGTACGCGGCTGCGCAGCCGCCATCGACGGTTCGGACGTCATCCGTACCGGCGCAGTGGGTGCGCCGGACAAGGCCGAGGAACTCGGCCGAGCGGTAGCGCGCGAGTTACTCGAACTCGGCGCCCGTGAGTTGATGAACGTGACTACAGGCGAGGCAGCCGATGTTTGACGCCCCACTTTGCACTTGCACCAAGTTCCCATTTCGATACAGCGCACTGGAGAATCACCGATGACCCGAGTCCGAAAGAACACTCCCGGACGGATCCTGTTCGTGGGATCGGGACCGGGCGACCCCGCCCTGCTCACCGTTCGCGCACGTGACGTCCTCACCGGCGCCGCAATGGCATTCACCGATCCGGACGTCGACAAGGGCGTCGTCGCGCTCGTCGGCATCGACATGGGCCGCGACGAGGAGACCGGCGAGCTGATCGCGGACGTGCGTCCGGCACTCGGTGAACCTGCCGAGGTTGCAAAGACATTGGTTCACGAGGCCAAGAACGGCCACGACGTCGTGCGTCTGGTCTCCGGCGACCCGCTGACCACGGATTCCGTGATCGCGGAGGTCACCGCAGTCGCCCGCACGCAGGTTCAGTTCGAGGTTCTCCCGGGTCTGCCTTCCGGTTCGGCTGTGCCGAGTTACGCAGGCATGGCGCTCGGCTCGGGTCACACCGAGGCCGACGTTCGCGGTGAAGTCGACTGGGCTGCTCTGGCCGCTGCACCGGGACCGCTTGTCCTGCATGCAACGTCAGGACATCTCGCCGAGACCGCCAGCGCGCTGGTCGAGAACGGCTTGGCTCCGCAGACGCCCGCTGCCATCACCGTCCGCGGCACCACTCGTCAGCAGCGAACCGTCGAGGCAACTCTCGCCACTCTCAACGAAGCCGGATCCGAACTGGTGGGCTCGCTCATCGTCACGGTCGGCAAGGTTGTCGCGCAGCGCAACAAGATGTCGTGGTGGGAATCGCGCGCACTGTACGGCTGGACCGTCCTCGTGCCGCGCACCAAGGATCAGGCCGGCGAGATGAGCGACCGGCTGGTCACCCACGGAGCCATCCCGATCGAGGTTCCGACCATCGCCGTCGAGCCGCCCCGCAGCCCGGCTCAGATGGAGCGTTCGGTCAAGGGTCTCGTCGACGGTCGCTACCAGTGGGTCGTCTTCACTTCCACCAATGCCGTTCGCGCAGTATGGGAGAAGTTCGAGGAGTTCGGTCTCGACGCTCGCGCCTTCTCCGGTGTGAAGATCGCCTGCATCGGCGAAGCAACCGCTGCCAAGGTTCGCTCTTTCGGTATCAACCCCGAGCTGATCCCGACCGGTGAGCAGTCCAGCGAAGGCCTGTTGGCCGAATTCGCTCCGTACGACGACGTTTTCGATCCGGTCAACCGGGTTCTGTTGCCGCGCGCGGACATTGCAACCGAAACCCTCGCCGAGGGCCTACGTGAACGTGGTTGGGAGATCGACGACGTCACCGCCTACCGCACCGTCCGGGCAGCGCCGCCGCCGGCCGAGACCCGCGAGATGATCAAGACCGGTGGATTCGACGCCGTCTGCTTCACCTCGTCCTCGACCGTGCGCAACCTCGTCGGCATCGCCGGCAAGCCGCACGCCCGCACGTTGGTCGCGTGCATCGGCCCGAAGACGGCCGAAACCGCTATCGAGTTCGGTCTGCGCGTCGACGTGCAGCCCGAGACCTCGCAGGTGGGACCGCTGGTGGAGGCTCTCGCCGAGCACGCAGCTCGCTTGCGTGCCGAAGGCGCTTTGCCGCCCCCGCGCAAGAAGTCTCGAAGGCGCTAGCGCACCCGTGAGTGGTTGAGGAGTCTGTGGACTCCTCAACCACTCACAGATCCCGACGAAGGAGGGCTACTTCTCGTGTTTCCCACTCATCGCCCTCGCCGGCTCCGGCGCACCCCAGCGCTCCGGCGACTCGTGGCTGAGACCTCGCTCGAACCCCGGCACCTCGTTTTGCCGATGTTCGTTGCAGACGGCATCGACGCGCCGCGTGAGATCAGTTCCATGCCAGGCGTTTTCCAGCACACCCTCGATTCGCTGCGGTCCGCCGCGGTGGAAGCGGTGGAAGCCGGAGTCGGTGGCCTGATGCTCTTCGGTGTACCGAAGGCGGAGGACAAGGACCCGCAGGGGTCCGGCGCCTCCGATCCCGACGGCATCCTCAACGTCGGATTGCGTGCTCTGGCAGACGAACTCGGCGATTCGACGGTCATCATGGCCGATACCTGCCTCGACGAGTTCACCGATCACGGCCACTGCGGCGTGTTGACTGCAGGCGGCACCGTCGACAACGACGCAACCTTGATCCGATACGTCGAAATGGCTCTCGCGCAAGCTGAATCGGGTGCGCATCTGCTCGGTCCCAGTGGCATGATGGACGGTCAGGTGGCCGCGATCCGCGGCGCACTCGATGCATCCGGGTATGTGGAGGTCGGCCAGCTCGCCTATGCCGCAAAGTACGCGTCGGCGTTCTACGGGCCGTTCCGTGAAGCCGTCGGATCCTCACTGCAAGGCGACCGTCGTACTTATCAGCAGGACGGGGCCAATCGCCGCGAGTCGATGCGCGAGGTAGACCTCGACATCGCCGAGGGCGCCGACATGGTGATGGTCAAGCCGGCAATGTCCTACCTCGACATTCTGCGTGAGACCGCCGACCGGTCTCCGGTTCCGGTCGCTGCGTACCAGATCTCGGGGGAGTACTCGATGATCACCGCCGCCGCGCAGAACGGGTGGATCGATCGGGATGCGGCGATTCTCGAATCGCTCACCAGCATTCGCCGCGCCGGTGCCGACGTGGTCCTCACGTACTGGGCGTCGGAAGTTGCCGGATGGCTGTGACGGAGTCACGCATGGTGGCTGCGCCGGCGTCGACCGATACGCTGGTGTCATGACCGAGCAGTGGCCGCCGTCGCGCCAGGAACCGCCCCGCCGGGAACCTCCCTACGACAACCAGCCGTTCGAGAATCAGCCCTACCGCGAACTCGGACCGATGCCGACGGGTCAGATCCCGGGATACGGCCCCGGTTACAACGGATACCCGGGGCCCCAGCCGAAGCTCGAGCCGCCGACGGACGTCGTGACTGCGATTCAGCTGTGGTGGGCTGTGACGGCTCTGGGGTTGGTCCAGGGCGGCGCGATGATCTGGATGCTGCTCGGGCAGAAGTCGATGTTCGTCGACGAGATGCTCAGAAACCAAGCAGCTGTCGACGCCGGCCTGACGCGTTCCGACGTGGAGGGCATGTTCCCACTGGTCATCGTGTTCTCTGCGGTTCTGGTCGTGATCGTCACCGCGGTGTTCCTCCTGTTCGTGCGCGCGATGAGTCGCGGCAAGAACTGGGCTCGAATGTTGCTGACGTTCTGTGGCGTCTTCATGCTGGTCTCCGCGATCCCGGTGATCTTCGGGCTCGGCGGCGACGGCGGTGCGGCCACTCTGCTGTTCGGCGGAGCGGAAATCCTGCAGGCAGTTGCGGCTGTCGGGGCGATCGTGATGATGCACCGGAAAGAGTCCAATCCGTACTTTCTTCGTTTCCCCCCGGCGGGGAACCGGTAGGTAGCTCGGGGTACTGTGAAACGGGTCACTGAAGTAGTAGGGGAGAGGTCGGACGCGATGAGTTCTCAGGAAGCCCTGCGTACGGAAAGCACCCACGACGCGCCACTGCGCCAACGTGGTTCACGCACCGAAGTGATCTTGTTCGCGATCCTCGGAGCCTCTGTTCTGGTGACACTCCTGATGCTCATGATTCCGGGCATCGTCAGCGGATAGCGCACACTTGAACCCGTGAGTATCTCTACGAAGGTCCGGCGCCCGACGGCCGTCGAGGCAGCATTCTGGCTGTGGATCGCCAGCGCGTTCCTACTCATACTCTTCGGCCTGATCAATGTCACCAGCGCCTCGTATTCGCTGCGTGAGCAATTCACCGATCAAGGCGTTTCGGCCGGAAACATCGACATCTACGTCACCTTCGTGCGGGTGTCCGGACTGGTTCTGCTGTTGACCGGCCTCGCGATCGGCGGCCTCGCCGGTCCCACTCGCGCCGGCAAACCTCTGTGCCGACGGATCCTGGTGATCGTGTCCGGGGTGTTCGCGGTGCTGCAGATCGCGCTGGTCGTCGCGGGGATCAGTACCGTGCTCGCGCTTGTCGTTCCCGTCATGCTGATCTGTGCCTGCGTCGCGATCTACCGCGACACCACCCGAAGTTGGTTCGCCCGTGGTTGACCGTGCTCCCGAAAGCGGCCCGGACGTTCTGTACTACGAACCGGGTTCTCGGTGGTGGGCCATCGCGTTCGGTCCGATCTTTTGCCTGATCGCCCTGGTCATCGAACTGTTCACCGGCCCGGTGGTGCACTGGTTCGGTCTGGCGATGTTCGCCGTGATCCTCACCGGATTGGTGTACGTGCAGGTGATTGCCGCGCGCCGGCATGCGAGCGTGCTTCTGACCGCGACCACGTTGCGTCAGGGAACCGAAGAGGTACCGATCACCGAGATCGCCGAGGTGTTCCCGGAGTCCGACGACGCCGCCTACGAGGACGAAATGGAGCCGTGGGAAACGGCTCGCGCGCTCGGTGAGCTGTCCGGAGTGCCCCGGCGACGGCACGGGATCGGCTTGCGTCTGACCACCGGGGGACTGGTGCGAGCGTGGGCGAAGGACGATCGGGCACTTCGCGAGGCGTTGAGCCAGGTTGTCACGGTTGGTGTAGAACCGGACGGGTCTGCCGATGAGTGAGCCGCAGTCGTCTCCATTCGTCGATGTGAAGACGTGGATCGGTGTCCTCGGGATCGTCGCCGCCACGATTCTGGCGGTCGTGTGCTGGCGAGCGGGTACCACGACGTCCGACTTCGGGCCGATACTCGAGGGCGCTCCGCCGTTCGAGAGCACACACTACGACGGGCTCTGGATCTCGGGTGCCGGGCTGTCGATTCTGGTGGCGGGGCTGATGGCCATCGATGTCGTGCGCCGCGTCCGGGTGGGCTTCGTCGCATCCCGGTAGCCCTCATACGGGTAGGGGGTATAGTTGCGGTATGAGTAGTTACAGCCCCGAGCAGGACGATCTGCTCAAGCGCCTTCGTCGTATCGAAGGTCAGGTAGCCGGAATCTCGCGCATGGTCGCAGACGACCGTTACTGCATCGACGTGCTCACCCAGGTGTCCGCCGCGACGAGCGCGTTGCAGTCCGTATCCCTGAAGCTTCTCGACGCCCACCTTGCTGGTTGCGTCGTCGAAGCTGCCAAGCAGGGTGGTCCGGAAGCGGACGTCAAGATCAAGGAAGCTCAGGCGGCCATCGCTCGTCTCGTTCGTTCGTAAGGTGCCGGTCCGTCACTGCGTGATGGACCGCGCGAGCGCCCGGGCGGAGAAGTTCACGAAATGCTCGGGTGTGATCTCTTTGGCGACGTTGATGACGATGGTGTCCGACAGGCCTTTGAGCCCGGAGAGCACCACATGGACAAGCGCGGGGTCGTCGATCAACCGGTTTCCTTCGGCTGCAGCAGATTCCGTGAGCGCTCGAATCAACGCCGAGTTGAAGACCGCTACGGATGCGTGAAGTTCCCGCATGCTCTCTCGGTCGGAGCCGGCCATGCCTTCGATGTCGCGCCAGGTGGTGGTGAGTCGGCCCACCCGTGCCCAGTGCCGAGCAAACTCGGAGATCACGGACTCGAGTAATGCGCTCAGCCCCTGCTCGCGGGGGAGCGAGTTCACGAAATCGGCCATTTCCAGCTGACTCTCGCTGAGGAGGGCGGCGAAGATGTCCTGCTTGTCGACGAAGTACTGGTAGATCAGTCCGGTGCTGGTGCCGGCTCGTTTGGCGACCGCGCGGATGGTGAGCGCGGAGTAGCCGCCCTCGTCCAGAAGCGAAATCGCCGCGTCGAGCGTTCGGCGTCGACGCACTTCGGCGTCGCCGTAGATCGACTTGCTGCTGGTACTGCTCATTTGATCACCGTAGTCGTGGTGGTCGGCATCCTCAATTCACATCGAACACCGTTCGTTGTGAACGCCACCCAGAATGAAATGTGATACAGATCATAGAATGAACATTGTTCGAAATAGAATGAACATCGTTCATTCTGGTGTTACGGTATGGCGCAGACCACATCGAGACCAGTGCATCGCGCTGGACACTCTGCGGTCGGCCTGACCTTTCTTCCCGTATCGATCGGGAGGTCTACACAGTTGTGGAGTACCTATGACACGCACTAACGATGAACGCGCGGCGATCGACATCGCCACCGCGGCTGGAGAACTTCTGCTCGAACACCGCAAATCCCTCGGCGAAAACGACGGTGATGCCGCGACTTTCAAGAACGCGGCCGATCGACTCAGTCATGAATTCATCGTCGCCGAACTTGCCCGACGCTTCCCTGCGGATGCAGTGCTGTCGGAGGAAGGTGTTGACGACCTCGCGAGGCTGGCTGCGGATCGGGTGTGGATCGTCGACCCTCTCGACGGCACCCGTGAGTACGGCGAGGCCGGCCGATCGGACTGGGCCGTGCATGTTGCACTGACCGAAAACGGCGTCCTCACAACAGGTGCGGTCGCAATGCCTGCCCTCGGCGTCACCTATTGCAGCGGTGATGATCGAACCGGGCGGGATTCCGCGACGCCGGTTCGTGTTGTCGTATCGCGGACGCGGCGTCCGGAACCGGTCATGCGCATGGCCGACTCCATGGGCGCGGAGTTGATCGAAATGGGATCCGCCGGAGCCAAAGCAATGGCGGTCGTCTCGGGTGACGCAGACATCTATGCGCATGCGGGCGGACAGTACGAGTGGGATTCGGCGGCGCCCGTTGCCGTCGCACGTGCTGCAGGACTGCATGTTTCACGTATCGACGGCAGTGAGCTTTGCTACAACCAGGAAAAACCGTGGTTGCCGGATCTCCTCATCTGCTTGCCCGAACTCGCCCCGAAAGCACTGGAGGAACTGGGCCGATGACCGCGACACTGACGCACCTCGAACGACTCGAAGCCGAGAGTATTCACATCATGCGTGAAGCTGCCTCGCAGAGTGAGAACCCGGTGATGCTGTACTCGGTGGGCAAAGATTCCGCGGTGATGCTGCATCTGGCGCGCAAGGCCTTCTATCCGTCGAAGCTGCCGTTTCCGCTGTTGCACGTCGACACCACGTGGAAGTTTCGCGAGATGTACAAACTTCGTGACAGTACCGCTGCTGCAGGCGATCTCGATCTCATCGTCCACACCAATCCGGACTGCGTGAAGCAGGGGATCAACCCGTTCACTCACGGCAGCGCTGTCCATACCGACATGTGGAAAACAGAAGGTCTCAAACAAGCCCTCGATCACTACAAATTCGACGCGGCGTTCGGTGGTGCCCGGCGCGACGAAGAAAAATCCCGTGCCAAGGAACGGATCTTCTCGATCCGATCGGCTGCGCACCGCTGGGATCCCAAGCAGCAGCGACCAGAGTTGTGGCGGATGTACAACGTCCGCAAAGCGCCGGGCGAAAGCCTGCGCGTCTTCCCGCTCTCGAACTGGACCGAGCTGGATGTGTGGGAATACATACGCCAGGAAGAGATTCCGATCGTTCCGCTGTATTTTGCCGACAAGCGGCCCGTCGTCGAGCGGGACGGTGCGCTGATCATGGTCGACGACGACCGGATGCCGTTGCTGCCGGGCGAGACTCCGGAACTCAAGAGCGTTCGTTTCCGCACCCTCGGCTGTTACCCGCTGACCGGTGCCGTCGAATCGGCCGCAACGAGTCTGACCGAGATCATCTCGGAAATGTTGCTCACCACCACTTCCGAACGCCAGGGACGGGTCATCGACCACGACTCGAGTGCGTCGATGGAAAAGAAGAAGCAAGAGGGGTACTTCTGATGACTGTTTCCTCTGAATTGATCGCTGACGACATCGAGGCGTACCTCGAACGTCATGCGAACAAGAGCATGCTGCGATTCATCACCTGCGGCAGCGTCGACGACGGCAAGAGCACCTTGATCGGCCGTCTGCTCTACGAATCGAAACTCGTCTTCGACGACCAGCTCACGGCGCTCGAAGCCGATTCGCGCAAGAGCGGAACGCAGGGGGAGGGGCTCGATTTCGCTCTCCTGGTCGACGGTCTCGCCGCCGAACGTGAGCAGGGCATCACGATCGACGTCGCCTACCGCTACTTCACGACCGAGCGAAGCAAGTTCGTCGTCGCTGATACTCCGGGGCATGAGCAGTACACCCGGAACATGGTGACGGGCGCATCGACGGCCGATCTTGCTGTGATCCTTGTCGATTCCCGCAAGGGCATACTGACTCAGACCCGTCGGCACTCGTATCTCGTGTCCTTGCTCGGGATCAAGCACGTGGTGCTGGCCGTGAACAAGCTAGACCTCGTCGACTACTCGCAAGAGGTCTTCGATGCCATCACCGCGGATTACGCAGAGTTCGCTCACGAGATCGGTCTCGACGGGTTTGTCGCCATTCCGATGTCGGCATACATGGGTGACAATCTCACCGAGCGCAGCGCGAATACCCCGTGGTACTCCGGACCCAGCCTGATCGAACATCTCGAAAGCGTGGACATCGACGATGCTGCCGCTGCGGCTCCGTTCCGGATGCCGGTGCAGTGGGTCAACCGACCGGACCTCGACTTCCGGGGATTCTCCGGCCAGATCGTCTCCGGCACCGTATCTCCCGGAGATCCCATCCGCGTACTCCCCAGTGGAAAGACGTCCACGGTCGAGCGCATCGTGACCATGGGTGGCGACCTCGACGTTGCCGGCGCGGGCCGCTCGGTCACGATCACGCTCGCCGACGAGATCGACATCAGCCGCGGTGATGTGCTGTCCATCGGCGACAACCCGCCGGCCGTCGCCGATCAGTTCGAGGCCTGCATCGTCTGGATGGGTGAGGCTCCCATGCTGCCTGAGCGGCCGTTCCTGTGCCAGATCGGTACCGTCACCGTCACTGCGCGCATCACGAAACCCAAACACAAGATCAACGTCAACACTCTCGAGAAGACTGCAACGACTACTCTCGCGCTCAACGAAATCGGAGTGTGCAACCTCAGTTTCGATCGGCCCGTCCCGTTCGACCCGTACGTCGGCAACCGTGACACCGGTAGCTTCATCCTCATCGACCGCCTGACCAACAGCACTGTCGGTGCGGGCATGATCACGCACTCGCTGCGTCGATCGGACAACATTCACTGGCAATCCGTCGACGTCGACGAGGCCGCGCACACCAGGCTCAAGGGTCACCAACCTGCAGTTCTGTGGTTCACGGGCCTCTCCGGTTCGGGAAAGTCGACCATCGCCAACGATGTCGAGCGTCAACTGCACGCACTCGGCGCGCACACCTACCTCCTCGACGGAGACAACGTCCGTCACGGGCTGAATCGAGACCTCGGATTCACCGAAGCCGACCGCGTCGAGAACATCCGCCGCGTCACGGAAGTCACCCGCCTGATGGCGGATGCCGGCCTGATCGTGCTCGCGTCCTTCATTTCACCGTTCGAGGCCGAGCGTCATGCCGCCCGTGAATTGATCGGCGACCAACAGTTCGTCGAAATCTTCGTCGACACCGCTCTTGCCGTCGCAGAGGAGCGAGATCCCAAGGGGCTGTACAAGAAAGCTCGACGTGGGGAATTGGTGAACTTCACCGGCATCGATTCGCCGTACGAACCACCTCAGCACCCCGATATCCACATCGACACCAGTGTCACGACGACCGAGGACGCTGCGATCGCGATCATCGACTATCTCCGCGCCCGCGGAACCATTTCTCGATCCGTCTGAACTCGAGGAGCATCCATGCCTGACAGGGCTGAAATAGTTTCTGCTGTAGAAGATTACGTCAATTGTCTCGCAAGTCACGACGTCGACGGCCTGGTCGCGCTGTTTGCGCCCGACGCAGTTCAACATGAGCCGCTGGGTGTCACGACTTACCGCGGGATCGACGAGATTCGCGCATTCGACACGGCGTGCGCCCAGGTCGACTTCACCGTCAGCCTGCTCGGGCCGATTTCGGTGACGGGAAAGTTCGCAGCCATGCAGCTTCGGGTTCAGCGGGTCGGGATGCCCGACTTCGCCGCCACCGACCTGTTCGAGTTCGACGATGACTGCAAGATCGTTTCTCTCAGTGTTGTTCTCGATCCGCAGGCACAGTGCTGACCCATCCGGGCCTGTTGGCAGGCAAGGTTGTCGTCGTCTCGGGAGTGGGCCCGGCGCTGGGTCGTTCGATTGCGCTGCAGAGTGCGGCGTCCGGAGCGAAAGTTGTTCTGGCTGCCCGCACACCCGAGCGCTTGGAATCAGTGGCAAGGGAGATCCGAGACCGCGGCGGAATTGCGTTTGCCGTACCGACGAACCTCACCGACGTCGATTCGATCGCTTCGTTGGCGGAGACAACTGTCGCTGAGTTCGGTGCGGTGCATTGCCTGGTGAACAATGCGTTTGTTCAACCCGCGCAGGTGCCACTCCTGGACGCCGACGTGGCGTCCATCCAGTCGGGCATCGACATCAACTTGCTCGCGGCGTTGAACTTGACCAGGGAATTTGCTCCGGCATTGATCGAGTCGCACGGGTCTGTCGTGATGGTCACGTCCATGGTGCTGCGCAACCAACTTCCCGGTTTCGGGGCCTACCGCATCATGAAATCCGGGCTCCTGGCAATGGCACGCAGTTTGTCGATCGATCTCGGCCCCAAAGGCGTTCGAGTCAATTCGGTTGCTCCCGGCTATATCTGGGCGGACTCGGTGAAGAACATGTTCGAGAAGAAGGCAGCGGCAGCAGGAGTCGACCCCAAGGCCATTTACGACGAAATCGCGGCGGGCACCGATCTACGCCGGCTACCGGAGCCGGACGACATTGCCAATGCTGTGGTCTTCCTCCTGTCCGATTCGGCCAGGGCCATCGCGGGGCAATGTCTCGACGTCAACTGCGGTCACACCCACCACTGAACCCACCCCACAAGGAATTACAGATGACACAGGATTACGACGGCATCGGTTCCGTCGACGACTTGCACCAGGTCGCGCGTGAGGAGACCGGGTACGAAAACTTCGGCAGCGACAGCTATCTCGAAGGGCTTCGAGTTCTCCTCGAGTCGTTCCAGAACGAGGCCGACCTCACTCCGCACGGCAAGGTGATCGCTCGCAAGATGATCATCGGCGCGCTCGCGGGTCGCCTGACCAGTGAGGCCGGATTTGCGAAATATCCAGAGCACATGGACGTTCCGATCGAGCGCCCGATCTTCGTGGTTGGGTTGACCCGCACCGGCAGCACCGCGCTGCACCGCTTGCTCGGTGCCGACCCAGCGCATCAGGGCGCCGAGATGTGGCTCGCCGAGACGCCGCAGCCGCGCCCCGAGCGCG
Organism: Rhodococcus sp. KBW08; assembly: GCF_003852455.1. Classification (NCBI taxonomy): domain Bacteria; kingdom Bacillati; phylum Actinomycetota; class Actinomycetes; order Mycobacteriales; family Nocardiaceae; genus Rhodococcus; species Rhodococcus sp. KBW08. The sequence goes on from NZ_QAJJ01000012.1 coordinate 57,338, forward strand.
ACAAGTGGTCGGAGAACGCAGACTACGTTCGCTCCGACACTTTCTATCGTGCGCGCCAGCGCAACGAGGCGGACCTGATGAAGGTGCATTTCATGGGGGCGGAGGAAGTCGAGGAATGTTGGCGTCTGCTGCAGCAGACGATGCTCTCGACCGCGTTCGAGACCGTGGCGTACGTACCGAGCTACACCCGGTGGCTGGCGAAGCAGGACTGGACCGAAACATATGCGCGGCACAAGAAGAACCTGCAGTTGATCGGGCTGCACGACCAGGACCGACGGTGGGTGCTCAAAAGCCCGAGTCATGTCTTCGCGATCGACGAGATCATGTCGGTTTATCCGGATGCGCTGTTCGTCCGGACCTTCCGGGACCCGTTGACGTCGATGGCGTCCACCTTCAGCCTTGCCGAGCAGGGCGGACACGACATGTCGAAAGCCTTCGACCGTCCGGCCATCGGGCGCACGCAACTGGACCTGTGGGCAAGAGGGAACGCGAACTTCAACAGTGCCCGTAGCCGCTACAACCCGGATCAGTTCATCGACGTCGACTACAAGGACTTCATCTCCGACGCGGTCGGCACAGTCGAGAAGATCTACGCACAATTCGATCTGCCCTTCACAGACGACGCCCGCGCCGCGGTGGAGGCGTCGCATCAGGCGAGCCTGGCCGAGCACCGTCGTCCGTCTCACCGCTATTCGCTCGAGGAGTTCGGCGTGAGCGCTGCCGACGTCGAAGCGAAGTTCGCCACCACACCCTGATCGACCCAGACCTAGCCCCACTACAACAAGGAGATTTACATGAACGCTGTTTGGGAAAAGTTTTGCGCAGATCTGCTCGAGGTCGGAAAGGTCCTGGAAGACGAGATCGTCCCTCAGGATCCGCTGACTCGAGCCGAGGGCGTTCGCTACCTGAGCCGGTTGCTTCGGTACGGCACGATCAACTGTGTCGAGTACACCGATCCACGGTGGCCGCAGTTCTCGTCCGCTCCGAACCCGAACATGATGACGAAGATCGGTGCCGACAACCCGGACAACGTCTACATGCGTGCCAACATCTCCGGTAAGTACAACTACCGGATCATCGGCACCCGAGGCACCGTCCCGCTGATCACCTTCGGCTCGCGTGTCAATCGGTACCACATCGACGGCACCATGCTGCAGACCGGCGATCTGCACATCCACGACCTCGAGGTCGACGAGAACGGCCGTTTCGAGTTCATCGCGAGTGTGGACAAGCCCGCCGAGGGTGCCTGGCTGCCTTTGGCGCCCGAAAGTAACCTCATCTCCGTTCGGCAAACCCACAAGGATCGGCGCAACGAGGTCGTCGGTGATCTGACCATCGAATGCCTGAACCCGGACGGGGAGTTCGTCCCGCTGACTCCGGAAGAGATCGGCGAGCGCCTCACCAAGTCCGTCGGGATCGTGAAAGGGATGGCGGAGACCTTCCTGGAGTGGTCGCGCAAATTCCAGCCCCGCGCCAACGAGATCTTCGACTGGGGACAGGACTACTTCCAGGACGCCGGCGGTGATCCGACGATCTTCTACTTCCACGGTTACTGGAAGCTCGCCGAGGACGAGGCGTGGGTCATCGAGACCGAGGTCCCGAACTGCGAGTACTTCAACTTCGTGCTGCAGAACTTCTGGGTCGAGTCTCTCGACTACAACCGCACGAACATCTACATCAACAATCACACCGCGAAGCTCAACGACGACGGCACCATGACGATCGTCGTGGCGGCGAAGGATCCCGGCTACGGCAACTGGATCGACACCGATTCGCACTCCGAGGGGACATGGGCGCTGCGCTGGATCAAGGCGGACTCGCATCCGATCCCGACGTCGACGGTAGTCAAGATCTGATCAGCGGACGAGATTGGGAACGTATGTACACCGGAAAGATTCGGTTCGTACCTCGCTTTGTCGCGCTCGGGCTTGCCGGTGCATTGTGGTTGACCGGGTGTGCCTCCAGTAGTGGGGGCACCGCGGGATCGGATTCACCGAGCAGTAGTGGCGCAGCGGGTTTCGTGGGAGCTCGGGATACTGGGGAACGGGTCGACGGAGGTGTTCTCACCTTCGGGTCCTATTCGTTCCCTTCCTCGTTGGACCCCGCCAGAACGCAAGCCGCCGGTTCGACCGGCGGAACCGAAATGGCCGCAATTTACGACACGCTGGTACGCAGCGATTCCACAAGCGGGGGCTTCGTACCGCAACTCGCGAAGACTCTGTCGAACAACAGCGACTTCACCTCGTACACCGTCACTTTGGCTGATGGTCTCACCTTCAGTGACGGGAGCCCGCTCGACGCGGAAGCGGTGAAGTGGAGTATCGATCGATTCGTGGCAGGTAAGGGCGATGTATCGCAGACCTGGCTCAACATCGTGGATCGGATCGAGACGCCCGACGCCACCACTGTCGAATTCATCCTCGAGCGGCCCTGGAGTCAATTCCCGGCGCTGTTGTCGCTCGGCCCCGGAATGATCGTTGCGCGAAGTTCAGGCGGAGAGGCAGGGTCTGTTTCAGGAACCGGGGACGGAGCGTTCACGCCGATCGGGGCGGGCCCGTTCACCTTGGCCAAGTTCGCGCCGCACGAAGAACTGGTACTCGCCGCACGTACGGATTATCAGGGCGGTAAACCTTCACTGGACACACTGCGGTTCGTTCCTACTTCGGGCGCACAGTCTCAGTACGAATCGCTGAAGAGCGGTCAGATCGACATGACGTACATTCTGCGAGACGAGGCCGTCATCAAACAAGCTCTCGACGACGGATACTCGGGTTACCTCAGTCCGACCGGACAGAACGGGATCGGCACGATCAACAATCGCGAGGGCAAGCCCGGGGCCGATGTGCGTATTCGTCAGGCGATCGCCTCCGGGGTGGATCCGGCGGCAGTCGATACCCGTGCGAACAACGGATTGGGCACCGCCAGTTCCGAACTGGTCCCGCGGACATCACGTTGGTACAACAACACAGCAGGCATTCCGTTCGACCCGGCGAAGGCAAAAGCGCTGCTCGATCAAGCGAAGTCCGACGGGTACGACGGGAAACTCCGTTATCTCACCACCTCGGAGCCGAGCCAACAAGCGACGGCACTGACGGTTCAGGCGTCGCTGAACGCGATCGGTTTCGACGTCACCATCGACTACGCCACCGATGTGACCGATCTGGTTCGACGGGTATACAGGGACCACGATTTCGACATGACCAGAGGTGGCGCTCCGGTCGGAGAAGAAGCGCCGTACCTCAATGTGTACAACAGTATGGCCAGTGATTCGAAGAACAACCCGTCCGGCTTCGCGGACCCGGAGATGGACGCGCTGATCACGGCTGTGCAGACTGCATCGACGGACGATGCTGTCCGTGAGGCGATCAGCAGGGTGCAGGAGTACGCCAATGTGACTGTGCCTTACGTGATCTGGGGTCCCGCATCGGTGTTGACTGCATGGGACGGCAACATTCACGGCGTCGTACGCACTATCACCGACATCATGTTCTTCGGCGATGCTTGGATGTCGCCGGCGTGAGTTCCTGCAGATGGAAGGGTTTTCGACGTGCGATTGACGAAATGGTGTAGCGGCGAAATGGTGGAACGATGAAGTGGTCCTTGGCGGGCGCGATGATCGACGCCCTGGAGTTGTGCGAGTTGGCGCAGGTCGCAGAAGAGGTGGGTTTCGACGGAATCGCGATGCCGGATTCCGTGTTCTATCCGGAGCGGGTGTCGGCGCCGTATCCGTACACCGCTGACGGGAAGCGGATGTGGTCGCCCGAGACACCGATGGCCGATCCCTTCATTGCCATGGCCGCAATGGCGGCCGTCACGTCGCGAATTCGGTTTTACACCAACGTGTTCAAACTCCCACTGCGTGATCCGCTGTTGACGGCCAAGCAGGTATCGACCATGGCGGTGATGTCGCGGAACCGCGTCGCTCTCGGCGTCGGTTTGTCCTGGATTCCCGAGGAATTCACTTTCACCGGTACCGAGATGCGAACCCGCGGTGCGCGTACCGACGAAGCCATCGAGATCATCAAGGCCGTGTGTGCGGGACGTGGACCCGAATGGGTCGAATTCCATGGCAAGCACTACGATTTCGACGCGCTGATGATCAGTCCTGCTCCGGAGATTCCTGTTCCGATCTACATCGGTGGGCACAGTGAACCGGGATTGCGGCGCGCAGCCAGGTTGGCTGACGGTTGGATGTCGGTGAACACGACCAAGGCCGAATTGGCCTCCGCCATCGATCGTCTCACGGAATTGCGGGACGAGTACGGTCGTGCCGATGCCCCCTTCGGCGTCAACGTCTCGCCGACGGATGTTCGCGATCTGGACGGATATCGGGAACTCGAGGCTCTCGGAGTCACGGAAATCAGAGTGTTGCCGTGGTATCGCTACGGAGTTGATGGCGGTGATCGTCAGGCACGACTCGACTCGATTCGACGGTTTGCCGACGAGGTCATCGCTCAGTACTGATCGATCAGCGTCTGCATCGCCCGGCCGTAGAGTTTTGCCAACTCGTCGCGATCTGCGGACTGGGGGATGCTCTCGTCGCTGAGGACGCTCAACAGGCCGGACACCTGGGCGGAGACCAGGAGTGCTCGGGTGTACGCGTCTTCGCCGTCGAGGCGAGCGGCGAGATTGGTGGCAAACGTACCGGTCATCTCGCGCAGCCGCTCCCGGATCCGTGGACTGTCCGACGCCCGCATGAGCGCTGTGTACACCGACAGCATCCGGGCGTCGGCCTTGCCCAGGACGAATGCTGCGATCCGCTCACCGAGGGTGTCGAGTGGGCCGTCGAACTGGCCTTCGAAGTAGTCCGCAACCGGCGTGGTTTCCAGGAACAGCGCTTCCTTTGACCCGAAATGCCGGATCACCAGGGCCGGATCGATTCCGGCAACTTTGGCGATGGCGCGAACCGACGTGCCACCGAATCCGTGCTCACCGAATAGTTGGAATGCTGCAGCGCGAATCGCCTCGGACGTCGAGGGCTGTTCCTGCTCTGGCGTGTGCTTCGTGGGTGTCACGACATCGACCTCTGTGTTCGCGTGCCGACTTCGTTGTCAACGGCGTTGACTATAGCGTGTCAACGGTGTTGACTGTTGAGTCTGTCAACGGTGTTGACAGCTAGATGCGGTGAGTGAAGAGAGCGTGGAATATGACAGATGCCGACGTCCGGGTTCCCAGCGAAGAGGTTGTCGATCCGCCGACCAATTGGAAGATGGTGGGCAGTGGACTCGCATTTCCGTTGTTCTTCGTCATCATGTTCTGCCTGTGTTACGTCAGCGCGTTCCACTCACCGACGCCGAATCAGGCCCCGATCGTGGTGGTCGGTCCGTCGTCCGTCACGGCCCCGCTGATCGACGGAATCCAGGCGTCGTCGGGTGACAAGTTCGACATCGTTGCCACCGCCAACGCCGCCGACGCTCTCTCTCGGATCGACAACCGCGACGCGATCGGCGCCATCGAGATCGGTGACACCGTGACCGCACGTATCGCCACCGGCGCGGGCGCCTCGACGGTTTCCGTGGTGAGCAGCTTGGCGCATTCCGTCGCGGAGCAGACGGGGCAGCAGGTCACGGTGATCGACTCGGCGCCCGTCACGGCGCGCGACTCCTCGACCGTCGGGCTCTTCTACTTCTTGATCGTCTGCACCCTCGGTGGCTACCTGACCATCACGGTGCTCAGTCAGGTTGCGCCGAGAATGCGGCTGCGAGAGCAGTATTCGATCCTGGCCGGTGCGGCGGTACTCACCCCGCTCATCGCCTTCGGAATCACCAGCATCTTCATGCACGCCTTCGGGGCGTCGGTCGGTCAGATCGTGCAACTGCTGGGGATCTCGATGCTCTACACGTTCACCGTCGGTGCGGTGAGCATCCTGCTCAATCGACTGCTCGGGCAGGCCGCGATCTTCGCGGTGCTGACGGTGCTCGTCTTCATCAACTTCCCGAGTTCGGGCGGTGCCATCCCGGTGTCGTTCCTGCCCGGATTCTGGCAGCACATCCATTCGTTCTGGCTCGGATCAGCGGCCATGGAGCCCATCCGCTCCGTCATCTACTTCGGTGGGAACGGCGCCGGACCGCACCTGCTCGTTCTGGGGATCTGGCTGGTCGCGGCACTCGGCCTGACCGGACTGCTCGCCTCTCGGCAGTCGAAGAAGGCAGCAGCGCACTGAGCGTGGTGGGGCCGGCGATTGCCGACCCCACCCGAACTGTTTACTTCAGCCGTACCGCGTCGGTGCCCGGCCCGTCCAGCATCGCCGACCCCAGCAGGATCTCCGGAATGCCGAAGCCGTCGATCAGCGTCTCGACGTGCGGACGCAGGGTGCGGCACCGCTCGTTGATTCCGCGCGTCACGGCCTTCGAACGCTCCACCGACAGGTGCCGGTGCTCCATGAACCAGGCCTTGTCCTCCTCGATGACGGACAGTGCGTAGAGATCGCACACCTCGCCGAAGAGTTCCTTTGCGGTCTCGTCCTCACACGAGTCGATGCCCGCGACGAATGCTTCCAAAATGACGCGCTCGATGTGCGCCTGAGCGGCTTTGAGCACGTGGTCCTGCACGAAGTTGAACGCGTCGAACGGGTTTTCCTCGCGCTTCTGTGCTGCCTGCAATCGCCTTGCCGCAGTGGAGAGTAGGTACTCTTCGCGATCTTCGAACATCTTCATCTGGGTGCCGCGGTTGAAGAGGCTGCCGTCCTCTTCGTTGTCCTGGCGGGTGTCGACGATCGTCTGCAGGATCTGCTGCGCTGCCGTGCGCTTCTTGACCACGTCGGAGACCGTCGTAGCGGCGAAGCGCATCCAGTCGACCGGGCTCATGCCGCGAACTTCGTCGGCGTAGGAGGTGAGTAGTTCCTTGGCAACCAACTGAGTCAGAACGTGGTTGTCACCCTCGAACGTGGTGAAGACGTCGGTGTCAGCCTTGAGCGCGGTGAGGCGGTTCTCGGCGAGATAGCCTGCGCCACCGCAGGCTTCGCGTGCCTCCTGGATGGCCCGAGTGGCGTGCCACGTGTTGGCGGCCTTGAGTCCGGCGGCGCGACCCTCAAGTTCGCGCTGCTCCTGCGGATCCGGGTCGTCGCTGCTCTGGATGTCGTGCATCGCGGCAACAAGCTCGTTCTGTGCGAACTGCAGAGCATACGAGCGGGCGATCAACGGCAGCAGACGCTTCTGGTGGACGAGGTAGTCCATGATCAGGACCTCGTCGTCGCTCTTCGGGGCACTGAACTGTCTGCGCTGCAGGGCATATCGACCGGCAATGGCCAATCCGACGCGGGCGGCCGCTGCCGCCGAACCACCGACGGTCACACGTCCGCGAACCAACGTGCCGACCATCGTGAAGAAACGACGGTTCGGGTTCTCGATCGCCGAACTGTACGTGCCGTCCTCGGCGACGTCGGCGTAACGGTTGAGCAGATTCTCACGCGGGATGCGGACCTGGTCGAAGACGATGCGGCCGTTGTCGACTCCGGGCAGCCCGCCCTTGAGCCCGCAGTCGGACGTCGTGACACCGGGGAGGTCGTTGCCGGCGTCGTCACGAATCGGCACGACAAAGCAGTGGACGCCCTGACTTTCGCCACCGGTGATCAGCTGTGCGAACACTGCCGCGACGGTCGCGTGCTGGGCAGCGCCGCCGATGTAGTCCTTGCGAGAGGACGGAGTGGGGGAGTTGACGACGAACTCACCCGTCTCGACGTCGTAGGTTGCCGTGGTTTCGAGTTCCTGGACGTCGCTGCCGTGACCGGTCTCGGTCATCGCAAAGCAACCGAGCAGGTCCAGATCGATCAGCGGCTTGACGTATGCCTGGTGGTGACGCTCGGTGCCGAGGTTTTCGATGGCGCCGCCGAACAGACCCCACTGGACACCGGCCTTGACCATCAGTGAGAGGTCGGACATCGCGAGCATCTCGATGCTGGTGACGGCGCCACCCGCGTCGCCCGTTCCGCCGTGAGAGACCGCGAAACCGTTTGCGGCGTAGCCGAGATCGGCGAGGACGCGCATCTGTTCGAGAGCCTTGGAGCGCGCAATGGCGGTGTTGGGTGTGTAGTGCGGAGCAAAACGTTCGTCGTTCAATTCGCCGCGAACGCGCTCACGCACCTCCCGCCAGCGTCCGTCGAGTGTTGTCCTGAGGTGGTCCGCTGTGGTGGCCATGGAACCGACGATAGCGCGTAGCGCACCGCGGGCAACCCGGTTCGATCCCAACCCTCACATTCAGCAGGAGCCCGCGGCACCCGCTTCGATTCCTTTGCGGAAGAGTTCCTTCTCGCTCTTGGACATAGCCTGGTACGAAGGGTCGTTCTCGACGATCTTCAGGAAGTCGGCGCCCGCTGTCTGCGTCGACGTCTCGCCGCTCTGAACACGCTGCTGAACGTAGACGGACACCGCTGAACACCCTCCGAGAAACGCCGGGTCGGTGCTCGTTGCCGCGGTGGTTCGAGCCGAGTCGGTGGCGCTCGGCGGCGACGACGTTGTCGCCTTTTCGTCGTTCGAAGCGTCCGAGCCACACGATGTGAGAAGAATCGCAGCCGAGACCATCAGCGTCGTCAACAGTCGCTTCATGCCGGAAATCGTCTCACGCGGGGCCCGGTTCGACCGGAAAACTCGCCTCGAGCACCGAAGTCCTACACCCTGTCGTTGTCAGATTCGACAGAACTGGGACACTGGAAGCCGTGACTGTGTCTTCCGGTGATCCCGACGTGCATGCAACGAACTCCGCTCGGCTCTTCGAACGTGCCGGCAACGTGATTCCGGGTGGCGTCAACTCGCCCGTCCGCGCGTTCGGTTCGGTCGGCGGAACACCGCGGTTCATCCGCGAGGCGTCCGGTTACACCCTCACCGACGTCGACGGAAACGATTACGTCGACCTGGTGTCGTCCTGGGGTCCGATGATTCTCGGGCACGCTCACCCGGCAGTCGTCGAAGCAGTTCGCGAAGCAGCCCTCGGTGGTCTCTCCTTCGGTGCGCCGACCGAAGGCGAAGTTGCCCTCGCCGAGGAAATCGTCGCCCGCGTCGCGCCCGTGGAAAAGGTTCGCCTGGTCAACTCCGGAACCGAAGCCACGATGAGCGCAGTCCGCCTCGCCCGCGGATTCACCGGACGCACCAAGATCATCAAGTTCTCCGGTTGCTACCACGGCCATGTCGACGCCCTTCTCGCCGATGCCGGATCGGGCCTCGCGACGTTCGGGCTGCCGACCTCTCCCGGTGTGACCGGCGCTCAAGCCGAAGACACCATCGTCGTCCGCTACAACGATCTCGATGCAGTGGCCGCGGCGTTCGCCGCCAATCCGGGCGCCATCGCGTGCGTCATCACCGAAGCTGCCGCCGGAAACATGGGCGCCGTCGCGCCGCTTCCCGGTTTCAACGAGGGTCTGCGTCGTCTCACCCGTGAGCACGGCGCGCTCCTGATCATGGACGAGGTGATGACGGGATTCCGCGTCAGCGCCTCGGGTTGGTACGGCATCGACAACGTCGCCGGCGACCTCTACACCTTCGGCAAGGTCATGAGCGGCGGACTGCCCGCCGCAGCATTCGGCGGCCGCGCCGACATCATGGGCCACCTCGCGCCAGACGGTCCCGTCTACCAGGCCGGCACCCTTTCGGGTAACCCCGTAGCTGTCGCCGCCGGACTCGCAAGTCTGCGCGCCGCCGACGCCGAGGTGTACGCCAAGCTCGGTCGGAACGCGACCGCCCTCGGCGACCTCATGACCCAAGCACTCACCGCCGAAGGCGTCGAGCACCGAGTGCAGTACGCAGGCACCTTGGTGAGCGTGTTCTTCACCGAGAACACAGTGACCAACTACGACGAAGCCAAAGCCGCGCAGACCTGGCGATTCCCCGCCTTCTTCCATGCGCTGCTCTCCCGCGGCGTGTACCCGCCGCCGAGCGCGTTCGAAGCGTGGTTCGTCTCCGCAGCACTCGACGATCGAGCATTCTCGATCATCGCCGACGCCATGCCCCACGCTGCCAAGGCCGCAGCCGCTGCCGTCAAGTCCTGACACGTTCAAGCTCGAGCAACAACCGCACGCTTCCGACATCCATCTTCTTCAGCGAGGACCCTCGACTGTGACCGACGCCGATCACCCCGACCACACGTCCACCCGCACCATCGTCCACGTCCTTCGCCACGGCGAAGTTCACAACCCGCGCGGGATCCTCTACGGACGGCTCCCGGGCTTCCGGTTGTCGGTGGCGGGCGAAGCCCAGGCGCGTGCGGTCGCGTCAGTGCTCGCCGATCACGACATCACCCACGTGGTCGCGTCGCCGCTGCAGCGAGCACAGGAAACTGCAACGCCGATCGCCGAGGCACACAAGCTCGACATCGTCACGGACGAAAACCTCATCGAGGCAGGCAACGAGTTCGAAGGTCTCAAGGTTGCCGTCGGGGACGGTGCGCTCTCACGTCCGCGTCACTGGTGGAAACTGCGTGACCCGTTCACCCCGTCCTGGGGCGAGCCCTACCTGCAGATCGCGCATCGCATGCTCGCAGCCGTCAACGCCGCACGCGTCGCGGCAGTCGGACACGAAGCCGTCGTCGTCAGCCATCAGCTTCCGGTCTGGACCCTGCGCCGATTCTTGCAGGGCGAGCGACTCTGGCACGACCCTCGTCATCGTCAGTGCGGCCTGGCCTCGTTGACTTCACTGGTCTACGAGGGCGACACCCTGGTTGACATCGTCTACTCCGAACCCGCCGGCGCCTCCGACCCGAGAGTGACAGGAGCATGATTTCGCGCCGCATCGCCGCAGCACTCGCAGTCGCTGCGTCCGCGATGCTTCTTCTCTCGTCCTGCGCGACCGGCGACGACGCCGTCGCACAGGGCGGAACTTTCGACTTCGTATCACCGGGCGGACAAACCAAGATCTTTTACGATCCGCCGTCCGACCGAGGCACCATCGGCAAGCTCTCCGGGCCAGACCTGATGAACGAAGGCCAGAAGGTCGGCGTCGACGACTTCGAGGGCAAAGTCGTCGTCCTCAACGTCTGGGGTCAGTGGTGCGGACCGTGTCGGGCCGAAGCCGACGACCTGGAACAGGTCTACGAGCAGACCAAGGATTCGGGCGTGCAGTTCCTCGGCATCAACGTCCGCGACGACACCAAGAACAAGGCGCAGGACTTCGTGGTCGACAACAAGGTCTCGTACCCGTCGATCTACGACCCGTCGATGCGTTCGCTGATCGCCCTCGGTAAGGGCTACCCCACGTCGGTCATTCCGACGACGATCGTCCTGGACCGCCAACACCGCGTCGCCGCGGTGTTCCTCCAAGAACTACTCGCCGAGGATTTGCTGCCCGTCGTCCAGCGAATAGCTCAGGAAGACGCGCAGTAGACATGACAACCACGACCACCACGCTGCTGGCCGGCAGCGAAACACTGAGTGCCGGTGTGGGCGAGGCATTTCAGAACGCGGCGTCTTCGGGTCCGCTTCTGCTGGCCCTCGGCGCCTGCGTGCTCGCCGGTCTGGTGTCGTTCGCTTCGCCGTGCGTCGTTCCGCTCGTTCCCGGCTACCTGTCCTACCTCGCCGGCGTCGTCGGTGCCGACGCTCCCGCGATCACAGCCGAAGAGGCGAAGACGCGAACGATCACCCGCAGCAGTCGCCTGAGGGTGGCCGGTGCGGCCGGACTGTTCGTCGCCGGCTTCACAGTCGTCTTCGTTCTCGCGACTGCGTCGGTGTTCGGTGTCATCTCGACTCTGCTCGTCAACCGCGAGGTTCTGATGCGTGTCGGCGGCGTGATCACGATCGCGATGGGCCTCGTGTTCATCGGACTGATCCCCGCCCTCCAGAAAGACGTTCGTTTCGAACCCCGTCGTGTCTCGTCACTGGTGGGCGCCCCGTTGCTCGGGGGAGTGTTCGCGCTGGGCTGGACGCCGTGCCTCGGACCCACGCTGGCAGGCGTGATGTCCGTAGCCGCGGGAACCGACGGGATGACCGCCGCGCGCGGTGTCACGTTGATCGTCGCGTACTGCATCGGACTCGGCCTGCCGTTCATCATCTTGGCGCTGGGATCGGCGCGTGCGCTGACCGGCGTCGGCTGGTTGCGTCGTAATGCACGCACCATTCAAATTTTCGGCGGAATCATGTTGGTGGCAGTGGGAATCGCCCTCGTCACAGGCGCGTGGGACCAGTTCGTCGGCTGGGTTCGCGACGCATTTATCTCGGAGGTGACGCTGCCGATATGACAGCTGACGACAATAACGACAACCCGAAACCCGCGCTCCCGAAGCAGTCGGTGATCGGTCGAGTCGTTGCACTCGGGCGCAACACCTGGCGCGGACTCACCTCGATGCGGACCGCGTTGGTTCTGCTGTTCCTCCTCGCGCTGGCTGCTATCCCCGGCGCCCTGCTGCCACAGCGAACCCTCAACGAGGGCAAGGTCGCCGACTACATCGCCGCGCGTCCGACGCTCGGCCCGTGGATGGACCGCCTCGAACTGTTCGACGTGTTCAGCAGCTTCTGGTTCACCGCGATCTACGCATTGCTCTTCATCTCGCTGGTCGGCTGCATCCTGCCGCGTTGCGTGGAGCACGCGAAGGCGCTGCGTACCCGTCCGGTGAATGCGCCGCGCAATCTTGCTCGTCTGCCGCACCACACCAAGAGCGTCGTCGACGGCGAGACTCCCGACGAACTTGCTGCCCGGGTGTCGAAAGAACTGCGTGGGTGGCGCGTCGAAACGCGTCGCGGCGATACGAAATCGCGCCGTGAAGGCGAGATCACCATCTCGGCGGAAAAGGGATACCTCCGCGAATTCGGCAACCTCGTGTTCCACCTGTCGTTGGTCGGATTGTTGATCGCGATCGCCGCGGGCAAGTTGTTCGGCTACGAGGGCAACCGCATCGTCATCGCCAACGACGGACCTGGCTTCTGCACCACCTCGCCGGCCGTGTTCGACTCCTTCGTCGCCGGTTTGAGCCTCGACGGCACCGGCATGACCCCGCTGTGTGTCCGTGTGAAGAATTTCCAGGCCGACTACCTCGAGACCGGTCAGGCCGAGATGTTCACCTCGGACATCTCGTATCAGGCAGGCGACGACCTCGAGTCCGATACCTGGCGGGACACGACCATCCAGGTGAACCACCCGCTGCGGATCGCCGGCGATCGTGTGTACCTGCAGGGACACGGATACGCGCCGACATTCACCGTCACCTTCCCGAACGGCGAGACCCGCACCGAGACGCTCCAGTGGCGTCCCGACGACGCCACGACGTTCCTGAGCAGTGGCGCGATGCGTTTCGACCCGCCGGGCGGCATGTATCCCGATGCGGACGAGCGTCGGAAGAATCAGATTGCCATCGAAGGATTGTTCGCGCCCACCGCCCTGTTCCACGGCAACCTTCTGTCGTCGAGCTACCCGGCGATGAACGACCCGGCAGTCGCCATCGACATCTACAAGGGCGATACCGGACTCGACACCGGCAATCCGCAATCGCTGTTCGAACTCAACACCGAACTGATCAATCAGGGTCGACTGGTCAAGCAGGATCGAGTCAATCTCTTCCCAGGGGAGAGCGCGACGCTTGCCGACGGCACCCAGGTGCGATTCGATGGTGCCGTCGACTTCGTGAACCTTCAGGTGTCCCACGATCCCGCTCAGGTGTGGGTGTTGGTTTCGGCGTTGACGATGATGGCGGGTCTGCTCGTCTCGCTCGTGATCAAGCGTCGCCGGGTCTGGGCACGTATCTATCCCGATGACGAACGACGTACTGTAGTAGAACTTGGTGGGCTTGCCCGCACCGACCACGCAGGCTGGGGCGACGAGTTCGACCGCCTCGCCGACCGCTTGCTGAAAAGCAATCCGACCACCGCGGTGAACCAACCGCACGCGCAGGAGAACGCCCGATGACAACCAACGAGACACTCGCGCAGTACAGCGACTGGGCCTTCAAGTCCGCCTTCACCGTGCTCGTTCTGGCGTTCGTGCTGCTTATCGTGCAGTACGCGTCGGCCAGAGCCAAGGCGGTTCAGGACAAGGAACTGGTCTCGGCCGGCGGAGTCGACGCTTCCGTGCCGGGCAGGGTCGCGGAGAATCCGACCAAGTCGCTCTCGGAGCGGTTCGGCGGAATGGGCCGAGCTGTCCTGGTTGTCGGAACGGTTCTGATCATCGCGTCGATCGTGCTCCGCGGATTTGCGACGGAACGGTTCCCACTCGGCAACATGTACGAGTTCGTGGCGATGGCGTGTGCGGCGTCGTTGCTGGTCGGGCACGTCCTGCTGATCAAGCCGGCGTACCGTCCGATGTGGGTCTTCCTGCTGGTTCCCGTCCTGATTCTGATGTTCCTCGCCGGCACGGTTCTCTACGCCGACGCGGCTCCCGTGGTTCCGGCGCTGCGCTCGTACTGGCTGCCGATTCACGTGACGATCGTCAGCGTCGGCTCCGGCATTTTCATGATCGGCGGTATCGCTTCCCTCTTGTTCCTGCTGCGACTGAAGTTCCCGCCCGGTGACGAAGGCTCGAGCATCGGTGGCCGGATCGCGGAGCGACTGCCGGACGCCCAGACCCTCGACCGCTTGGCCTACAAGAGCACGATCATTGCCTTTCCGCTGTTCGGCGCCGGTGTGATCCTCGGTGCCATCTGGGCGGAAGCTGCGTGGGGACGCTTCTGGGGTTGGGATCCCAAGGAGACGATGTCCTTCATCGCCTGGGTGATTTACGCCGCTTACCTCCATGCGCGAGCAACGTCCGGTTGGCGAGAGACGAAGGCGGCCTGGATCAACATCGCCGGATTCGTCGCGATGTTGTTCAACCTCTTCATCATCAACATGGTCGTGTCCGGCCTGCACTCCTACGCGGGACTCAACTGATCCTCTCGAGGTACCGTGGGTGGCTGCCGACCGGTCTGTAGGTATTACCGGTAGGTAGGTCAGGGGCGGCAACAGTTACGATGCAGCTCGGTGAGTTATTAGCTGCTTGGTAGCTGTGGGATCGACGAGGGGGAACGGCGAGATGGCCGACAAGATCGAGGACGCCGGAGCAGGATTGTGGGAGCCGGTGCGCCCTGCCGAGCCGACGCGGAGCGAGTTGCGCACATCCGCACCCGAGACGTCATCCGACTCGGTTCCCAGCGATGTTCGTAGTCTCTTCGTGGCCCCGGTCGACTCCGGTCCGCTTCAGCAGGTCGCCGGCCCGGGGCCCGATGCACCCGCCGCTCAGCCACCGCTGACGACGCCGGCAACTCCTGCGCCAGGCCCAAAGACCCCGGTCATCCAATATCCGGAAGCGCAACCAGGCCCCGTCAACGGCCAGTTCTCGACCTCGCCCGCGATGCCGATGCAGACCTACGAACCCACGAATCGTGCAGGGTCGGTTCCGGATTCACGAACTGGCGCTCCACAGTCCTTCCAGCACCCACAGCCCGTCCAGAGCGCGCCGCCCCTCCCGAACCAGCCCGGTCCGACCGCGCGACCGTCCGCGGGACCACCCCAGCAACCACAGGCACTTTCTTCGCCTGGCGCGCAGCCACCCAACCCCAAGATTCGGCAGTTCGGCCACCCCGGCGCTGCGCCGGTGCAGAACGGCCACACCCTGCAATACGGTCAACCGCTGCAGAACGGGCAGGCGCTGCCGAACGGACAGGGGCTGCCGAACGGACAGGGGCTGCCAGTTGCTCCGGCGGCGCCGGTTCACCCTCAGATGCAGCAGACCGGATTCAACTCCGCTCCCGGCAATCTCCCTGAGCAGGCGCTCCCCATGACGGCGCAAGACCTTTCGGCCGCGCTGCTCGTCAAGCCTGTCCGACCCGCCCCGGCCGGTGGTTGGCGCAAGGCGTTGTACACGATGTCCGGCCGATCGGTGAACCTTGGAAACGGTGCAAAGGATCAGCATGTCGTCGAGTTGACGCGCCAGATCAACCAGCCCCTGCAGGGCTGCTACAAGGTTGCGGTGCTCAGTCTCAAAGGTGGCGTCGGTAAGACCACGACCACCGCGACGCTGGGATCGATGTTCGCGTCGATTCGCGGTGATCGCGTCGTCGCAGTCGATGCAAACCCCGACAGAGGAACCTTGAGCCAGAAGATCCCGCTCGAGACTCCGGCAACGGTGCGGAACCTGCTGCGCGACGAGAACAGCATCGAGAAGTACAGCGACGTCCGTGGCTACACATCGCAAAATCGCCACCGGCTCGAAGTGCTTGCATCCGACAGTGATCCAGCAGTTTCAGAGGCCTTCAGCGGCGGGGACTACACGCGTACTGTCGACATGCTCGAAAAGTTCTACAGCATCGTTCTGACGGACTGCGGTACCGGATTGATGCACTCGGCGATGCAGGCCATTCTCGAAGGTGCGGACTCGTTGATCGTCGTCAGTTCCGGATCCGTCGACGGTGCACGTAGCGCCTCCGCGACACTGGACTGGCTCGATGCTCACGGTTACAGCAGGCTGGTCGCCACGTCCGTAGCCGTCATCAATGCGGTACGCCCTCGCTCGGGCAAGGTTGATCTACCACGGGTCGTCGAGCATTTCGAGCAGCGCTGTCGAGCGGTGAGACTGATTCCGTTCGATCCGCATCTGGAAGAAGGTGCCGAAATCGATCTGGACCGGCTGCGTCCAGGCACCCGCCAAGCGGTGTTGGAATTGGCCGCCGTGGTTGCACAGGACTTTCCGACCTCCCCGTTCGGCTTTCCGGGGAGGTAAGCGGTAGCCGGGTGAGCCCGGACGCTACGTCGACGTGTCAGTCGGCGGTACGTCCGGACCTTCCGTGCGCTTGCGTCGTGTTTGCTGGTTCACATTCCACAGGAATTCGGGATCGTCGTCCGGCCCGCGCACGCCGCTCACCGGGGTACGCGTCGACGGATCGGGCCCGAATGCCTTCCACATCAGAACGATCAATGTCACCAAACCCACCAACGCCAACAGATACAACACGGCGCACCTCCTCAGGGAACTGAGGTCGAGCCTACTCAGTCTCCGGCCCGCTTCACCAGAAGCGGTGTGGAGAAGGGTTTCGGCTCAGTGCGTCAGTGCTGTATCTGTCGGGTACTGCAAGATCTGTCGGGTGCTACAAGTACTTCGAAGTGAGCTGAAGTTGCTCAGTTGTTGTCCGCTTCGGTGGTCAGTGAGCGCAGAAGCTGCATGACCTCGGTCTCACGGAATCGACGATGTCCCCCTGGCGTGCGAAGCGAGCCCAGTCGTCCTGCGTGTGCCCAGCGGGTCACGGTCTTGGGATCGACATGAAACAATGCCGCTACCTGTCCTGGCGTCATGAGTGCGTCTGCGGCGGTATTGAAGGTTGGTGCGCTCATTGTGAGGTCCTCCATGTTGATGTCGAACGTTGACGAGCAGTGACTCTGAACAGTGATACCGAACCGGTGTGTCGAGCAGTTGCCAAAAACCTGCGTCGAGTTTGTTTCGAAGTCCTTCGCTCACATTCGACCGTTTTCTGAGTGGTAGCGCAATGTTTGCACAGATATAGCCGGGTAGTCGATCTTTCAAGACAAAGTAATGTTTAAGTAAAGGACAAAATGGATATAGCGGGCTTGATCCCACCCGCATTCGGAATGGGTAACCTGAGAGGGTGAGCCAGTTGTCTGAAAACCCCGAAAATGTTCCTTCTGAGCCGGTCAAAGCCAGTAAACCCTCCGCAAACTCTGCACAGGCAAAGTCGACTGCCGGGCCGGTGACCAAGGGTCAACTGGCCCGCGACGTGGTGCTGTACTCGGTCGCTCGACTGCTCTTGGTCGTCGTGATCGGTGCCGTCATCATCGGCGGTGGAAAGCTCGCCGGCACCGACGTTCCCCTGATCGTCGCGGCACTGTTCGCAGTTCTGATCGCGCTGCCACTGTCGCTGCTGCTCTTCGCGAAACTCCGCAAGCGTGTCAATGCGGGCATCGCGGCCGTCGACGCCCAGCGCCGGTCCGATCGTGACGATCTTCGCTCCAAGCTGCGCGGGGACGGGCGGTGACCACGGGGTCGCTCGACGTCGACCGTCGGACGTCACGCCAGTGGGTCGACAACGCGGTGCGGTTGATCGAAGCCGACGCGCAACGCAGCGCGGACACTCACCTGCTGCGGTATCCGCTACCGAGTAACTGGACCGTCCAGCTCTATCTGAAGGACGAGTCGACCCACATCACGGGGAGTCTCAAGCATCGACTCGCGCGGTCGCTTTTCCTGTACGCGATCTGCAACGGCTGGGTTACCGAAGAGACCACCGTCATCGAGGCGTCGTCCGGTTCGACGGCTGTCAGCGAGGCGTATTTCGCGAAGTTGCTCGGACTGGATTTTGTCGCCGTGATGCCCGCGAGTACGAGTCCCGCCAAGATCGCATTGATCGAGGCGCAGGGTGGACGTTGTCATTTCGTGAGCGATCCGTCCTCGATCTACTCGGAATCGCATCGGCTCGCGAGTGAGTCGAACGGCCACTACATGGACCAGTTCACCCATGCCGAGCGCGCAACGGACTGGCGCGGAAACAACAACATCGCCGAATCCATCTTCACTCAGCTCGAGCACGAGGAAAACCCGATTCCCGACTGGGTCGTCGTCGGAGCCGGGACCGGCGGAACCGGCGCCACGATCGGCCGCTTCCTTCGCTACCGGAAATTCGACACCGGACTGTGCGTCGTGGACCCGGAGCACTCCGTGTTCTTCGACGCGTGGCGGGCCGGCGATCCGTCGATCGTCGGTACTCGGGGTTCCCGGATCGAGGGCATCGGCCGTCCGCGCGTCGAACCGTCGTTTGTCGGTCAGGTGGTCGACCGAATGATCAAGGTCCCTGATGCAGGCTCGATCGCGGCCGCACGGCACGCCAGCGCCGCCCTGGGGCGCAAAGTCGGCGGCTCGACGGGTACGAACCTGTGGGGCGCCTTTGCGTTGATCGCGGAGATGATGGCGGCCGGACGCAGCGGCAGCGTCGTCACGCTGCTGTGCGACGGCGGAGAGCGTTATTCGGGCACGTACTACAACGACGAATGGGTGACGTCGGAAGGGATCGACCTGCTCGGTCCGACGGCCGTGCTGGACGAGTTCGTACGGTCGGGTGTGTGGACGGCTAATTCCTGAGCCGCGTACTTCTGCGCTGGTGACACGTGACCACGGGCGGGGCGGCTCATCGTCACGCGTGGCCAGGCATCCAGCCCGGACGATTGCTCGTCGGTTCTGATGCGGATCAGTCCGGGGGAGAGCCTGTTCTCGGCCAGGCGCACGAACCCGAGTCGCTCGTAGTACGGCGCGTTCCACGGGACGTCGACGAACGTCGTCAGAGTCACGAGATCGTGGTGATGGTCCGCCGCCCATTCGGTGACGGCGTCGATCAGCTGGGCGCCGAGGCCTTGGCGGGCATGATCGGGGTGAACGGAAACCTGCTCGATGTGTGCGCCGCCGTCCACGATTTCGACGAGTGCGTACGCCACAGGTACGTCGTTAGCGTCGGTCTGAACCCAGATGTGCTCGGCCGCGAGAAAATCGTTCAACTCGTCGAGCGTGGGCGGTGGATCGTCTGCGATGGCGTCCATCCCGATGTCTCGGAACGGTTCGCCCGCGGCGATCTCGATCTGTTGCAGTGCGGGTAGGTCGGTGGATATGGCCGAGCGGATCACAGAAACCGTTTTACCTCGAGAGCGGAGTTTCGCCCAGCGCTACGCCGTGTGAAACACAAACCTACGCAACCGTAGGTTGTGTATCGTTTGTCCAAGGGGCACTTCTCCAGCGAGGGCGGATCATGGGCAATCCTGAAGTTTCACTCGACAATTACGAAGCGGTGTACGAGTACTACCGCAGCCATCAGCAGAACCGGTTTGTGGCGAAGCTCGCCTACGCCGCCTTGGCGCTGAAGTACCGCCCGCGAGTGCGATACGCGCCGGGGGCGGAGGCTGCGCTGAAGACTCTGCTCGAGCGCAAGACGCAATTGGTCGTGGCGGTCAATCATCTGACGGAGAGCGACCAGTTCACGCTCGCCGCGACCGCGTGGCGCACT
The DNA here is from genome assembly GCF_003852455.1 of Rhodococcus sp. KBW08. Taxonomy (NCBI): domain Bacteria; kingdom Bacillati; phylum Actinomycetota; class Actinomycetes; order Mycobacteriales; family Nocardiaceae; genus Rhodococcus; species Rhodococcus sp. KBW08. The sequence continues at coordinate 77,225 of NZ_QAJJ01000012.1, forward strand.
CCGTTGCGCCGAGTGATCGGACGGACCAGGGTCCTCGCCAAAGACGAACTCTTCGTTGATCCCTCACAGCGCAAGAAGATCGACATGATGGGCAGTATCCCGGTTTTTCGCAGCAAGAACTACGGCCTTCGCGCTGTTTCGGATGCCGGCCGAGTGATGATGGACGTCGCGGCGGAGCGTCTGGGCAATGGCGATTGTCTGGCGATTTTTCCCGAGGGGACGTGCAATACCGAAGATCCGACGCAGTTGCAGCACGTCAACAGCGGAATCGGCCACATCGTGGCCCGGGCCGAGAAGTTGGGGTGCTCGCCGGCTCTGGTGTCGATCGGCATCAACTACGGCCCGGTTTCCGGAGACGTCAAGGCGGCGAGTGTCTTTGTCGGAATGCCGGTGACCGAACTGCCGGACAAGCCGATGGATATCGCCCGAATTGTGCAGGCTGATTTGCAGGTGGCAGTGAACGGGGCAGTCGCAGGGTACTGAGGCATGTTGTCAATTTTGGTTGACAGATTCCGTGTGTCAACCTAAATTGACAAACATGACCGAAGCAACCTCTCTAGCCGCTGCCGCCGGCAGCCCGGATCCCACCGAGGGATTGCGTGCCGTTCGAGCGCTGCGACGTCTGCTCGACAAACTCGAGGCCATTCAGGTCGCCAATGCGCGCCGGCACGGATGGTCCTGGCAGGCGATCGCGGAAGCTCTCGAGGTCAGCCGTCAAGCCGTCCACAAGAAATATGCGTCCGCGCAGTCGGAATCGATGCTGCGTTCACTGCGCGAGAAGGGCAGGTAAGTGCCATGTTCGAAAGGTTCTCCGCGCAGGCGAGGGGAGTAGTCGTCGATGCTGTCGCCGGATCCGGTCCTGTCACGCCGACGGAACTTCTGACCGCCCTGCTCACCGCTGATCGGGGCATCGCCACCGAGGTGCTCACCGAGTCGGGTGTCACCCTCGACGCGATCCGCCGCGCCGGCGCCGGCGCGAAAGGCGGTGACTCGACGGGCGGTGACTCGCACAACCTCGACGACGACGCCGAGATACTCAAGTCGATCGGCATCGATCTCGATGCGGTGCGGGAAAGTCTGGAGCAGTCGTTCGGTGAAGGTGTGCTTGACGAGACTCCTGTGCCGGACGGTGTCGGTACGTCGCGGAAAAGCCGATTCGGGTTTCCTCGATCGCGATTCGAGAAGGACTCCAAGAAGGTGTTGGAAATCTCGCTCCGTGAAGCGCTCGCGCACAAGGACAATCGAATCGGTGCCGAACACATCCTGCTCGGCATCCTGCGTGTCGCCGACGGGCCCACCCGTCAGGCCCTCGAAACGCAGGTCACGATGTCGGTGATCCGTGAGCGATTGGAAGCGAAGATGAATCGCGCCGCCTAGATTCGGCACGGCTCCGCATGCACGGGGCGGGATGTGCCAGCATTCAGACATGACATTTCTGGCACGTCTCATCATCAACGGCATAGCCATCTGGCTGGCGTCGGCGTGGGTCACCGGCATCACGATCGCCAACCACGACAACGGCACCTGGGGCACGGTTCTCGTGATCGCGGTGATCGCCTTGATCTTCACGGTGGTCAACGCCTTCATCAAGCCGGTAGTGCAACTTCTCTCGCTACCGCTGCTCATCCTGACTCTCGGACTGTTCACCCTCGTGATCAACGCCCTGATGCTGATGCTGACGGCGTGGATCTCGTCCGGAACGTCCTACGGCTTGACGGTCGACGGCTTCTGGACGGCAGTCTGGGGCGCGCTGATCATCTCGATCGTGAACTTTCTGCTCAGCGCGTTCGTCCCCGACAACCGTTGAGTACGGCGAAGTTCAGGCGAGACTGAGCGCAACTGCGGTCGCGGCGCCCCAGACGAGCATGGCGAGTCCGGTGTCGCGCAACGCGGGGATCAGAGCCATTCCCTGGCCCCCTGAACGCAGCGGGGCGTTGGCTCGGATTGCGAGTGGCAACGCGAGTAATCCGAGCAATGCCCACGGAGTACGCAGGATCAGCAGCAGGGTCGCGACGAACGGGACGGCCAGCAGGATCACGTGCAGCGTGCGGGTCTTCGCGTCGCCGAGTCGGACTGCGAGAGTGATCTTTCCGGACTCGGTGTCGGTCGGGATGTCCCGAAGATTGTTGGCGACAAGCACTGCGCTCGAGAACGAACCGATGGCGATCGCTCCGGCCAGTCCGGCCAGGTCCACCCGCTCGGCCTGCACGAACTGAGTTCCCAGCACTGCGATCAACCCGAAGAAGATGAACACGGCGATCTCGCCGAACCCGCTGTATCCGTACGGCTTCTTGCCGCCGGTGTAGAACCATGCACCGATGATGCAGAACACTCCGACCGCGACCAGCCACCAGGCCGTGGTCGCCGCCAGAACGAAACCGGCTACCGCGGCAACGGCGAAGCAGCTGATCGCGGCGGCCTTCACCGCTCCGGGACTGACCAACTTCGATCCGACCAAGCGCAGTGGCCCGACGCGGTCGTCGTCCGTTCCGCGGATTCCGTCGGAGTAGTCGTTCGCGAAATTCACCCCGACGATCAAGGCCAAGGAGACGATCAGTGCCAGGAGCGCCTTCCACCACACTGCGAGGTCCAGTGACGCCGCGGCTCCGGTGCCGACCAGCACGGGCGCAATCGCGTTCGGGAGTGTGCGCGGCCTCGCGCCTTCGATCCATTGAGCAGCTGTTGCCATACGACGATCTTTGCACTGTGCAATACGATCGAACGCGGTGGATCAGCACATGACTCGAGACGTGAGTGAGCGCGCCAGGTACGCGCAGTCGGGCGCAGACCTGGCAGACATTGCCTTGCTCGGACCCGTTTCGACCAAAGTGGGCGATCGTCTGGTGCCCCTCCCTGGGCCGCGAGCTCGAACTCTCCTGGTGGCGCTGGCTCGCAATCCCGGTGAGCCACGTACCGCGCAGAGCCTGATCGACGACGTCTGGGGGCTGGAGCCACCGCGCTCACCGATGAACGCGCTCCACACTCAGGTCTCGCGCCTGCGATCTGCACTCCCGGACGGGGCCCTCGAGGTGACGGCGGCCGGATACCGGCTCACTCTCGCTCGGGAGCGTGTCGACCTGGCCAGGGCAGCGGACGCGGCCCGTCGGTTGCGCTCGGGCGGCGCCGACGCGTCCGAGGCGCTTGCCGTCACGACCGACGCGCTGCGCCTGTGGCGCGGTACCCCCGGAAGCGACGTCGTCGGCGACGTCGCAGATCGCCTCGCGCTCGACGCGGGCCGCGTGTACGACGAACTGGAGTCGGCGCAGATCGACGCATTCCTCACGTTGGGGGAGTACGCGGCAGCCATTCCACTGGTGCGAGGACGGCACCTGGCGAGTCCATTCGACGACACGGCAGCCGAAGCACTGATGCGCGCGCTCGCCGGAGCCGGCCGCGTCAACGAGGCACTGGAGGTGTTCGCAGAGTTTCGAAACCACCTCGCCAACCGTCTGGGCGCTGATCCGTCACCTGCGCTGGTGACTCTGAACGCAGAACTTCTGGGCGCGCCGGCAGCTACACCACGGGCTGCGCGTGCGATCGGTCTACGCGCTGCCCCCAACACCTTGCTCGGTCGCGATGGCGACATCGACCAGATCGAATCCTTACTCGCCCGCTCTCGCGTCGTCACGATTCTCGGACCCGGCGGTGCCGGAAAAACCCGTCTCGCACACGAATTGGGCCTGCGCGCATCCGTGAACCGGCCTGGCGTCTCGGTGGTACTCGTGGAGCTGGCGTCGTTGCGCAGCAGCGAAGACGTCATCGCGGCCATCGGCGGCACCCTCGGAATCAGCGAATCCGATCTGGCGCCAGGAAAATTGACCGTCGGCCGGACGCATTCGGCGCGAGAGCGACTCAAAGAGGCGCTGTCGGCCGGTCCGATGTTGCTCATCCTCGACAACTGCGAGCACGTGATCGGCGCGTGTTCGGAGATCGTGGCCGAGATGATCGCGGCCGGTCCTCAGTTGACGGTACTGACCACCAGTCGTTCGCCGCTCATGATCAGTGCCGAGGCGGTGTACCCGTTGCCGCCGTTGGCGATCGACGACGGATCCGGGTCGGCAGTCGAACTCTTCTCGGCGAGAGCCCGCGCGGTGCGGCCGTCCGTTCATCTGGACGTCGACGCGGTCGTCAAGCTGTGTACGACGCTCGACGGACTCCCGCTGGCGATCGAGCTCGCTGCCGCTCGGGTCCGCACGATGAGCGTCGACGAAATCGGTTCGCGACTGCGAGATCGGTTCGCGTTGTTGCGCTCCGACGATCCGACGTCTCCGGACCGGCATCGGACGCTGCACGCGGTGATCGACTGGAGTTGGAATCTTCTGGGCAGCGGGGATCAGATCGCGCTGCGTCGGCTGTGCCGATTCCCGGCAGGCTTCACGCTTTCTTCGGCGCAGGCAGTTGCAGGGTGGGGCGAGCTGACCGATGTGGCGGGCGCCGTCGAAGCTCTGGTCAATCAGTCGCTTCTTTCCGTCAGCGACGGACAGGGCGATCTTCGGTACTACATGCTCGAGACGGTCCGTGAATACGGCGAGGAGCAACTCGCCGCGTCCGGGGAGGGGCCGGAAGTGATTCGGCGCCTCGACGACTGGGCGATCGCGATCGCCGAGGACGCCGTCGTGCGATCACGAACGGACCAGCTTCGCCTGATTGCCGACTTGGACGCCGAGCACGACAACCTTCTCGCTGTTCTTCGCTGGGCCGTGGAGCGCGGCGACGCGGTTACGGTGGCCAACGTCTTTCCCGTCCTCGCGATTCTGTGGGCCGTACGAGGATCGAACTCGGAAATCTCGAATTGGGCGTCGAAGATCGTGGGGGCGACCGCGGACAACGATCTGCGCGACGTGAATGCGGAACTGGTCGGCGCGACGTTCATCCTGGTGGCAATGCATCTCTTCTTCGGGGAGGCCGATCGAAACCATGCCCGTGCGCGGGTCCGCCTTCGAAAGCTGTTGCGTGAGCGCGATGATCTCGGTCCGTTGTTCGCATTTCTGATCAAGCTGACCACGAGTGGGATCGCCAACCACAAACTTGCGCGGTTGGTGGCCGAAGGCGTTCGCAGTTCCGATCCCGAGACCCGAATGGCGGCGCTGTCCGCGCGTTCGAACATGCGGGAGAACATCGGGGATCTGCGCGGTGCATTGCTGGACGGCGAGGCGTTGTTCGACTACGCCACCAGCATCGGTGACGAGTGGGGTCTGGCGATGGCGGCCCAACATGTCGGGTCGGTTCACAGCCAATCCGCCCGTTACGGCGAGGCCATCGAGTTCTACGCGATCGCGGCGGCGTCGATGGAACGTCTCGGTGCGCGTGACGAGGCGATGCAGCTCATCTGCTTTCAAGCCGGAGCAATGATCGCGGCCGGTGACACCGCTGGTGGTCGGGTACTTCTCGATCGGGCACGCCCGGCCTTGGCCCACTCGGGTGGGACCGGAGCCATCGAAACCGATCAACGGCGCGCGGCGCTCATGGCGAGTATCGCCGAGGCGGATCTCGCGGACGGCCGTATCGAGGACGGCCTGGCTCGGTATCGAGAAGCGCTGGAGCTGTTGGGTTCTGCGATCGAGAACATCTTCGGTGATCCCTTCGTCGTTCTGCTCGGTGCCGCGGCCGTGTGCGCTCATGCGGTTCACGGCCGGCACGAACTCGTGGCGGGTCGCGTTCTGCAGATGAAGGAGTCGAGTGCTCTCAAGCTCGATCCCAACGGTTACGCGGACCTGCCGCTCGCGGGTTCGTTGGCGTCGGCGATCGGGTCGTTCGATCTTGTGACGGGCAACATCGATCGCGGGGTCGAACTGATGGCACTGTCGTTGAAAATGCCGGGGAGACAAGACTTCGTCTCGCTCCACCATGCGCGCCTGTCCGACTTCGCTGTCGGTGTGGTCGGAGCCGACAGGTGGTCTGTGGAAACCGAGAAGGTGTCGGGCTACTCGCGCAGAGCGGTCCGCGAAGCAGTGTTGGCTGCGCTTCGCGGACCGGTGCTGGACTAGAGCTGGACGATGTTGCGGGACTTACGTCTTGCGCATGTACATCCGGACGGTCAGAGGTGCCATGACGGCAACGATCACCGCGGCGCCGACCAGTGACCAGACCACGTGGATGCCGAAATGGCCGTCGTTGGCCAGCTCGCGAACCGCGGTCACCAAGTGCGAGACCGGATTGACGTTGACGAACTTCTGAAGCCAACTCGGCATGGTGGCAGGATCGACGAACGCATTCGACAGGAATGTCAGCGGGAACAGCACGAGCATCGAAACGCCCTGCACCGTGGACGCTTTGTTCATCAGCACGCCCATGAGGGCGAAGATCCAGCTGATGGAGAACGCACACACCATGACCAGGATCGCAGCGGACAGGATGCCGACCACGCCGCCTGCCGGGCGGTATCCCATCGCGAAACCGACGATGAACGTGATCGTCGTGGCGATGCCGTAACGCACGACGTCGGCGAGCAATGCACCGGACAGCGGGGCGATGCGCGCGATAGGAAGGGACTTGAAGCGGTCGAACACACCCTTGTCCATGTCTTCACGAAGCTGGGTGCCCGTGACGATGGAACCGGTGATGACGGTCTGAACGAGAATGCCGGGGATGATCGTCGGCAGGTAGGCAGTCACGTCACCGGCGATCGCGCCGCCGAAGATGTAGGTGAACATCAACGTGAAGATGATCGGCTGGATGACGACGTCGAACAGTTGCTCGGGGTTGTGCTTGATCTTGAGAATTCCGCGGTACGCCATCGTGAACGTGTTCGCGAAGCTCTGCTGCAGGCTGATCCGGCGGGGCGCAGAGTCCGGTTGCGCAATCGGCGACCGGGGTTTGGTGAGGGTGGTTGTCATGCGACGCTCCGATCGGAGTCGTTGTCGGACTGGGCGTCGTTGCGTCCACCGTCTTCGGGTTGGTGCCCGGTGATGGTCAGGAACACTTCGTCCAGGCTGGGTTTCTGTACGTTGATCTCGTCGACGGCGATACCTTGCTCGCGCAGGCGGATCAACAGGTCCGCGGTGATCGACGGGTCGCTCAGCGGGGCGGTGATCCGACCGACCTCGGGCGTGACACCCACCTCGACGCTCAGCGCAGCGGCGATGAGCGAGCGAGCTTCCTCGGTTCGATCACGATCGACCAACTTGAGCTGTAGCGAAGAGATCCCGACCGACGCCTTGAGTTCGTCGGCGGTGCCGTTGGCGATCACGCGGCCGCGGTCGATCACCGCGATGCGATCGGCCAACTGATCGGCCTCGTCGAGGTACTGCGTGGTGAGCAACACCGTCGAACCCTCGGCGACGAGTCGCCGGATGGTCACCCACATCTGGGCGCGGGTGCGCGGATCGAGGCCGGTGGTGGGCTCGTCGAGGAACAGCAGCGGCGGGCGAGCGATCAGGCTGGCCGCCAGATCCAGGCGTCGACGCATACCGCCGGAGAAGTTCTTCAGCGGTTTGGTTGCGGCCTCGACCAGGTCGAACTCCTCGAGGAGTTCGAGGGACTTGCTGCGTGCGTCGCGGCGGCTCAGACCGAGCAGCCGCGAGAAGATCACGAGGTTTTCGGTTGCAGTGAGGTCCTCGTCGACGGAGGCGTACTGCCCGGTGACCCCGATCAGGGAGCGGACCGCGGTGGGTTCACGGCTGACGTCGTGGCCGAAGATGCGTGCCTCACCGCCGTCGGGGCGTAGGAGGGTCGCGAGCATGCGGACGGTGGTGGTCTTGCCGGCACCGTTCGGCCCGAGGACGCCGAACACCGAGCCGGTGGGGACGGTCAGGCTGACGCCGTCGACCGCGCGGTGCTCGCCGAACTTCTTGACGAGTCCGTCGGCCTCGATGGCAAGAGGCGAAGCTGTGTGGTTCATGGAGTGAAGCTTGGCAGATCGATCTTGCATGGACCTTGCGTGGAACTTGCGGTTACTTGCACAGCGCGCGAGGTCGGTGCTCCACAACCGGCAAACACTCCCCAGACGGATCTTGCTCGTCGGTCCGCGGGCGCGGTGGCATCAGGCTCGCTGCATGGAAATTCTCACGCGGGCACAGGCACACCGCGACGGCACCAGCGACGAACAGTTGCAACGAGCGGTCAAGCGAGGTGAGTTGCACCGAATTGCGGCGGGGATCTACATGCGGGCCGATCACTTCCGCGAACTCGATGCGAGAGCACGCCATCGCTGCGCTGTCATGGCAGCCGCCGAAACCTGTGGACCCGGCGCAATCGTGAGCCATGCTTCGGCAGCTGTCATGCACGGATTGGATTGCGGCGGATTGAGATTGGACACCGTACACATGACGCGTAGCCGACCCTCGGGTGGGCGGAAGAGCCAGACCTTGCATCTTCACCCGGCGGTGGTCCCGCCCGAGGAAGTCGTGCTGATCGACGGTGTCGCAACCACGTCGTTGGCGCGAACGTTCGTAGACCTCGCGCGGACGACGTCGTTCGAGAACGCCGTGGTGATCGGTGATTGCGCCCTGCGACGCGGGATGAGACGTGAGGACGTCGACGCCTCTCTCGATCATGCGCGCGGACGGCTGGGGATGAGCCGGGCTCGGGTCGTGGCCGAGTTCGTCGAATCGGGTGCCGAGAGTCCCGGGGAGTCCATCAGCCGCGTACGGATGCGCGACCACGGTTGGCTGAAGCCGACTTTGCAGCACGAGATCCGTCACGGTGGACGGTTTGTCGGAAGGGTCGACTTCTTCTGGAAAGAGCACGGTGTGGTGGGCGAGTTCGACGGGATGGTCAAGTACCGCGGCGACGATCCGGGTAGGGCGGTGGAGCGCGAGAAACTGCGCGAGGACGCGATTCGGGACGCGGGGTTCGAGGTGTTCCGGTGGGTATGGGCGGATCTGCGCGACTTCGAACGCGTCCGGGAAAGGTTCGAGCGGGCTTGTCTCCGCGGAGCCGCGCGCTGATTGTGCAGCCGCACCCCTGATCAGGCCTGCGGCTGAAGAAACGTGCTGCGGCTGCTAGCTGAACCGAGCAACCAGGGCGGCGCGATCGAGCTTGCCCGGGCCACGGAGGGGGAGCGCGTCCACCACGAACAACTCGCGCGGCGCTGCGGTCACGTCGAGTGTCCGCTGAGCATGTGTGCGCAGCTCCGCGAGCGTCGGAGCTTCGCCATCGGCTACGACGACGGCCACCACCCGCTGCCCGAGTCGCCGGTCTTCGATGCCGATCACCGCGCACTCGCGAACGGCGGGGTGATCGGCCAGCGCGGCCTCGACGACCTGCGGTACGACGGTCAGTCCGCCGGTGGAGATTGCCTCGTCCAACCGGCCGCTGATGCGCAGAACTCCGTCGACCACTGATCCGGCGTCGTCGGTCCGGAACCATCCGGGTTCGGCGAACGCGGGGTGGTCGGGAAGCCCACGATACCCGGACGCGAGCATCGGTCCACCCAGTAGAACCCGGCCGCCGTCGATGCGAATCCTTGCCCCGGACAACGGGATTCCGTCGTACACGCAGCCGCCGGAGGTCTCGCTCATCCCATAGGTGCGGACGACGGTGATGCCCGCTTCGGTGGCCTGCGCGAGCACCGGCGCAGGCGTCGCAGCGCCGCCGAGCAGAACGGCGTCGAGCGAAGCCAACGCCTCGACCGCAGCGCGATCACCGAGCGCCTTGACCAACTGCGTCGGCACCAACGAGGTGTAGCGACGCGGTCCGCTCATCGCGGCGACGGCGCCCGGAAGCGCTGCCGGGTCGAAACCCGCACTGACGTCGACGATCACCGGCTGTGTTCCGGCGAGCACACTGCGCAACAGAACCTGCATACCGGCGATGTGGTGCGGGGGCAGGACCAGCAACCAGGATCCGGTGCCGCCGAGGCGTTCGTGGGTCGCGTCGCCGCTGGCTCGCAGTGCGGCCGCAGTGAGCATTGCCCCTTTGGGAGTGCCGGTGGTTCCCGACGTGGCGACCACCAGCGAAATACCGTCGTCGATGGGCTGATCGGGGTGCAGAGCGTCGCTCAGGCGAGCTGTCTCGCGTGCGTCGGCCGCCGGGACGGGGAGCACGGCGTCGTGCTCGCCTCCCAGGATCTGCGCGATGCGCGGCAATACCTCGAAGACCGCCTCGCCCTGTGGAACCGCGAGCGTGCGAAGAACGTTCACCGGATGTCCGGCCCGGCAAGCGGCCAACCACCGTCAGCCAGATGACTTCGCACGCGGTCGACGTCGGTTTCGAGAGGCATCTCGTTGGTGATCTTCGTGATGAGGACCTGGATGTCGGTCTTCTCGATGGGCAGATCGCCGTCCTCGATCAACGCGTCGGCGACGGCGTCGACCTCGGATTCGGAGAGTCTGCGGGTGAGGAGCGCGAAGAGCGGGATGTAGTCCTGCTCGGGGACGCCGTTGGGATAGCCGGCCCGCAACCAGCCGACTATCGACGTGAGGAAGGGCGGAAGGGCCATGACGTCAGCTCACGTCTCGAACTTCGTTGTCGGCGTCCGCGTCTTCGATGACCGGCCATCCACCTGCGCGCAGTCTTTCGGTGACACGATCGACGTCGTCCTCGGACGGCTCCTCGTTGAGGATTCCCTCGATGATGGCGCGGATGGTGTCGTAGTCGACGTGCCGGTCCGGTACCTCGTGTGCGGACTCGATGGACATCGAAACGACCTGCTCGATCTCCTCGTCGGTCAGACGGCGACGGAGAACCGCGAGCAGCGCGAAATGATCCTTGTCCGGGATGCCCTCGGGGTACCCGGCACGCAGCCAGTCGAGCACGCTGCGCAATGAATACTTGCTCAAATCCTCGGCCTCATTTTCGTTTCGGTGGTTTCAGTGGTGTAGCGCGACGACCACTCAGAAGACGTGTATTCCGAACGTGCTGGCCAAGAAGTTCTTCATCAACAACAGTATTCCGGCGAAGATCGTGACGAGCACGACCGCAAAACAGAGGTACGCACCCATTTTACCCAGGGTGGACGGTCCTTCGGTGCCGTCGGCGTTCGGCAGGCTCAACGACTTGAGGCCGAAGGCGAAGATCGCCGGAAGTCCCGCTCCGAAGAGCAGTCCGACTGCCACTACCTGCCAGAGCGAATCGAGGGTATCGGTCAGTAGATGCATTCTCTTGCGCCCCTTTCAGGAGTTGCGGGTGGCTTCGGTGGACGGAGTGGGTTCGGCTGCCGGGATCTCGGCAACTGCCGCATCTGAATTCTCGTCCCATTCGGCAGTCACGTTCGCCGCGTCTACGGGTTCCTTACGCGAGCGTATGTACATGAAGATCGCGAAGGCGATGAGTGCAGCGAAGACGACGAGCACGCCGGCCAGTCCGCCGATCAGATGCGCGAGTGCCCAACAAATGGCGCCGACGACCGCGGCCGACGGCAACGTGATCAGCCAGGCAGCGGCCATCCGGCCCGCGACGCCCCAGCGGACCTCGGCGCCCTTGCGGCCGATGCCGGTACCGAGGATGGATCCGGTGGCGACGTGAGTGGTCGAGAGGGGGAGTCCGAGGTGGCTCGACGTGAGGATGATGGCGGCGGACGACGCTTCGGCAGCAAGTCCCTGCGGAGCGGCGATCTCGACGAGGCCCTTGCCCAGGGTGCGGATGATGCGCCAACCGCCGAGGTAGGTCCCGAGGGCGATCGCAACGGCACAGGTGAACTTCACCCAGAACGGCATCTCGGTCTCGGCGGTGATGGTGCCGTGAGCGACGAGGGCCAAAAAGATGACGCCCATCGTCTTCTGGGCGTCATTGGTGCCGTGTGCAAGTGAGATCAGTGAGGCGGTGCCGATCTGTCCGAAACGGAAACCGCGCTCGCGCTCGTCTTCCTTCACGGACGCGGTGATGCGGTACACGAGCTTGGTGCCGACGCCGGCGACCAGAGCCGCGACGACCGGCGCGAGGATTGCGGGGACGACGACCTTGGTCAGAACTCCACCCCACTCGACTCCGCCCATACCGATGGAGGCGATTGCGGCGCCGATCAATCCGCCGAACAGTGCGTGCGAGGAGCTCGACGGCAATCCGAGAAGCCACGTCGCCAGGTTCCAGATGATTCCGCCGACAAGACCGGCGAACACGATCAGCAGCAGATCCTGCCCGCTGACCGCGCCGAGGTTGACGACACCTTTGGCCACCGTCGCTGCCACCTCGACGGACAGGAACGCACCGACCAGGTTCAGGATCGCGGAAAGTGTGACCGCAACTTTGGGCTTGAGTGCACCGGTCGCGATGGAGGTGGCCATTGCGTTACCGGTGTCGTGAAAACCATTCGTGAAATCGAACGCGAGGGCGGTGACAACTACCACCAGGAGGATTACGAGCTCTGCGGTCACAACGTGAATTGTGCGTATCGAACGCGTAAAAGTACAGCGAACGGGATGCGAACAGGGGCTCCGTGGAGTACGTCCCCGTGCGTGGGCTGCGGCGCTGCCGTTCGCGATGTGTTCAGCGCCACGAAATCGGAACCCTGTGTGGGACCTCACTTTTTGGTCTCACTCACCGGGAAGGCACATTCGGACCGTTTTAAACGCTGATTACCTACGGGCACCGAGCGCACCGGAACAGGGGTTTCACCCCCTGTTTCTCGGTGTCTGTCAGTGAGAAGGAGAGCTCCGACCGTGAAGCCCAACAAGTCCACGAAGCTGATCGTGGCACTCGCCGCGACCGCCGTTCTGGCGTCAGCCTGCGCATCGAATCGTGGTGACGATCCCTACGCCGTCGCTGTCGGCGGATCCGGCGTCGGCGCCGACCTTGCGTCGAGCACCTCCGATGCGAAGTTCGGCACCCTCGATTCGCCGTGTGGCGAAGGCGACGCCACCGGCGCAACCGATCAAGGCGTCAGCGACACCGAGATCAAGATCGGGTTCGGTGACGACCGCGGGTACGTGAAGTCACCGGGGCTGAACAAGGAAATGAGCGATGCCGTCAACGCGCTCATCTCTTGGTGCAACGATCAGGGCGGCATCAACGGCCGCAAGGTCGTCGGTACCGACTACGACGCCGCGATGACGCAGGCCAACTCGGTCATGCAGGAAGCGTGCGCGAGTCAGTTCATGATGGTCGGGTACGGCTTCGCCATGGATCAGACCGCCGAGCAGACGCGTGTCGCCTGCAACCTGGTGTCCGTACCGGGCTTCACCGTCTCGCCGGACGCCGCGAACGGACCCATGACCTTCCAGGGAGTTCCGTTCCCCGTCGACTACGCGAACGGTTCGCAGTGGTTCCAGATGGCCGAGATGCACCCCGATCTGGTGAACGACTTCGACGTCGTCAACAGCACGATGCCCACGATCATCAGCTCCACCACGAAGATTCGTTCGATTGCCGAGGCCGCGGGCTTCAAGCTCAAGGATTGCGGCGTTACACTCAACTACGAGGGCGAATCGAGCTACGTGCCGTTTGCCGAGAAGTACAAGGAGTGCGGCGCGAAGGGTATCTGGACGTCACGATCGGCGAGCCCGTCGGAGCTGAACTTCGTGAAGGCCCTCGACCAGGTCGGGATCGACCCCGTCTTCTTCGGCGAAGCCACCTGGTACGGCGCGACCGTCTCGGATTGGAACAAGGACACCGGACTGCTCGACAACCTCAACGCGGGCATGACCTTCCAGATGCTCGAGAACGCGGACAAGGTGCCCGCAGTGAAGAAGTACGTGGATCTGGTCTCCGAGCAGGGCGGCAAGACGGCGCTCCTCGGGATGCAGGCGGCGTCGTCGTTCCTGTTGTGGGCCGCCGCCGCGGACGAGTGCGGCAGCGACCTGACGCGCCAGTGCATGGTCGACGAACTCTCGAACATTCACGAGTGGGACGGCGGCGGATTGCATGCCGTCACCGATCCCGGCAAGAACATGCCGGCCACCTGCGGCCTCATGACCTCGCTGAAGGGCAATACCTACGCGCAGGCGTTCCCGTCCACCGCGGGCGAATTCAAGTGCGACCCCAAGTACCTCGTAGCGACCGACAAGAGCACCTGGGGAACCGAACTCGGCGCTGACCGCGTGTCGACGAAGTACCAGAACGCCAACGTCATCAAGCCGCAGTCCTGATTCTTCCGACTCGGGCGGCGCGCGCCAACCGCCGCCCGAGTCCCTAACGAGGGTTCAGCCATGAACACTTTTGTCACTTTCACGATCCTGGGCCTGGTCCTGGGGTCGGTGTACGCGATCGCCGCCTCCGGGTTGGTGCTCACGTACAACACGTCAGGCATCTTCAACTTCGCGCACGGTGCACAGGCAATGCTCGGTGCGTTCATCTACTGGCAGTTGCGCTACGGCTGGGAACTTCCCACCGTCGTCGCCTTGCTGATTTCACTGGTCCTCGTCGGGCCACTGATGGGTCTCGGGCTCTACGTCCTGATCATGAAGGGCCTGCGCGATACTGCCGAGGTCACCAAAATCGTTGTGACGGTCTCGATCCTGCTCGGGATGCTCTCGATTTCGCATTGGTTCTGGCATCCCGAGACCGCCCGAACGATGCAGATGTTCTTCGGGGACCAGTCCAAGATCACGGTGTTCGGAGCGAGCATCCGCTACCACGAGTTGATCTGCATCCTCGTTGCGATCGCAATCGCAGTCGGCCTGCGGGTTCTTTTCACACGCACCCGCGCCGGTGTTGCGATGCGCGGCGTCGTCGACGATCCGGAACTACTGCGCCTCAACGGCCACAACCCGGAGCGTCTCGCGGCACTGTCCTGGGCGATGGGTTCGACGCTCGCAGTGCTCGCCGGCATCCTGATCACCCCGATCAGCGGCGGCACACTCGAGGCGAACATGTTGACGCTCTTGGTGATCGACGCGTTTGCCGCGGCCATGTTCGGCCGGTTGCGCAGCATTCCGCGCACGTTTGTCGGCGCCGTGGTTCTCGGCCTTGCCGGTACGTACGTGTTGGCGTACTTCCCGACCAGTTGGAGTTGGACATCGAACTTCCGTGTATCCCTGCCGATGATCGCGCTGTTCGTCGTACTCATCGTCCTACCTCAGGACCGGCTTCGCGGTGCGGTCACTCGTACCCGTGAGCGCTACCACGTGCCGAGCGTGCGCAAGGCCGTCGTCTGGGGCGCGGCGCTGATCGTCATCGTGTACCTGATCCGTCTGCTGATGGTGACGTCCGCCGTCACGACACTGACCATCGGAATGACGTTCGCGATCATCGCGCTCTCGCTCACACTCCTCACCGGCTACGCGGGTGAATTGAACTTGGCGCCGGTGTCTTTCGGTGCTATCGCCACCATCGTGGCCTTTCACTTCGGGATCTCCGGTTCCGGGTTGGCTGCGCACCTCAACCTGTGGGGCATCGTCGTCGGAGTCCTGGTCACCGCAGTCATCGGCGGCCTCGTCGCCCTGCCGGCGCTGCGGCTGAGAGGGCTGTATCTTGCGCTTGCAACCATGGCCTTCGGAGTGTTCCTCTCCAACATGGTTCTTCGTGACACCACCGAACACGAGATGTTCGGCATGAAGTACTCGCTGTTCAAGGACGGCAACATCGCCCTCCCGCCGCTGAAAATCGGTCCGCTCGATCTGAGCAACGAGACGGTGTTCCTGATGACCGTGACCGCGCTGTTCTCGGTACTCGGCGTCGGCGTCATCGCGTTGCGTAACAGCGGTTACGGGCGCCGACTCGCTGCGATGAAGGACAGCCCGGCCGGTTCGGCCATGCTCGGACAGAGCCTGGTTCGGCTCAAGCTGAGCGTCTTCATGATCTCTTCGGGGATCGCCGGACTCGGCGGCATTCTGATGTCGAGCGCCATGGGGTCCGTCTCGGGTGAGAGCTTTGCCATCATGGTCAGCCTCTCGCTGCTCATGCTGACCGTCGTCGCGGGTATCGGATACGTCACCGGTGCCCTGTTCGGCGGACTGATGGCCGGAATCGGGTTTGCGGTCATCATGGTCTCGTTCACCAATCTGGCTTCGGCGCAACCGGAGTTGGAGGGAATGTGGCTGCTCTTCGGCAACATCGCGGCAGTCAGTCCGGCACTGATCGGCATCGGTGTCGGCGCGAACCCCAGTGGCACCGTGCACAGCGTGATCGAGGGCTACCGACGGCTCGCCGATGCCAAGCCGGTTCTGATCGGCGGCGCCGCGGTCGTTCTGCTGACCTACGTACTTGCTCTGACCGGCGTTTTGGGCAACTGGTGGTTCGCGTCCATCACGATCGCAGTGGTGTTCATGCTGCCGGTGATCGGTGAGATGGTGATGCCCCGTGCGGTTCTCACCCCGGAAGAACTGGCCGCCAAGGCAACAGTCGTCCCCGAGGACGTCGGGATCGACGTCCCGTACAGTCCCGAGATCCGTGACGAGATCGACCGCGAACTGGGGCTTCCTCAGTACCAGGGCAGCTCGCGGAAGGAGTTGACCGCCCATGTCTGATGCACCACTACTCGAAACACGCGGTGTGAGTGTTCGTTTCGGCGGGCACGTCGCGGTCAAGGACGTTTCGCTCACCGTGCAACCCGGAACCGTGACCGGACTGATCGGACCGAACGGCGCCGGCAAGACGACGCTCTTCAACACCATCACCGGGCTGCAGAAACCCACCTCCGGTCAGGTGTTTCTCGGCGGCGTCGACGTGACGAAGCTGCCGCCGCACCAGCGGGCAGGTCGCGGGCTGGCACGTACCTTCCAGCGGCTCGAGTTGTTCGTCTCGCTGTCGGTGCGTGACAATCTGCGCGTCGCCGGCGACATCCACAAGGCGAACGGCCGCAACAAGATCGACGTGGACAGCGAGACCGATCGTCTGCTGGAGCTGACCGGGCTGACGGATGTCGCGGACAAGGATGTCGCGGACATCCCCACCGGACGCGCTCGCGTCGTCGAAGTTGCGCGAGCCCTCATGACCGACCCGCGAGTGCTTCTGCTCGACGAACCGGCCTCGGGTCAGACGGAGCAGGAAACCGAGGTCTTTGCCGAGATGCTCACCGAACTGGCAGCGGGGGGACTCGGAATCTGTCTGGTCGAGCACGACATTCCACTGGTGATGAAGGTGTGCTCGACCATCCACGTACTGGACTACGGCGCAGTCCTCGCCTCGGGTGATCCGGAGAAGATCCGGACGGATCCGGAAGTGATCGCGGCCTACATCGGGACCGAGGAGGAGGCAGTATGACTTCAGCGAAAATTGGCGAGGCGAAAATTGGCGCGGTGAAAATCGACGAGGGATTACGCGGCGCCGACCGCCCCGAACCGCTGCTCGAACTCTCCGGTGTCCGTGCCGGTTACGGATCCATCGAGGTTCTGCACGGGGTCGATCTGGTTCTCGAACCCGGCGCCGTGGTGGCGCTACTCGGACCCAACGGTGGTGGCAAGACGTCGACGCTCAAGATCTGCTCGGGGGTCCTTCCGGTCACCCGCGGCGAGTTCCGGCTCGCGGGCCAGGTCGTGAACGGCGTCGAGCCTTCGGAGTTGGCTCGGCTGGGGGTGTGCTCCATCCCCGAGGGACGCGGGATCTTCGCCAACCTCACTGTGCGGGAAAATCTGTGGATCGCGACCGGAACGGGCGTCGGCTTGGCCGAACTCGAAGAGGTTGCGTACGGCAGGTTCCCGATCCTGGGGGAGCGGCGTGGTCAGTTGGCGGGATCGATGTCCGGTGGCGAGCAGCAGATGCTGGCGCTGTCTCGGGCACTCGGCACTCACCCGACCGTGCTCCTGCTCGACGAGCTGTCGATGGGTCTCGCACCTCGAATCGTCTCGCAGATGTACGACGTCGTCGGCTCGCTTGCAGCCGAAGGCATTTCCATTCTGGTTGCCGAGCAGTTCGCACGAGCGGTGCTCCCCATCGCGACCTCGGCCGCACTGATGTTGCAGGGACGCGTCGTGAAGACCGGCGATCCACACGACATCGAAAACGAACTTTCTACCAGTTATCTAGGAGGATGACGATGACTACTCTCGCCGAAGATCGCCGTGAGGAATTCAAGAAGAACATCGCAGAGTTGAAGCTGGACAAGAAGCAGGCAGGCGGCGACGCGGCGACGCGCATCGCAGGCCTGGTGCTCATGGTCGTCGGAGTGGTCGGCGCCTTCGTCGTCTACATCTCTTCGCTGACGCTCTCGGACCTACGGGATCTGGTGTCGTACCAGATTCTCACCGTGGTTTTCCTCGCCCTGACAGTGGTCGGTGCTGCGCTCTTCCTGGCCGCATCGGTGGCAAAGGTGCTGCGGCTGTGGTTGGTTCGCCAACTGCTCGAGGGCCAGGCCCAGACAGATCAGATCTCGCAGGCGCTGAGCACGCGCAACTGATCTCTGCGAAGAACCGACAGATGCCCGCCACGGAAGTTCGTGGCGGGCATCTGTCGCTGCTCGACTATTCGGCCGGCGGCCGGGAATCTTTTCGGATCGGATGATCCTCGGGAATCTGCACCATCACGATCGGCGTCCCGTCGGGGTCGGCGATCCACATCTCGTGCAGACCCCACGGTTCCTGCCTCGCCTCGCGGGCGATCTTGACTCCGGCGAGAACCAGTTCGGTCTGCACCGCAGTGAGATCACGGACCTGCAGCCAGATCGCGCCGCGAAACCCACCCTCGCCGGTGCCACCGTGAGCGGCGACTTCGATCAGCCCTTGGCCGGCGAAGAAGACTGTGCCGCCGGGGTATTCACGAGCGATCGCCAGACCGAGGGTGTCTCGGTAGAAGCTCAGCGTTCGTTCGTACTCGCTCGGGCGCAATATGGTACGGCTACTCAGAATCTCCACGTCCGGCCTCCCGTCTCACACCTACTGTCTCAGAAGTACCAGGGATATGGTGACCAGTCGGGGTCACGCTTTTCGAGGAACGAGTCGCGACCCTCGACGGCCTCGTCGGTCATGTACGCCAAACGTGTTGCCTCACCGGCGAACAGCTGCTGACCGACCAATCCGTCGTCCTGCAGGTTGAATGCGTACTTGAGCATCCTCTGCGCCTGCGGCGACTTGCCGTTGATCTTGCCGGCCCAGTCGATCGCGACGTTCTCGAGTTCCGCGTGGTCGACAACCTTGTTGACGGCGCCCATCTGGTGCATTTCCTCGGCGGTGTACGTCTCACCCAGGAAGAAGATCTCGCGAGCGAACTTCTGGCCCACCATCTTTGCCAGATAGGCGCTGCCGTAGCCGCCGTCGAAGCTTCCGACGTCGGCGTCGGTCTGCTTGAACCGTGCGTGCTCGCGGCTGGCGAGCGTCAGGTCGCACACCACGTGCAGGCTGTGACCGCCGCCCGCAGCCCAACCGTTGACCAGGCAGATCACGACCTTCGGCATGAAGCGGATCAGGCGCTGGACCTCGAGGATGTGAAGGCGTCCGGCGCGTGCTTTGTCGACGGTGTCCGCCGTTTCACCTTCGGCGTACTGGTAGCCGCTGCGACCACGGATGCGCTGGTCTCCGCCCGAGCAGAACGCCCAGCCGCCGTCCTTCTCGCTGGGTCCGTTGCCGGTGAGCAGGACCGCTCCCACGTCGGAGGTCATACGGGCGTGATCGAGCGCGCGGTACAACTCGTCGACGGTGTGCGGGCGGAACGCATTACGTACTTCCGGTCGGTCGAAGGCGACGCGAACGGTGCCTTGGCTGACGTGCCGGTGGTACGTGATGTCGGTGAGGTTCTCGAATCCGGGGACAGGGCGCCAGAGCTGCGGGTTGAAGGTCACCTGAGCCACGATAGAGGCAAGCGTCGCGCGTCTAACGGATACCTGAGGTAGAACACGTTCCCGGGCGCGCTAACGTGCAGGTCATGAGCGAACAAACCGCAGATGGCACGGAGATCGTCACAGACGGTGAGAACCGGGGCGGATTTCCGCGGTTCCGGCACACTCCCGCAGGTCCGGACTTCGGGCGTTTCGTCGAGGCTATGCGCAGGTTGCAGGACCTTGCGGTCTCGACCAACGTTCCCGACGACGTACTCGCTGACATCGCCACGCAAGCCGAAGAGCTTGCCGATCGGCTGACGCCGTACGAGGTGCCGGAGGGCAAGTCACCTGCGGGCTCCAACATCCAACTGCCCGGACGCGGCAGCCTCCTCATGCTCCCGTGGATGGTCGAGAAGTTCGACACCGAAGGAGTCCGCAGTACCGGCGTCTTCCGCCGCTACCACCTGGGTGGCAACGGCGCCGCTCACGGCGGTGTACTGCCCCTGTTGTTCGACGACATCTTCGGGATGACGGTCCACGCGGGCGGCCGTCCGATCTCCCGGACCGGCTACCTCCACATCAACTACCGCGCGATCACTCCGCTCAACACGCAACTGGTGATCGAAGGGAAGGTGGATAGGGTCGAGGGGCGCAAGACCTTCGTCAGCGCGCGCCTGACCGACCTCGACGGCAAGCTCCTCGCCGACGGTGATGCGCTCATGATCGAACTGCTTCCAGGACAGCCCTGACATGTTCCCCTCGTTCGACGATCTGATCGCGGACGCCGTGGTGCTCGCGCTGCCGATGCGAGTTCGCTTTCGCGGCATCACGACTCGTGAGGCTCTGCTCGTTCGTGGCCCGGCCGGGTGGGGAGAATTCGCCCCCTTCGTCGAGTACGACGACGGCGAGGCGTCGCAGTGGTTGCTCGCCGGGATCGAGGCGGCGTGGCTGGGGCCACCACCCGCGCTTCGTCCGGCAGTGCCAGTCAACGCCACCGTTCCGGCGATCGACGCGTCTGCCGTTCCGCAATTGTTGGAGCGTTTCCCCGGGGCCCGGACCGCCAAGGTCAAGGTCGCCGAGAAGGGACAGACGTTGGCGCAGGACGTCGCCCGGGTGAACGAGGTGCGTCGGCACATCCCGAACGTGCGCGTCGACGCCAACGGCGGTTGGAGCGTGGACGAGGCGATCACGGCTTTGCGTGCCATCACCGAAGACGGTGAACTCGAATACGCCGAGCAACCGTGTGCAAGCGTCGAGGAACTGGTCAGGGTCCGCGCGGCGGGGACCGGTGTGCGGATCGCTGCCGACGAGAGCATTCGCCGTGCCGAGGACCCGCTGCGTGTCGTACGAGCCGGGGGAGCGGACGTCGCCGTCGTGAAGGTGCCGCCGCTGGGCGGGATGCGTGCTGTGGTGGCGCTGTCGGCGCAGCTGGCGGACTACGGGGTACCGGTGGTGGTCTCGAGTGCGCTGGACACGGCTGTGGGGATGTCCGCGGGACTGGCGGCCGCGGCGGCCTTGCCCTCGCTTCCGTTTGCCTGTGGTCTCGGCACGGGTGGCTTGTTCGTCCGGGATGTCGCGGTCACCGAAGCAGCCGCCGACGGCGCTTTGTCCGTTGGTGCCGTCGAGCCTGATCCGGTTCTGCTCGAGACGTTGGCGGCGCCCGCCGACCGGCGCGACTGGTGGTTGGAGCGCGCCAGGCGCTGCCATCGGATACTCGGCAGTAGAGACCAGCCGAATTTCGTATAGTCTCGGGCGCGACCTGATGAACATCAGTGAAGAATGAAGGGATCGAAAGTGGTTGCAGCTCTGAACGAAACCCTGCTCGAGGAATCACGGGTTCCCGCGGTCGTCGCGGACGTGCAGACCTTGATCGACGCAGAGGTTTCGGATAAGTCGGGGGCCTCAGGGCTGGCTCTCAAGGGTGGCTACGGCGCGGTCAAGAAGGTGAGCCCGTCCATCGTGCCGGACGCCGTCACCGCGCTTCTGCCGGCTTTCGTGGCAAAGCTCGAGCCGTACTGGCAGGAATTCTCGGCTTCCGGTGAAGGCAGCTTCGCCGATTTCATCAGTGCCCGCGGCGACGCGGTCGCCGATTCCCTCCTCGAGGTGACGGACGAGCGCATCGAGGGTAGTGACAAGGCTGTCGTCAAGTCGATGTACTCGAAGCTGCGCGGTTCGGCCAAGAAGCATGTGACTGCAGCTCTGCCGCGTCTGGGCGATGTGATCCAGAAGCACGCTGCATAAGCGAACGTAAAACAACGAGTGGCCCGGGAGTTTCTCCCGGACCACTCGTCGTTGTCGGTGCTTTTGTCAGTGAGCCGAATGTCCGTGACGCCAGAAACCGGTGAAGGTGATGTCGGTTTTGGCGAACTTTCGGTCGTTCACGAGATGTCGACGCAGCCCTGTGGTGAGAGCCTGTTCGCCGGCGACAAACGTGTACGACGGCCCCTCGGGCAGTTCGGCGGCGCGGACGGTCTCGAGGGTCAGAACACCCGGCGTTGCGTGTTCGTCCTCGCGAACGAGCCAATGCACGTTGACGTTCGCCAACTCCGGAATGTCTTGCTTGTCTTCGATGTTCGGAATCTCGACGAAGACCTCGGCACGCAGGTCTGCCGGCGCGGTTTCCAGAATGCCGATGATCGCCGGAAGTGCGCTCTCGTCGCCGACGAGCAGTTGCCACTTGGCCTCGGGTGTGGGGTTGTAGATGCAGCCTTCGTCGAGGAGGGCGACATTGTCGCCGGTCGACGCGGTGTCCGCCCACGCGGATGCCGGGCCGATGTCGCCGTGATAGGCGAAGTCGATGTCGATCTCCGTGGTCTCACCGAAGAGACCGGATCCGGCAGCACGGTAGGCGCGAATCGTGTAGTTGCGCACGACCGGTCGCGTGTCCTTGGACATCAACAGGTACTGCGCGTACCAGAGATTGCTTGCCGCGCTCGGCAACCGGAGTTCGCTCTGGCCGACCTGCGGGATGAACATGCGGAACCACTGATCGGCACCCATCGGTGCGATGGTGGACAGCTCTTCGCCGGCAATGGTCACCCGGATGAAGCTCGGGCTGATTCGTTTGTTCGCCACGACCTGCGCCGACACGATGCTGCGTGAGGCCGGTTTCACGAACTTGGCGCGCTTGGCCATGACTGGTTGCTCCCTGATTAGCTGTTACTCGTACCTAATCAGGTAACCCTAACCTGATTTACGGCCGGTGTGGAGTGGTGGGTCTGTCCTTTTCGACGACTTCGGGAGGAAGACCCCACTGCGCTCGGCCGAGTCGGCTCATCGGTGCGATTGCCGCGAAGTCCGGTAACCCGTCGTCGGCGACAGCCTCGGGACGTACTGCGACCGCGACCACATTTCCCATCACGACAAATGAATTACCGACCTCGATGACCTGGTGAAGCGTGCATTCGATGGCGATCGGGGAGTCGGCGACCCGGACAGGGCGAACCCGCTCGCTCGGTTCGCTACGGATGTTCAACTCGAGAAATTCGTCGGCCTCGGCGTCGTAGAAGGCCGAACTCTTGTTCACCACGTCTGCGAGCGTGGCGGTCGCCAGGTTGATCACGAATTCGCCGGTCGCTTCGATGTTGCGCAGACTGTCCTTGCGTCCGACCGACGTGAACTGCACGATCGGCGGCGCCGAACTTGCCACGGTGAAAAAGCTGTACGGAGCCAGATTGCCGACGCCGTCCGCCGACAGGGTGGACACCCAGGCAATCGGCCGGGGGACCACCGAAGCGGTGAGTAACTGATAGAACCGGCGAGGTTCGAGCTCGGCTGGATCGAAGAGTGTGCGCACCCACACATAATGCCGCTGTCCCCGCCCCTGGGCATGCTTGCACCCGAACATCTGACACTCTTGAAGGCGTGAATCCGTCCACTGCACAAGCCACAGCCGTCGTCGACGAACTGGTTCGTGGTGGCGTGCGTGAAGTCGTGCTGTGTCCAGGCTCTCGCAACGCGCCCCTCGCATTTGCCCTCCAGGCCGCCGATCTCGACGGCCGGTTGCGTCTGCACATGCGGATCGACGAGCGGACGGCAGGCTTTCTGGCACTCGGACTGGCAATCGCCGGTAAACGCCCGGTCCCCATCGTGATGACCTCCGGGACCGCCGTCGCGAATCTCGGACCTGCGGTCCTCGAGGCCAACTACGCCCGAGTGCCCTTGGTGGTCCTGAGCGCTAACCGGCCGTACGAGATGCTCGGCACCGGAGCCAACCAGACCGTCGAGCAACTCGGGCTCTTCGGCAGTCAAGTCCGCGCAACGATCAGCCTGGGCTTGGCCGAGGACGATTCGACGCAGAACAGCCAATGGCGCTCGGCGGTTTGCCGGGTCCTCGCCGCTGCCCGCGGAACCCGATCCGGAAACGCGGGTCCGGTGCATTTCGACATCCCACTCCGTGAGCCGCTGGTGCCGGACGTGCACGTCCAGGGACCGGTTCCGGAAGGCCGTCCCGGCGGTGCAGCCTGGACCACCACCCAGAACGCGACGCTCGATGTTCCGGTCGATCTGGACCTCACCGCAGATACGGTGGTCATTTCCGGACACGGCAGCGCACTTCGACCCGAGCTGGCCGGCCTGCCGACGGTGGCCGAGCCGACGGCTCCGATGCACGGGATCGCACTGCATCCACTCGCGCTCTCGCAACTCAAGCCCAAGCAGGCGATCATCACCGGCCGCCCGACGTTGCATCGTCAGGTCTCGAAGGTGCTGGCCGACCCGAGCGTCGACGTCTACGCGCTGACAACCGGGCCGCGCTGGCCCGACGTATCCGGCAACGTACTCGCCACCGGAACCAGGGCAGTGGTCACCGGGACGCCCGATCCCGCCTGGATTGCTCGCTGCGCCGCGCTGACCGAACACGCCGAAACTGCCGTCCGCAAACAACTCGACGCCCACCCCAAGGCCACCGGCCTACACGTGGCAGCTGCTGTGATGGATGCTCTCGCGGACGGCGACCAGCTTCTGCTCGGCGCATCCAACCCTGTTCGCGATGCGGCACTCGTGAGCTATCCCAAGCCCGCCGTGCGGGTGCTGTCGAATCGCGGCGTCGCAGGTATCGACGGCACCGTCTCGGCGGCGGTCGGTGCCGCATTGGCGTACGAGGGCGGACGGACCGTCGCTCTCATGGGCGACCTGACCTTCCTGCACGACGCGTCCGGGCTGCTGATCGGGACCGGTGAGCCGAGGCCGAGCGACCTCACCATCGTCGTAGCCAACGACGACGGCGGCGGTATCTTCGAGCTCCTCGAACAAGGCGACCCGCAGTACGCCGGCGTCTTCGAGCGAGTGTTCGGAACACCCCACGGCATGGACCTCGCTGCGCTGTGCGCCGCCTACCGCGTGCCGCACGCAGCCGTCAGCGTCGACGCCCTGGCAACGACGCTGGCGCAACCGGCCAACGGCATTCGGGTTCTCGAGGTCGCGACGGATCGCAGTGGACTGCGCGAACTCCACGCTTCCGTGCGGGCACAGCTGTGACGCAAACGGTTCTGCGTCGCCTCCGCATCGGCGTACTGGTGGTTGCGGTCGGCATTTCGGTGCTCGCGGTGATCCTGGTTCTCGGTGCCTGGCGCAACGATCGGACCATCGAATCGAACATGGGGACCGCAACCGCCGAGGTGCTCTCGGCGGGCTCGCTACGGTCGGCGATCAGCTTCGTGACTCCGGACGGCGCGAATCACAACCCTGAACTGGGCGTGCTCTATCCCACCAATCTGACTGTGGGACAACGTATCGAAGTCGAGTACTCCAAGGTCGACCCCGATTTGGTCCGGGTAGCGGGACGCAACGCGACGGTGGCGCTGATCCCGGCCGGATCCGTGATCGTCGTGACATGGCTCCTGGCAGGACCGTCGATCTGGTACCTGCGCAAGCGGGAAGCGCAGGCGGCAGGTTCGGCGCCGGTCGCCTCGAGTTAGTTCGCGCTTCGCCCGAACTTCACACGAACATGACGTGGACTTTTCCTGGCCCTGTCACCGTTCTCGGTGTGAGAGTAGCCATCGTTGCGGAGTCATTCCTGCCCAACATGAACGGCGTCACCAACTCGGTACTACGCGTGCTCGAACACCTCGATCGCACTGGCCACGACGCCATGGTCATTGCGCCAGACACCGTCGGATCCGACACCTCTGCCGCCACCGAACACGACGGCGTGCAGGTAGTTCGGGTGCCGGCCGTCATGGTTCCCAAAGTCAGTTCACTTCCCGTCGGTCTGCCGCAACCACGCCTGACCACAGCCGTGCGGACCTTCGCGCCCGACGTCGTCCATCTGGCATCGCCGTTCCTGCTCGGCGCCGGGGGAGTGGCCGTCGCCAAGAGGCTCGGGATCCCCACCGTCGCGGTGTACCAAACCGATGTCGCCGGATTTGCCGAAAGCTACGGGCTCGGCGTCACGAGCCGCGCCGCGTGGGCGTGGACCCGTCGAATCCACAAGAGCTGCAACAGGACCCTCGCGCCCTCCACGTCGGCAGTCGACGCGCTCGAAGAGCACGGCATTCCGCGTGTGCACCGATGGGCCCGGGGCGTCGACGCACAACGATTCGCGCCTTCGCGTCGTAGTTCGGTGTTGCGGCAGTCCTGGATCGGTGACAGCGACCGGTTGTTGGTCGGTTTCGTCGGTCGCCTCGCGCCCGAAAAGCACGTCGAGCGACTGGCCGTGCTGGCCGCCGATCCCAGTGTGCAGATCGTCGTCGTCGGCGACGGCCCGGACCGGCAGAATCTGCAGCGACTGATGCCGGACGCGATCTTCACCGGACAACTCGGCGGTACCGACCTGGCCGATGCGTACGCGAGCCTGGACGTATTCGTTCACCCCGGCGAGCACGAGACCTTCTGCCAGGCGGTCCAGGAAGCTCTCGCCAGCGGTGTCCCCGTCGTCGGACCGGACGCCGGCGGCCCGCGTGACCTGATCTCGCATTGCCGCAACGGCTACCTCCTGCCGACCGACAGGTTCACCGAACTCCTGCCAAGCGCCGTCGACGCACTTCGTCAGCGGGATCTGCGGGTGCAGTTCGGCTCCGCGGCAAGGCGCTCGGTGCTGCACCGGACCTGGCCGGCAATCTGCGAAGAGTTGCTCCGTCACTACGAGGACGTGCAGGGCCTCGGGCGGCGAACAGGTGTCAGAGCAGCCTGAACGCCCTCGCTGCCCGAGGGTTGGTAGCGTTTCGGGTGTGGACACTACACACGGAACCCGAGCAACTCTCGAGAAGCAACCGCACGAAGTCGCGTCGATGTTCGACGACGTCGCGGAGCGATACGACCTCACCAACACCGTGCTGTCCTTCGGCCAGGACAAGGGTTGGCGCAAGGCCACCCGCGAAGCCCTCGACCTCAAGCCGGGCGAGAAGGTACTCGACCTCGCCGCCGGAACCGGTGTCTCGACCGTCGAACTGGGACGCTCCGGTGCGTGGTGCGTCGCCACCGACTTCTCCAAGGGAATGCTGAAGGCCGGAATCTCGCGCAAGGTCCCGATGGTCGCAGGTGACGCGATGTACCTGCCCTATGCCGACAACGTCTTCGATGCCGCGACGATCTCCTTCGGCCTGCGCAACGTCTCCGACTTCCAGGCCGGACTGCGTGAGATCGCCCGCGTCACCAAGCCGGGCGGACGTCTCGTCGTCAGCGAGTTCTCGACGCCCGTCTTCGGACCCTTCCGCACGGTCTACATGGAATACCTCATGAAGGCGCTCCCGCGGGTCGCACGCACTGTCAGCAGTAACCCCGACGCCTACGTCTACCTCGCCGAATCGATCCGTGCCTGGCCGACCCAGGAAGAGTTGGCCCGCAAGATCGAGGCAGCCGGGTGGAAGAACGTCAAGTGGCGCAACCTCACCGGCGGCATCGTGGCGCTGCATTACGCAACTGCCTGAACCTGCTGTGCGCCTTTATTAACCCCCGGCGGTTAATAAAGGCGCACAGCACTTGCTCAACCGAACAGCGGTCGGGAGTCGATCTTTCTCGACGCGGCCCCCGACGCGCGCCAGGCCTTCGCCGTCAGATCGGCGTCGGCATCGGTGACGAGGTTCCCCATGACCCGCACGGCGACCGTCATCAGGGCACGTGAGCGCATCGCGATCGGACCCGACGCCGGCAGGAACTGCGGAACCGTCAGCAGGCCTGCGAGCCGGCGCGCGACCGAGAACGCCTGCCCGTAATGCTCCCGAAGCACGCTCGGCCACAGCTGCGTCAGATCCTCGGCGCCGAGCTGTTCGACCACCAAACGTCCGCCTTCGAGGCCGTAGTCGATGCCCTCACCGTTGAGCGGGTTCACGCACGCCGCGGCGTCACCGATCACGGCCCAGTTGCGTCCGGCGATGTTGGAAACTGCTCCTCCCATGGGTAGCAAAGCCGAAGCGACGGAATGTATTTCGCTGCTCCACTGCCACTCGCCTCGGCGCTGATCGGTGTAGAGGTCGAGCAAGGGTCGCAGGGCACCTGGTGCCGGACGCTTCGACGTCGCCAGTGTCCCGACTCCGATGTTCACCTCGCCGGTGCCGAGCGGGAAGATCCAGCCGTACCCCGCCTGCAACGTGCCCTCGCCGTCTCGCAGTTCCAGATGCGAGGTGATCCACGGATCGGCGCTGCGCGGCGTCGCGACATACGCGCGTGCCGCGACGCCGTACGCGGTGTCCCGGTGCCACTGCCGTCCCAGCTTCTTGCCGAGCGTCGAGCGAACGCCGTCGGCGATGATCAGCGTCCGACAACGAAGGGTGCTGCGTCCCGAGGGGCCGGCGAGTACGACGGCGGCTACTCGATCACCATCGAGTTCGACGTCCACTGCTTTGGTGCCCTCGACCATGACCGCGCCGGATTCGACTGCGCACCGGCGAATGGCGTCGTCGAGTTCGGTGCGGGGGATGGCACTGCCGATCGGCGGGAACGACGTCCCCGGCCACTCGAGTTCGAGTTCTTGTCCGAAACCGGACAACCGCAGGCCCTTGTTCGTCGTATGTGACCGAACCCACTCGCCGAGGCCGAGGAGATCCAGTTCGGCTACGGCGCGCGGAGTGAGTCCATCACCACAAGTCTTGTCTCGCGGGAACACGGCGGCGTCTACGAGCACGACGTCTCGGCCGCTGCGGGCGGCCCATGCAGCGGCCGAAGAACCCGCGGGACCTGCGCCGATGACCACAATGTCGGTTTCGGTCGGAAGCGAATCGACGACGGGGGACTGCTCTTCTACGGACACACTCACATCTTCCCAGGCCCGCGATCGCCACCGTGGCGAGGCCGTCCCGAGTGCGAACCGCTAGGTTCACTACCGTGGGAACCGAGCCGTCACTGACGACAGGAATGGGTACTGACATCGTGAGCACCGAAAAGACTGCTGCCGACGCAACCGCATCGAGCACCGTCGTTGCAGGCATCGACCTCGGCGACGAACAGCTCGCCGCAGTAGTGCGTGGTGGACTCTCCGATGTCGAGGAGTTGTTGGTCAGCGAGCTGTCCGACGGAGAAGACTTCCTCACCGAGGCAGCGCTGCACCTCGCGCGCGCCGGGGGAAAGCGCTTCCGTCCGTTGTTCACGATCCTGACCGCGCAGCTCGGACCGGTGCCGAACGATCCGTCGATCATCACCGCAGCGACCGTCACCGAACTCGTTCACCTCGCAACGCTCTATCACGACGACGTCATGGACGAGGCGTCCATGCGGCGCGGGGCACCCAGCGCAAACGCTCGCTGGGGCAACAGCGTGGCGATCCTGGCCGGCGACTACCTGTTCGCACACGCATCACGCCTGGTCTCGACGCTCGGACCCGAAGCCGTTCGGATCATCGCCGAAACCTTCGCCGAACTGGTCACCGGCCAGATGCGCGAGACGATCGGCGTCAAGAAGGAGCAGGATCCGGTCGAGCATTACCTGAAGGTCGTGTGGGAGAAGACCGGTTCGCTGATCGCTGCCTCGGGACGATTCGGCGGTACCTTCTCCGGCGCCGACGCAGCCCACATCGAGCGCCTCGAGCGCCTGGGTGACGCCGTCGGCACTGCGTTCCAGATCTCCGACGACATCATCGACATCTCGTCCGTGTCGGCGCAGTCCGGCAAGACACCGGGCACCGACCTGCGCGAGGGTGTGCACACCCTGCCTGTTCTGTACGCGTTCCGCGAAGAAGGAGCCGACGCAGATCGCCTGCGGGAGCTGCTCGCGGGCCCGGTCACCGAAGATGCACTGGTAGAAGAGGCACTCGAACTGCTCGAGCGTTCGCCGGGCATGGTCAAGGCAAAGGCAAAGCTGGGCGAGTACGCCGTCGCGGCAAAGGCTCAGTTGGCCGAACTGCCCCAGGGGCCGGCGAACGAAGCACTGGTGCGTCTCGTGGACTACACGATCGAACGAGTCGGCTGACACTCGACGAATCGGGGTTCCCGGGTGGAAACCCCGATAGTCCCTGGGGTGAATCCCTGACGACCCTGGGTGGGAACCCTGATGACCCTGTCCTTCGTTGACTGAACAGACCCGGTGCACACGCCGGGCAGTTCGGGTGAGCCTTCGGCTCCGGCGAGGCAAGAGGTGAGCAGTTTGCACGGCTACGCGAACGGTGCGAAGACATTCGGGTTGTTGGTGGGGATGTCGGCGCTGATCGTCTTCATCGGCTCGCTGTTCAACAGCCCGTTCCTTCTATGGGGATCCGTTCTGTTTGCCGTCGGCATGAATGCCTACGTCTACTTCAACAGCGACAAACTGGCGCTCCGATCGATGCGCGCGCAGCCCATCACCGAGGTCGAGGCACCGGCGATCTACCGGATCGTGCGCGAACTCGCCACGACAGCGCACCAACCGATGCCTCGGCTGTACATCAGTCCCACGAACGCCCCGAACGCGTTTGCCACCGGCCGTAGCCCTCGCCACGCCGCGGTATGCGTGACCAGCGGCATTATGCAGATTCTGAACGAACGCGAATTGCGGGCCGTGCTCGGGCACGAACTCTCCCACGTCTACAACCGGGACATACTGATTTCGTCCGTTGCCGGCGCGATGGCCAGCGTCATCTCGGGTCTGGCCAACTTCGCTATGTACGCGAGCATCTTCGGTGGCCGAGGGAACGGGCAGGGAAGTAATCCGATCGCGCTGCTGCTCGTCTCCCTGTTGGGACCGATCGCGGCAACCGTGGTCAAGCTGGCCGTCTCGCGCTCTCGCGAGTATCAGGCCGATCAATCGGGAGCCGAGCTCACCGGTGACCCGTTGGCGTTGGCGTCGGCGCTACGCAAGCTCGAGTCGGGCGTCGCGGCCGCGCCGTTGCCGCCCGAACCGAAGCTCGCCGCGCAGTCTCACCTGATGATTGCCAACCCCTTCAGAGCGGGGGACAAGGTGAGCAAGCTGTTCTCCACGCATCCGCCCATGGCGGACCGGATCGAGCGCTTGGAGAAGATGGCCGGGATGTAGGGCCTTCGGCCCCTGTGCGCGGTTAGGCAGTCCCAGGACTCCTTAACCGCGCACAGGGGCGCAGCCCCTACTACCGGTAGTTCACGAACTGCAGGGCGATCCCGAAGTCCTCACCCTTGAGCAGGGAGATGACGCCCTGGAGGTCGTCGCGCTTCTTGCTGCTCACACGAAGTTCTTCACCCTGGATCTGCGCCTTGACGCCCTTGGGGCCCTCGTCGCGGATCTTCTTGGTGATCTTCTTCGCGTTCTCGCTGCTGATGCCCTGGACCAAGGTTCCGGACAGCTTGTAAATCTTTCCGGACTGCGCCGGCTCGCCGGCATCGAATGCCTTCAGCGAGATGTCACGACGGATCAACTTCTCCTTGAACACGTCGAGGGCGGCCAGCAGTCGCTCCTCGGTGTCGGCGTTCAACGTGATCGTCTCTTCACCAGACCACTCGATCGACGCTCCCGTGTTTCGGAAGTCGAAACGCGTGGTCAACTCCTTGGCAGCCTGATGTAGGGCGTTGTCCACCTCTTGACGGTCAACCTTGCTCACCACGTCGAAGGACGAATCAGCCACTTCACACTCCCGCTTTCCGGTAGTTCACGAACATCGAGTTCCGCCCACCTTCCATACCGGTGGACACCTCGACGTTATCGGGTCGGCACCGCCCGTTACCACCCGGTTTGCAAAATGGGGGTGTGTTCGTTGTATTCTTCTCACCGCACCGAGGAAGCCGTTTTCGGCCGCCGCACGTCGCGATATACTTGCGAATGCGCCGGATCGAAGCCTGGTGCAAGCACGGCAGATTGCCCGAGCGGCCAATGGGAGCGGACTGTAAATCCGTCGGCTTATGCCTACGTAGGTTCGAATCCTACATCTGCCACCCCAAGTCAGCCCCGATTCTCTTCACGAGAGTCGGGGCTGACTTTTTTTGTGCGTGTTCCGAGGTCGGGCGCGCTGGTGACGCCGACGCCGGCCGCGGCTCAGGGGCGCCGGGGGAGGGTTTCGGGGGAGTACAGGGTCAAGCGGGTTCCCGCAAAGCCCTCGCCAGCGGCCCCGATCGGTGCAACAATGGGCTCCGGCACCATTTTTGCCCCGATGACCAGCGGATTTGGTGCTGGCGCTCGTTCGTGTGTAATCTTTCGGAGGCTTCAAGAGAGCGGCAACGCACTCCTGAGCCACGCCCCCTTAGCTCAGTCGGTAGAGCGTTTCCATGGTAAGGAAAAGGTCAACGGTTCGATTCCGTTAGGGGGCTCGCTGGATTGTGGTGCCGTGCTTTCCGCGCGACACTCGACACCGAGGCGGTGTAGCTCAGTTGGTAGAGCAAACGACTCATAATCGTTGCGTCGCCGGTTCAAGTCCGGTCACCGCTACACAATATGCATGATCCACCCTGATTGCTCGTAATCAGATACACCCGAAAGAAGGCATCCCGTGGCCTCCTCGACCGACGTTCGGCCCAAGATCACCTTGGCCTGCGAGGTATGCAAGCACCGCAACTACATCACCAAGAAGAATCGGCGCAACGACCCCGATCGCCTGGAGCTCAAGAAGTTCTGCCCCAACTGCGGAACCCACCAGTCGCATCGCGAGTCGAAGTAGTAAGTCCTTAACAGGACGACGATTTTCGCGGAAGACCCTCTCTGGGCCTGCGTCTTCGGGTCCTAGCTAGAAGAGAGTCTCACCGCGTGACAGATTTGCAAGAGAACCAGGCAGCGGCCGAGGTCCCTACGGACCCGGCCGCTCATGCCGTCCAGATGGTCGGTCACCACTATCGTGTCGAAGACTTCTACGAGGTCGGACGCGAGAAGGTGCGCGAGTTCGCTCGCGCCGTCCAGGATGCTCATCCCGCGCACTACGACGAGTCGGCAGCCAAAGGCCTCGGATACGACGGCCTGATCGCTCCCATCACGTTCGTCGCCATCGTGGGTGCCATTGCTCAGCGTCGTCTGTTCGAAGAGATCGTCACAGGCTACGACCTGAGTCAGATTCTTCAGACCGATCAGCGACTGGTGCTGCACAAGCCCATGCAGGTCGGTGACCGACTCTTCTGCGACGTCTTCCTGGATTCGTTCAGGCAGGCCGCAGGTAGCGACATCATCGTGACCAAGAACATCATCACCGAT
This sequence comes from Rhodococcus sp. KBW08, assembly GCF_003852455.1. Lineage (NCBI taxonomy): Bacteria > Bacillati > Actinomycetota > Actinomycetes > Mycobacteriales > Nocardiaceae > Rhodococcus > Rhodococcus sp. KBW08. The sequence continues at coordinate 110,223 of NZ_QAJJ01000012.1, forward strand.
CAGAACGACGAAGCAGTTGTCACCACGTGGACGACGCTCGTTGCTCGTACGGGTGGGGAAGTGGACGAGAACATCGCCCACGCAGTCAAGGACGTGATGATGCATGTCGCTTCGTAAATTTTCCGACGTCACTGTCGGCGAACTTCTCCCCGAGAAGTCCGTCACCCTGACGCGTGGAAACCTCGCCAACTACGCGGGTGTTTCGGGAGATCCCAATCCGATTCACTTCAGTGACGAGGTCGCACGACTTGCCGGCTTGCCGGACGTCGTCGCGCACGGCATGCTCTCCATGGGTATCGGTGCCGGCTACGTCACCGAATGGCTGGGAGATCCGGGCGCAGTGACCGAGTACAACGTACGGTTCACGAGCCCGGTGATCGTGGCAGCCGACAAGGCGGCCGAGATCGAGTTCACCGCCAAGGTGAAGTCGGTCGACGAAGAAAGCAAGACTGCAGTACTGGCAATCGTGGCCAAGTCCGAAGGTAAGAAAATCTTCGGTCGGGCCACCGCCACGGTCCGTCTAGCCTGATCGCAGGGCGGATTGTGTTTGTTCCGGGGCTTTGAAGTACACTGAGATTTCTGGGATTCCTCAGCGCTGCGCGCTGCCCTGAATGTTGCAAGACATTCACCTCGGGTAGCGCGTATGTTGTGTGATCGCAGAACGGTTGATTCAGGCAGGGTCTACCTGTCGAGGTCAACCAAAGGGGCGTAGCTCAACTGGCAGAGCAGCGGTCTCCAAAACCGCAGGTTGCAGGTTCAAGTCCTGTCGCCCCTGCCCCCGGATGCCAGCGACTGAGAGGAACGACGTGAGCGAGGAGCGCGCCAAGCGCGACGCCGACACTTCGGATGCGGAGACTTCAACGTCTGCCGATTCGACCGGTGTCGACGACACTGCAGCTGACGCGACTACGCGTTCCGATCTGTCGCTGGACAAGGACGGTGCCGAGAAGGCACCCTCCGCACCTAGTGGGGTTTCCAACAAGCCGACCGGCAAGCGCGCTGCACGCGGCGCCTCGGTCAGCGCGTCCACCGTGAAGACTCCGGCCCGGACGGCATCCCGGACATCTTCGGCCAAGCCGACTGCAACGAACCCCGGCAAGAAGCCCAAGGCGAAGAAAGACAACATCTTCAAGCGCCTGCGCAAGTTCTTCCGCGAGGTCATCGCAGAACTCCGTAAGGTCATCTGGCCGAACCGCAAGCAGATGATCACCTACACCAGCGTCGTGCTGACGTTCGTGGTCTTCATGGTCGCTTTCATCAGCGGCGTCGATATCGCTGTGATCAAGGGTGTCACCTGGCTGTTCGGCTGATCGCCGTAGCAGCCGGGCGTCTTTGCCTGCGAGCGCGACAAGACCCGACCCGGGTCCGAGTAACGAGAGGAAGCGAGTGCCCCAGTGAGCACCCCCGAGAACGACACGAATGAGGCTTTGGCCGAAGAGCGTGTTTCTGCCGAGGCGGCAGCCGAAGTAGACGTCGTGGTTGCCGAAGGCACCGATGTGGACGTTGCTGAAGGCACCGACGCAGACGCTGCAGCGACCGAGGACGTCATCTCCGACGATGCCGAGAACTCCGACGAGGCCGCTCCCGCCGCCGAGCTCGAGGTCGAGGATCCCGTTGCCGAACTCAAGGCTGCGCTTCGTCGCGCCCCGGGCGACTGGTACGTCATCCACTCGTACGCCGGTTACGAGAACAAGGTCAAGACCAACCTCGAGACTCGCGTTCAGAACCTCGACGTCGGTGACTACATCTTCCAGGTGGAAGTTCCCACCGAAGAGGTCACCGAGATCAAGAACGGCCAGCGCAAGCAGGTCAACCGCAAGGTTCTGCCCGGATACATCCTCGTTCGCATGGAGCTCAACGACGAGTCGTGGGGCGCCGTGCGCAACACGCCTGGCGTCACCGGTTTTGTCGGTGCCACGTCGCGTCCCTCGCCGCTGACCCTCAACGAGGTCGTCAAGTTCCTGCTCCCGCAGCAGGAGCAGAAGAAGCAGCAGGCTGCAGCGGCCGCCGTCGCAGCAGGCGAGGCACCGTCCGAGTCCTTCGGCAAGCCCCTCATCGAGGTCGACTTCGAGGTCGGCGAGTCGGTCACCGTCATGGACGGCCCGTTCGCAACCCTTCCGGCCAGCATCAGCGAGGTCAACGGCGAGCAGCAGAAGCTCAAGGTTCTCGTGTCGATCTTCGGTCGTGAAACCCCGGTTGAGCTCAACTTCAACCAGGTCGCGAAGATCTGACCGCCCCAAAACTTGCAAATTGTTCGACGCAAGACACACACCCAAGCTAGAAACTAGGAACTAGAGATGCCCCCAAAGAAGAAGAAGCTCGCCGGGCTCATCAAGCTGCAGATCCAGGCAGGTCAGGCTAACCCTGCACCTCCCGTGGGTCCCGCGCTCGGTCAGCACGGCGTGAACATCATGGAGTTCTGCAAGGCCTACAACGCGGCGACTGAGTCCCAGCGCGGCAACGTTGTGCCGGTCGAGATCTCGGTCTACGAAGACCGGACCTTCGATTTCAAGCTGAAGACCCCTCCCGCCGCCAAGCTGCTCCTCAAGGCAGCCGGCGTCGCCAAGGGCTCCGGCGAACCGCACAAGACCAAGGTCGCCTCGGTGACCATGGATCAGGTGCGCGAAATCGCGAAGACCAAGGCTGAAGACCTCAATGCCAATGACATCGAGCAGGCCGCGAAGATCATCGCCGGCACCGCTCGTTCCATGGGCATCACGGTCCAGGGCTAGTAGTCCGCTCCACAGCATTACGTGGGAGGGCCGGCCAGGCCCCGACCACAACTGAACCATTCACCACTGCACAGGTAATTCGCTGCAGTGATAAGTAAGGACAGAACAAATGGCAAAGCGCAGCAAGGCGTACCTCGCCGCCGCTGAGAAGATCGACGCAGACAAGCTCTACAGCCCGCTTCAGGCTGCAAAGCTCGCCAAGGAGACGTCGTCCACCAAGATGGATGCAACCGTTGAGGTTGCAGTTCGTCTGGGCGTCGACCCCCGTAAGGCTGACCAGATGGTCCGCGGAACGGTCAACCTGCCCCACGGCACCGGTAAGACCGCTCGCGTCATCGTGTTCGCTGTTGGCGAGAAGGCAGCAGAAGCCGAGGCTGCAGGCGCTGACGTAGTCGGTGCAGAAGACCTGATCGAGCGCATCCAGGGTGGATGGGTCGATTTCGACGCCGCAATCGCGACTCCTGATCAGATGGCCAAGGTCGGCCGCATCGCCCGTGTCCTCGGACCGCGTGGCCTGATGCCGAACCCGAAGACGGGCACCGTCACGGCGGATGTCACCAAGGCTGTCAACGACATCAAGGGCGGAAAGATCAACTTCCGCGTCGACAAGCAGGCCAACCTGCACTTCGTCATCGGCAAGGCATCGTTCGACGATGAGAAGCTGGTGGAGAACTACGGCGCAGCCCTGGACGAGATCCTGCGTGCGAAGCCCTCGTCGGCCAAGGGACGCTACGTGAAGAAGATCACGGTCTCGACCACCACCGGTCCGGGCATCCCGGTGGATCCGAACCGTACTCGCAACCTCCTCGAGGATGCTGCAGACGCGTAAGCAGTCCGCATACGAACAAGAAGGCCGGCAGGGATCAACTCCCTGCCGGCCTTCTTGTCTGTTTCGGGAGGGAGTGATCCCTGCCGGTGGTATCGGTCCAACGGTGGCATCATCGGGGTATGCACGAAGCGTTCCAGTTCCTCGGAAACTTTTGGTGGCTGATCTTCGTTTTCGGCGGCACCATCGGTGGGGCGCTGAAAGGTGTCGCGGTTGCCAACGAAAGGCGGATCGAGCGCCGGCAAGAGCGCTTCCGGCTCAAGCAGCAGACCAAGGTCGCCATCGCGCAGGCCAACGCACAACATCACGCCGACGAAGAAACACAGCGCCGAGAGCTGGCCAAGGTAATCGAGCAGCACGATGCGGTCGACGACCGATGGTTCTCATACGAGCTCGATCCGGTCACACTGCTCGACACCCCGATGATGACGGACATGCGTGAGCCTTTGACGGCCGATTTTCATCGAGCCAAATATCGTGCCGATCTGCTCCGTCCAGGCAATCCGGAGACGATGATCGGCAACCAGCAGGCACAAACCGAGTATCGCGAGGCGGTGCACGCGTACTCGATCGCCTTCGAGATCGCGGAAGCGGAGGCGAAGCGTCGCCGACGGAGCGGATTCACCCTCGACGAACAAGAGCGCCTGGTACGGGCGCAGCGTCTGCTGCGACTGGCCATGGACGAGGGCGCGACGCCACAGGAACGTCAGAGTGCGTATCGGAAGGCCCACAAGGAACTCGATGGGCTGCTGGTGTTGCCGGACCGAGCTCGGGCAGAGATCGAACACAAGATCGCCAGGGCTATAGGCGCGTGACGGACCCGATTTGGTTCTGCAGCGAGCAGTCAGGTAGTCTTCGAGGCGGAGTTCAGTGCTGGATATGAACTTCACCCCAAAATCATGTTCTACCCAAGACCGTTGGTGATTGCACTCAGTGATGAGTGTGGTTGAAAGTCCGGGAGTGCCCGGCGGCCCACGTAGGTGAACGAGGTAGGGGGATAGCTTGATGTAGTGGTTCTACAGTTTGCCTGGTTATGCACTGCTTTGCGTTGCATCGTTACGCTGATTCGTAAGCCTCTTCTTCATGTTTCCTCTGTACGCCCCGTGCGCTTGCGCCGGGGCGTTTTGCATGTCGCGGACTGTGTCTTCTCGGGTTCACCCCGATGAGGTGCAGCGGTTCCTGAGTGGGACAACGACTGTCACGAGAGGAGGCGAAGTATGGCAAAGCCTGAGAAGGTTTCCGCAGTTGCGGAAATCACCGAGCAGTTCAAGGGTTCGACCGCCGCTGTGGTCACGGAATACCGTGGCCTTTCGGTTGGCAACATCACGACACTGCGACGCGCTCTCGGAGAAGGTGCCACCTACTCCGTCGCCAAGAACACCCTGGTCAAGCGTGCCGCCGCAGAGGCTGGCATCGAGGGCCTTGATGACCTGTTCGTTGGTCCGACCGCCATTGCATTCATCAAGGGCGAACCGGTCGACGCTGCGAAGGCTCTGAAGAACTTCGCTAAGGACAACAAGGCGCTCATCATCAAGGGCGGCTACATGGACGGCGCTGCGCTGTCCGTGGAAGAGGTCAACAAGATCGCGGATCTCGAATCCCGCGAAATCCTGTTGGCAAAGCTTGCCGGCGCGATGAAGGGCAACTTGGCAAAGGCCGCAGGCCTGTTCAATGCTCCCGCTTCGCAGATGGCCCGTTTGGCCGCTGCCCTGCAGGAGAAGAAGGCTGCAGAAGGCGGAGCCGCAGAGGCCCCCGCAGAGGCTGCCACCGAGGCTCCGGCCGAGGCCGAAGCCGAAAGCTGATCCGCACCCGCGCATCACTGCTATAACCCCGCCCGGTCGCGGATCAGCGACATGGGACTTACAGGAAGGACCGCCACAATGGCGAAGCTCAGCACCGAAGAGTTGTTGGACCAGTTCAAGGAGCTCACCCTCCTCGAGCTCTCGGAGTTCGTTAAGGCATTCGAGGAGACCTTCGAGGTCACCGCTGCTGCTCCCGTCGCCGTCGCCGCTGCAGGCGCACCGGCTGCCGGCGCAGAAGCTGCTGAAGAGCAGGACGAGTTCGACGTCGTCCTCGAGTCGGCTGGCGACAAGAAGATCCAGGTCATCAAGGTCGTCCGTGAGGTCGTTTCCGGCCTCGGTCTGAAGGAAGCCAAGGACCTCGTCGAGAGCGCTCCGAAGGCCATCCTGGAGAAGGTTGCCAAGGACGCCGCAGAGGCTGCCAAGGAAAAGCTCGAAGCTGCCGGCGCAAAGATCGTCATCAAGTAAGACGGTTTTCCCGCTGCTCTTCGCGAGTAGTAACGAAGAGGGCCACTCCCCACGGGGAGTGGCCCTCTTTTTTTGAACTTTTTTCGCGGGTGATATGTCGGAATCCATGCAGGTGGGAGGGGTGTCCGAACTAGGCTGTGACCTGAATTATGCTTCTTCCCTACTCGTTAGTAGTATTCGCAGTCACGGGTACCACTCCCATGCGATAGAGTGACCCAACCCACACGGGTGCATGCATGCAACGGACGTCGCGGAGGTAATGGTGGGAGTCGAGGTAGCGGTACAAGGACTGACAAAGTCTTTCGGGTCGCAGAGGATTTGGCAGGACGTGTCGTTGACACTTCCCGCGGGTGAGGTCAGCGCACTGCTCGGGCCTTCGGGTACCGGTAAGTCGGTGTTCCTGAAGTCCCTGATCGGACTGCTCCGCCCTGAACAAGGCTCCATCGTCATCGACGGCACGGACATCCTGCAGTGCTCCTCCAAGGAGCTCTACGAGATCCGCAAGCTGTTCGGCGTTCTCTTCCAGGACGGCGCGCTGTTCGGCTCGATGAACTTGTACGACAACATCGCCTTCCCCCTTCGTGAGCACACCAAGAAGTCGGAATCCGATATCCGCAAGATCGTGATGGAGAAGTTGGACCTCACGGGTCTGGTCGGCGCCGAGGACAAGCTTCCCGGTGAGATCTCCGGCGGTATGCGCAAGCGTGCCGGTCTGGCGCGTGCACTCGTGCTCGATCCCGAGATCATCCTCGTCGACGAGCCTGACTCCGGTCTGGACCCGGTGCGTACGACGTACATCAGCCAGACGCTGATCGACATCAACGCCCAGTCCGACGCCACGATTCTGATCGTCTCGCACAACATCAACCTCGCACGTACGGTGCCGGACAACATCGGCATGCTCTTCCGTCGTCAGTTGGTGATGTTCGGTCCTCGCGAGGTGCTGCTCACCTCGGACGAGCCCGTCGTCAAGCAGTTCCTGAACGGAACGATGATCGGTCCGATCGGTATGTCGGAGGAGAAGGACGAGGCTCAGATGGCGCACGAGCAGGCGCTCGTCGACGCCGGTCACCACGCTGGTGGTGTCGACGACGTCGAGGGCATCGTGCCGCAGATGAAGGCCACCCCCGGAAACCCCGAGCGTCAGGCTGTTCGTCGTCGCCAGGAGCGCGTCCGCCAGATCATGCACACCCTCCCAGGTAACGCTCAGGCGGCAATTCAGGACAGCCTGGACGAGGTTGACGGAACTGGGCAGTACGATCCCCAGTACGCCGACGCGAGCGGCTATCAGGGGGAGTGGAACGACAACTCGCAAGACACGCAGGTCATTCCTGCATACGAGGGCGATCCGTACGGAAACACGACACACGGGCAAGGGTAGGCATATCGGATGGGGGTTACCCGCAACTCGGTTCTGAGTCCGGTCAACGGAGCATTAACTCAGGCCGGAAACATCGTCGAACTGTTCGTCGACGTCGTCAGGAATACGTTCCGGCGTCCATTTCAGTTCCGTGAGTTCATCGAGCAGGCCTGGTTCATCGCCAGCGTGACAATTTTGCCGACGGCATTGGTAGCCATCCCTTTCGGCGCCGTCGTCTCACTGCAGACCGGTTCGCTGATCAAGCAGTTGGGTGCAGAATCGTTCACCGGCGCTGCCAGCGTCCTGGCGGTGATCCAGCAGGGTAGCCCTCTGGTGACAGCGTTGCTGGTCGCCGGTGCGGCCGGATCGGCCGTGACGGCCGACCTCGGTTCGCGAACCATTCGCGAAGAGATCGACGCGATGGAAGTCCTCGGAATCAATCCGATTCAGCGCCTGGTGGTTCCGCGTGTACTCGCGATGGTGCTGATCGCTGTGCTGCTCAACGGACTGGTGTCCGTGGTCGGTATCGCGGGTGGTTACTTCTTCAACGTCATCCTGCAGGGCGGTAACCCCGGTGCTTACATCTCGTCGTTCTCAGCTTTTGCCCAGCTACCGGACATTTGGAGCGGAGAGATCAAAGCCGCGGTGTTCGGTGTCATCGCTGGTGTGATCTCCGCGTACAAGGGACTCCACCCGTCCGGTGGCCCGAAGGGCGTCGGTGAGGCGGTGAACCAGGCCGTCGTCATCACGTTCCTGCTGTTGTTCTTCGCCAATCTGATTCTGACGATGGTGTACCTCCAGATCGTGCCGGCGAAGGGATCTTGACCTAAATGACCATCGCACGAGGCCGCGGCGATCAGTTCCTGCTGAAGAGCCGCAAAGTTGCCAGAATTCCAGTGAACGCGTTGGACCGCGCAGGCGAGCAGATGTCGTTCTACGCGCGCGCCATCGCGTGGACTCCGCGCACCCTGCACCGGTATCGGAAGGAGACGCTTCGGCTACTCGCCGAAGTGACGTTCGGTAGCGGTGCGCTCGCAGTCATCGGCGGAACGATCGGCGTCATCGCGATGATGTCGGGATTCACCGGTGTCGTCGTCGGTCTGCAGGGCTTCGCAGCTCTCGAGCAGTTGGGAAGCTCGGTTCTGACGGGCTTCCTCTCCGCCTACGTCAACACCCGTGAGATCGCTCCGATCGTTGCGGCTCTTGCGCTCTCGGCCACGGTGGGTTGTGGTTTCACCGCGCAACTCGGTGCCATGCGAATCTCCGAAGAGATCGACGCACTGGAGGTCATGGCAGTTCCGTCGGTGCCGTTCCTGGTCACGACGCGCATGATCGCCGGCTTCGTCGCCGTCATCCCGCTGTACATCGTGGGTCTACTCGCGGCGTATCTCGCCTCGAGAGTGATCAGTACGGTGTTCAACGGGCAGTCGACTGGCTCGTACGACCACTACTTCAATCTGTTCCTGCCACCGCAGGACGTGCTGTATTCGTTCGCGAAAGTCCTGGTCTTCGCCTTCGTGCTGATTCTGATCCACTGCTACTACGGTTTCCATGCCTCGGGTGGTCCCGCAGGCGTCGGTGTGGCCGTCGGCCGCGCTGTTCGCGCCGCAATCGTGACGATCGCCGTTCTCGACTTCTTCCTCAGCCTTGCGATCTGGGGAACCACGACGACTGTGAGGGTGGCCGGATGATCGAGGCTCCGTCAGTCCTGCGCCGCCGTGTGCTCGGACTCGTGTTCTTCGTGGTGTTGGCCTTGTTCCTGGCCTTCACCATCGGAACCTTCAACAAGACGTTCAAGGACGTCGTGAAGATCGACCTCGTGACCGATACCGTCGGAAATGCCTTGCCACCCAACGCTGACGTCAAGGTTCGTGGGCTGCTTGTGGGCGAGGTGCGGTCCGCGTCGACGAAAGACGGCCAGGTCACGTCGGTCCTCGCGATCGAGCCGGACAAGGCCGATCTGATTCCGTCCAATGTCACGGCGCGTCTGCTTCCGAAGACGCTTTTCGGTGAGCGATACGTCTCCCTGATCATTCCGGAGGGAACCACCGCGACCCCGATTTCCGCGGGAACGGTGATCCACCAGGACAAGAGCGGTAATGCTGTCGAGGTCGGCGACGTTCTGGACGGGCTGCTCCCACTTCTGCAGGCCATTCCGCCGCAGGATCTGGCGAACACTCTCGGTTCTCTCGCGCAGGGTCTGACGGGGCGCGGAGCCGAGCTCGGTCTGACGGTCGATCGTCTCGAGGAGATCTTCCGCGGCGTCAACACCGAGCTGCCCGCGGTGCAAGAGGATCTGCGCAAGTTCGCGGACTTCTCCCAGACGTACTCGGACGCAGCGCCCGATCTGATCAACGCTCTCGACAATCTGCGGACCACGGGTAACACGGTGGTGCAGAAGCAGGACCAGTTGCGGACACTGCTGGCGTCGCTCACCGTGACATCGTCGGACACCGCAGCCTTCCTCGAAGCGAACTCGTCCTCGATCATCACGCTCGCTGCGGATTCGAAGGAAGCTCTCCAGCTTCTGGCTCAGTACTCACCGACCTTCGGGTGCACGTTCAAGGGCTTCTCGGACACCGCTCCGGAAGCTGCCAAGATCCTGTCCACCGACGCGCCCAATCCTGGTGTGCGTGCGAGTATTCAGATCGTGAACCCCAAGGGTCGCTACCTGCCCAACCAGGACGAGCCACGACTCGTCGACAACCGCGGCCCGGTTTGCTACGACAACGTCACCGAGCCCGGTCGTCCGTTCCCGCAGTACCCCGGCGGTTCGTACGGTGATGGTTCCTACCAGGTTCCCTCCCGCAATCCAGGTCCCGCCACCATGGAATTCCTGCCTGCACCCGAGGGCTCCGGACCTCAGTTGTTCTCGACCAACAACAGCGGTCCTGCTCAGCAGGCCGGCTACGCGGGCTCGAAACTCGAAGAGGATACGTTGAAGGTGATCTACGGACAGGCCAACGGTGTTGCGCCGGACGATGTTCCGGCGTGGACCACGATGGTCAGCGCTCCGGCATTCGCAGGTGCGGAGGTGAGCGTCCAATGAGAGGACTCGCAGCTCCGCTGACAAAGCTCATCATCTTCGTGGTGGTGACGGTCCTGGCGACAGGACTGCTGGCAGCCAGCATCGCCAACCTCGGCGGTGGTGGCGGTACCAAGTTCAACGCCGTCTTCTCCGACGTCACGTCGTTGAACGAGGGCGACGAGGTCCGCATTGCCGGTGTTCGTGTCGGCCAGGTCGAGAAGATCGCCATCGTCAACGACAACCAGGCCGAGGTTCAGTTCTCGGTATCCGACCGTGATTGGTTGCCGGCCAGTTCCATTGCCACCATCCGGTTCCGCAACCTGGTGGGGCAGCGATACATCTCGCTCTCGCAAGGTGAAGGCAGCCAGGGCAAGAAGATCACCGGCGGCGATACCCTGCCGCTGTCCCAGACGCGCCCGGCAGTCAATCTCACGACACTCTTCAACGGCTTCAAGCCGCTGTTCACCACCCTGAGCGCGGACGACGTCAACAAGCTGTCGTACCAGATCATCCAGGTCTTCCAAGGCGAATCGGGCACCATCAGCGAGCTCGTGCGCAACACCGCGAGCCTGACCAACACCGTCGCGGACAAGGACGCCGTCATCGGGGCGGTGATCAAGAACCTCAACGACGTTCTCGACACAGTCAACGCGAACGACAAGAACCTCGATTCACTGATCGTCAACACCCAGCAACTCGTCACCGGGTTGGCCAACGAGCGTGGCGTGGTCGGTTCGGCCGTCACCTCACTTGCCGGCCTGACCGACGCGACGGCCGACCTGCTCGAGCCGACAAGGCCGTCCATTCAGGGTTCGATCACGGCTCTCAACACGTTGGCGACCACACTCAACCGTCGGAGTGACGACGTGAACGCGGTGCTCGAAACCTTGCCGGTCAAGCTCGAGAAGCTTGCTCGCGTAGCGAGTTACGGTTCCTGGTTCCAGTTCTACCTGTGCGGAATCGACATCGTTGCCGGTCCAGGACAGTCTGCGTCGCTGAATCTGCCCACCGGCCTGCCGACGGTCAATCAGCCGATTTACACCAACGCGGCCACGCGATGCACTCAAGACGGTATGAGGGAGTTGCAAGGTCGATGAGCAAACGTCGCAGTCCGGCAATGGCCGGAGCCATCGGTATCTTCGTGGTGCTGCTGGCCACTTTGTCCGCGTTCTTCCTCGATTCGCTTCCGTTCGTGGGAGCAGGCTCGTCCTACTCGGCCGAGTTCTCCGAAGCTGCGGGTCTCAAGCCTGGTAACGAGGTTCGTATCGCCGGCGTGAAGGTCGGCAAGGTCACTTCCGTAGATCTCGACGGTGACCGTGTTCTCGTCGACTTCAAGGTCAGCGACGCGTGGGTGGGAGATCAAACCTCTGCGTCCATTCAGATCAAGACGATTCTGGGACAGAAGTACCTAGCACTCGATCCGCGTGGAACCGACAACCTCGATCCCAAGGACCGGATTCCGCTCGAGCGCACCACGTCTCCGTACGACGTCGTTCAGGCCTTCTCGGCCGCAGCGGACACGGTCGGCGACATCGACACCGACCAGTTGGCGAAGAGCATGGAGACGTTGTCCCAGGCATTCTCCGAGACACCTGGCGATGTCCGCGCGTCGCTCGACGGTGTCAGTCGGCTGTCGCAGACGATCGCGAGTCGCGATCAGGACCTGCAGAAGCTCTTCGCCGCCACCGGGAAGACGTCGCAGATTCTTGCTGACCGCAACAAGGAATTCACCCAGCTGATCCGGGACGGCGGACTGCTGGTGCAGGAGCTCAACAATCGCCAGCAGGCGATTTCGCAGCTGCTCACCGGAACTCAGCGCGTCTCTCAGCAGCTCACCGGTCTCGTTCGTGACAACGAGGCGGCAATCGGGCCGGCGCTGACGCAGCTCAACGGCGTCATCGACATCCTGAAGGCCAACAACGAGAACTTGGACAAGGCACTGAAGCTCTACGAACCCTTCATTCGCTTGTACGCCAACGTGGTCGGCAACGGCCGTTGGTTCGACCAGGTCGTCGTGAACCTCCTTCCGCCGGGTCTGCCGGATATTCCGGGCTACCGTGACCCCGTTCGTACGTTGGGAGGCAACTGATGGCTGATACCGCCGAAGCCGGAAGCGGCTCCAAGAAGCGCTCGATCGCGATCATCGCTGCTGTTCTGATCGGATTACTCGTGATCGGTGGTGCGCTGTGGTGGGTGTTCACTCGCGCCGGTACCACCAAGATCACCGCCTACTTCGACAAGTCGGTGGGTATCTACGACGGGTCCGACGTTCGTGTTCTCGGAGTGAAGGTCGGCACCGTCGAATCGGTCGAACCTCAGGGAGACCAGGTCAAGGTCGAGTTGCGTGTCGATCGGGGGATCGACATCCCCGCCGGTGCCAGCGCCGCTCAGATCACGCCGTCGGTGGTTGCCGACCGCTACATCCAGCTGACCCCGGTCTTCACCGGTGGCGACAAGATGGTCAGCGGTGCAGTAATTCCGATCGAGAAGACGGCGACGCCCGTCGAGGTCGACCAGTTGTACTCCAGCATCGACGAACTCGCGTCGGCGCTCGGTCCCGAGGGCGCCAACAAGAACGGCGCGTTGTCCGATTTCGTCGAGACCGGTGCGGCCAACCTCGAGGGCAACGGCGAAGCGTTGGGGGACAGCATCACCAACCTCTCGGATGCTGCTCGGACGCTGAATGATTCGCGTGACAACATCTCGCTGACCATCAAGAACCTGGATACTTTCGTGGGCGCACTCGCGGCCAACGATCAGCAGGTGCGTCAGTTCAACACTCAGCTGTCGGATCTGACCGGGTTCTTGGCGGGTGAACGCGACGACCTCGGCGCCGCCCTGAATCAGCTGTCGATTGCTCTCGGCGACGTCGCGAAGTTCGTGGCCGACAACCGTGATCAATTGGTCCAGACAACCGAGGGACTCGTCGAACCGACACAGACACTGGCGAACAACAAGGAAGCGCTCGCCAACACGCTCACCATGCTTCCGCTGGCGATCTCCAACCTCGTCAACTCCTACGACGCCGAATCAGGTGTGCTGGCTTCACGTCTGGCGTTCCCCGATCTGCAGAACCCGGCCGGGGTGCTCTGCAAGTTGATGGACCTCGGCAAGCTGTTGCCCGGTGATCCGCGATTCGAGGCGCTGGGACGGCAGATGCAACCGGCCATCGACCAGTGTGCAAATGTCGCCGCGATGACCGATGCAGCGAATCAGGCCGCAGGACTGAATCTTCCCTTCGGCATCCTCGCCGGATCCGAACGTCAGATGCAGGTAGTTCCGGGCACTGTGCCTGGCGTCGTGTCACCGCGACTCAACAGTGGAAACGGGGAGGGCGAGTGAAGCGTTCATTGATAGTCGGCGCCGGACTGTGCGCCGTCCTGATCTCGGCAACCGCCTGCTCGTCCGAGGGCATCTACGCGGTCCCGCTTCCCGGCGGTCCCGATGTGGGTTCCGATCCGATGCACTTGACCATTCAGTTCGACGACGTGCTCGACTTGGTTCCGCAGTCCGCTGTGAAGGTCGACGGTGTTCCCGTCGGGCGCGTCGACGACGTGTCCGTCGGACCGGACGGATGGACCGCGGACGTCGGTATCATCCTCGACTCGTCGGTTGATCTACCCGCCAACGCAATTGCCGCGGTCGAGCAGACCAACCTGCTCGGCGAGAAGTTCATCCAGTTGTCGGCCCCGCCGTCCGGACCGGACTCTGCGAAGCTGGCCGACGGAGACCTGATTCCGTTGGATCGCACTCGCCACGCCACCGAGATCGAGCAGGTTCTCGGCGCATTGTCGCTGCTGCTCAACGGCGGCGGTGTGGGCCAGTTGCAACCCATCGTCGAAGAACTCGGTGCCGCGTTCGACGGTCGCGAAGGCAAGACGAGAAGCCTTCTGGAGCAGGCGAACACACTCATCGGCGGACTCAACGAGCAGCGTGACGACATCACACGCGCGCTCGACGGCCTGGATGTGCTCTCGACCCGCGTCAACGATCAGAACGAGAAGATCGGGAAGATTCTCGAGGAACTCCCCGTTGCGACACAGGTTCTCAACGAGCAGCGTCCGCAGTTGACTCAGATGCTCGCTCAGGTGGATCGACTCGGAACAGTGGGAACCGACGTCCTCACACAGTCCAAGGACGACCTGATCGCCGATCTTCAGGCTCTGCGTCCGACGCTGCAGGCGCTCGCAGACTCCGGTGACGACTTCGTCGGGGCACTTCCGTTCCTGCCGACGTTCCCGTTCCCGGACGGTGTCGAGAAGATTGCACAGGGTGGTTCCGTGAACCTCTTCCTGAGTGTCGACCTGCAGATCGGCAATACTCTCTCGGGTCTCGGTGTCGGACAAGGCGAACCGGAATACCGTCAGCCGAAGTTCGGCAATCCCAAGCCGGTAGTCGATCCGTCGAACCCGTACTACAACGGAAACGGCCCGCGTCCGGGTTGGCCGACGGTGTCACTGCTGCCGATCGCTCCGATTCTGCCGCAGGTTCCCGTTGTCGCCGGTCTTCCCGCCACAACAGCGGGTGATCCGGCAACGCCGGCGCCCGCGGCGAACCCACTCAACCCCATCCAGGGAATGCTGGAACAGTTCGGAATCGGCGGTGATGGACAGTGAGATCAGCTCTGGTCAGATGGCAGCTCGTCGGCTTTGTCGTGGTAGCGCTCCTGGGTCTCATCTACGTCGGCGCCAAGTACGTGCGCCTGGACAACCTCATGGGGTTCGGGCAGTACACGGTCAAGACCGAATTGGCCACGTCCGGTGGAATTTTCACCAACGCCGAAGTGACGTATCGCGGCGTGCCGGTCGGGCGAGTGGGCGACATGTCGTTGACCGAGGACGGAATTCAGGTCGACCTGAAAATCGACAACAGTGCTCCGGAGATTCCTGCATCGGCCCGTGCCGTCGTGGCTAACCGCTCCGCCATCGGTGAGCAGTATGTCGACCTCCAGCCCGATACCGATCAGGGACCGTTCCTCGAGGACGGCTCGGTGATCGCGGTGGGGGACACCACAACTCCGATCCCGATCGAGGATGTGCTGACCAGTGCCAACGGCTTGGTCAAGTCCGTGCCGGTCGACGCACTCCACACCGTCGCCGTCGAACTCGGTGCAGCGTTCAACGGCAAGGGCGAGGACATTCAGGTCCTGGCCGATTCACTGTCCGGTCTTTCGCAGTCCGGGCTCGACACTCTGCCTCAGACGCTCGCGCTGATTCGGAACAGTGAGACGGTACTGACGACGCAGTCGGATCAGTCCTCCGCGATCAAGCAGTTCAGCACCGATCTCGATGCCGTGACGGCGCAGTTGCGGACCAGTGATCCGGATATCCGACGCTTGATCGACAACGGCATCCCGGCGAGCGATCAGATTGGTGCCCTGATCAACGAGGGTGGTCCGAGCCTGACGACCGACCTGACAAACCTGGCGGCCACCACCAAAACGCTTGCACCGCGAACGATCGCGTTGCAGCCGTTCCTGATCTTCCTTCCCGGCCTCGCCGCTGCCGCACCGACGGTTGCTCCCGGCGACGGAACGGTCCATCAGGGCTTGGTGCTGGAGACCAACAATCCGCTCTCGTGCACGGTGGGTTACGAAGGCACCATGGCAATCCTGGACGAGATGAAGCGTCAGAACCCCAATTTCGACGACACGCAGCAGGATTTCCCGCTCAACACCGCGGCGTCGTGTGAGACGCCGCTGGGCAGCGAGACGGGCGTCCGCAGTGCCAACCGCGTGGTGTACGCCGATCCCGACACGATCCAGCCTTGGGACTTCAAGCCGAAGGTCGATCCGGACAAGTTGAACCTCAACCCGATCGCGACGCAGTTGGCGCCGTTGCTCGGAGTGACACCGAAGTAGACCGATCCGAATGTGATCGAGTTTGTGCAGTTCAGGCTACTGAGTTGTGGCAGTTGACGATTCGCGGCCAGAGGCTGGGCAAAACAGGTAAGTAGGGTAGTGAGTGTGATTCAGAGAAACAGTTCCCCGCAGTCCAGCGGGCCCGAGCAAGTCGAATCGGGAGCGCCGACAACCGGTAGACCGAAGGGGCTGACAGCGTCTCTGATTGCGGTCGGTGTCTTGCTTCTGGCGGCAGTGGTTGCGCTCGGTGTGTTCGGCGTCCCGTACGTCCGGGCGCTCACCACCGACCGCACTACCGCCGAGATGCGTGACGACGCGCTGGTCGGTGCGCAGCAAGTCGCGATCAACCTCAACAACGCGGATTCGGCGAATCTCGACCAGTCGATCGAGAACATGCGTTCTTCGGTGACCGGTGACGAGATGACGACGTACCTGCAGACCGTTCAGGATTCCATCACCGACGAGTTGCGTAACTCGGGCTCGAAGGCTGACACCGAAGTCGTTCAGTCCGCGCTCACCGAACTCAACACCGATGACCGGACCGCCACGGCTCTGGTCGTCGTTCGAGTGACCACGACGCAGGGCAATCAGTTCGTCAAGAATCAGCTCGGCATGCGGCTGGGCATGGTCGAGGTCGACGGGGTCTGGAAGGCGCAGTCGGCTGATCCGATCGGATCGCGACTCGATCTCGGCTCCGGCACTCTGCCGGCGGCCGACGGCTCCACGCCTGCACCTGATGCAACGCCCGCCCCCGGTTCGGGGACCGAGGCACCTGCGTCCGGTGCTCCTGCACCGACAACCGAGGGTGGTGATTCCGGTGGCCAGTAGTTCGTCGAACCTGCACACCGACATCCCTCGAAGGAGAAGCGCGTAATGCCACCCAAACGTCGTACCGGCGGACCGTCCTCCCCGCAGAACCGTCGGCCGAAGATCGCCGGAAGCGCTCGTTCACTCAACGTCCCCGCGGGGACGTCCGATTCGGATTCGGTCGAGCCCACGATCGAAAAGCCGGAAGAAGAAACACAGGAGGCTGTGAAGCCGGAGGCTGCGAAGCCGACGCTCGCGAAGGCAGAATCCGGAGACGCCGAGCCGCCGAAGCCGGAAACCGACGCTCCGGAATCCACCCCGGGCCCCGATCTCACCAAGCCGGTGAAGACAGCCGCAGACGAACCGAAGGTAGCCGCGGGAGAAGCGGAGGGCGCCGCCCCCACTGCCCCGCAGGCCGACGCGGGGGAGTCGCCGGCAACATCCACACAGCCGAAGGGCAGCTGGCGCCTGGTTGCGATCCTGGGGGCCGCGGCGGTGATCGTCGCGATCGTCGCCGGCATCGCCTTCTTCAAAGTCGGCGCGAAGACGGACGACATCGCCTGGGTGGACGAAGGCGCCACGGCCGAGGTTCTTCGCGTGACGCCGTCGGCGTTGGCGGCAGTCTTCACGTTTTCTCCCGACACGTTCGACGCCGATTTCGACAAGGGTGTCCAGGGCCTGAATCAGTCGATGCGTGACCAGCTGACGCAGTACAAGGACACGCAGAAGGCCGGTGTCGAACAAACTCAGACGGCAACGACCGCTGATGTCCCGCTGATCGGGATCACACGACTCGAGAAGGACCGGGCACAGGTGCTCGCCCAACTGAACGTCAGTTCGACGCAGAACGGCGTGGCGGCAGACTCTCGCTCCGGAATGGTCATCGTGAGGCTGGAGAAACAAGACGGAAACTGGCTGATCTCGGAGATTCGCGACCAGTAGCACCTGCGTACCACGACGAGGATCTGGACCGACGCACGATCTCGGTCCAGATTTTTCGTATGTGACGCCGTTGCTGGCTACACTTCCGGTGGCAGTGTTCGAATGCGCGTCACGAATGTTCGAATGCTGCGACACGCGCTCTCGCCCTTGACGGAGCGGTCCGCAAGGTCCACTCTGATCGGTGAACATGCACGGACGAGTGATCGGCAGTCTCACGTCAGTTTCTGAATTCGACCCTCAGTTACACCCGACTCGACATTTCCAGAGTAAGGGTGTACTTTTGGACGTTGCGCTGGCTGCCTCCTGTCCACCCCTCGTCTCAACCGCTGCGAAGTCAAGTACTTCTTGCTTTCTGCGACGGGTTTCGTTCGGGTTGTAACCAGCGAAATTCGAAGCAGATACAGCGGCGGTCGCAACAGCACGGAGCGGCCCGCGTGAGGTGCTGGAAGGACGCATCTTGGCAGTCTCTAGCCAGACCAAGGCAGTTTCCGGAATCCCCGGAGCCCCGAAGAGGGTTTCGTTCGCGAAAGTTCGCGAACCCCTCGAAGTTCCCGGGCTTCTTGACGTACAGACAGATTCGTTCGAGTGGCTGATCGGCGCGCAGAGTTGGCGCGAACGAGCAGCGGCACTCGGCGACAATGCAGTGTCCGGTGGTCTCGAGGACATCCTCGCGGAGCTTTCTCCGATCGAGGATTTCAACGGCACTATGTCGCTGTCCTTCTCCGACCCTCGATTCGACGAGGTCAAGGCCTCGACGGACGAGTGCAAAGACAAGGACATGACCTACGCGGCGCCTTTGTTCGTCACCGCGGAGTTCATCAACAACAACACTGGTGAGATCAAGAGCCAGACGGTCTTCATGGGAGATTTCCCGATGATGACCGACAAGGGCACCTTCATCATCAACGGCACCGAGCGCGTGGTCGTCTCGCAGCTCGTGCGTTCCCCCGGTGTGTACTTCGACATGAGCGTCGACAAGAGCACCGAGAAGGATCTGCACAGCGTCAAGGTGATCCCGGGTCGCGGCGCATGGCTCGAGTTCGACGTCGACAAGCGCGACACCGTTGGTGTCCGTATCGACCGCAAGCGTCGTCAGCCTGTCACCGTCCTGCTCAAGGCACTCGGCTGGACCACCGAGCAGATCACGGAGCGCTTCGGCTTCTCCGAGATCCTCATGGCCACGCTGGAGAAGGACAACACCGCCGGCACCGATGAGGCGTTGCTCGACATCTACCGCAAGCTGCGTCCGGGCGAGCCCCCCACCAAGGAGAGCGCGCAGACCCTGCTGGAGAACCTGTTCTTCAAGGACAAGCGCTACGACCTCGCTCGCGTGGGTCGTTACAAGATCAACAAGAAGCTCGGCCTGAACGCGGGTCAGCCGATCGTTGCATCCACTCTCACCGAAGAAGACATCGTCGCCACCGTCGAGTACCTCGTGCGTCTGCACGCAGGTGACACCTCGATGACGGCTCCGGGCGGCGTCGAGGTTCCCGTCGAGGTCGACGACATCGACCACTTCGGCAACCGTCGTCTGCGTACGGTCGGCGAGCTCATCCAGAACCAGATCCGCGTGGGCTTGTCCCGCATGGAGCGTGTGGTTCGTGAGCGCATGACCACGCAGGACGTCGAGGCAATCACGCCTCAGACGCTGATCAACATCCGTCCCGTCGTCGCTGCGATCAGGGAGTTCTTCGGAACCTCCCAGCTGTCGCAGTTCATGGACCAGAACAACCCGCTGTCGGGGCTGACGCACAAGCGTCGTCTGTCCGCCCTCGGCCCGGGTGGTCTGTCCCGTGAGCGCGCCGGCCTCGAGGTTCGCGACGTTCACCCGTCGCACTACGGCCGCATGTGCCCGATCGAGACCCCGGAAGGCCCGAACATCGGCCTGATCGGTTCGCTGTCGGTCTACGCCCGCGTCAACCCGTTCGGTTTCATCGAGACCCCGTACCGTCGCGTCGTCGACGGACAGGTGACCGACGAGGTCGACTACCTGACCGCTGACGAAGAAGACCGCCACGTGGTCGCGCAGGCCAACTCGGCCATCGACCGCGATGGTCGCTTCACCGACTCGAAGATTCTCGTCCGTCGTAAGGGTGGCGAGGTCGAGTTCGTCGCGTCCTCCGACATCGACTACATGGACGTTTCGCCGCGTCAGATGGTGTCCGTCGCAACCGCGATGATTCCGTTCCTCGAGCACGACGATGCAAACCGTGCCCTGATGGGCGCGAACATGCAGCGTCAGGCTGTCCCGCTGGTTCGCAGCGAGGCACCTCTCGTCGGAACCGGCATGGAGCTGCGTGCAGCTGTGGATGCCGGCGACGTCATCATCACCGAGAAGACCGGTGTCGTGGAGGAGATCTCCGCGGACTACGTCACGGTGATGGCTGACGACGGAAGCCGCAAGACGTACCGGATGCGCAAGTTCGCGCGTTCCAACCAGGGCACGTGCGCCAACCAGCGTCCGATCGTGGACGAGGGACAGCGTGTCGAGGCCGGCCAGGTTCTGGCCGACGGCCCTTGCACCGAGAACGGTGAGATGGCGCTGGGCAAGAACTTGCTCGTCGCGATCATGCCGTGGGAAGGCCACAACTACGAGGACGCGATCATTCTGTCGCAGCGTCTCGTGGAAGAGGACGTCCTGACCTCGATTCACATCGAGGAGCACGAGATCGATGCCCGCGACACCAAACTCGGTGCCGAGGAAATCACTCGCGACATCCCGAACGTCTCCGACGAGGTCCTCGCCGACCTCGACGAGCGCGGCATCATCCGTATCGGTGCCGAGGTTCGTGACGGCGACGTGCTGGTCGGAAAGGTCACGCCGAAGGGCGAGACCGAGCTGACCCCCGAAGAGCGCCTCCTTCGCGCCATCTTCGGTGAGAAGGCTCGCGAGGTTCGTGACACGTCCCTCAAGGTTCCTCACGGTGAGACCGGCAAGGTCATCGGAATCCGCGTGTTCTCGCGTGACGAAGACGACGATCTGCCTCCCGGTGTCAACGAGTTGGTCCGCGTCTACGTGGCACAGAAGCGCAAGATCCAGGACGGCGACAAGCTCGCCGGCCGCCACGGCAACAAGGGCGTCATCGGCAAGATTCTGCCGCAGGAAGACATGCCGTTCCTCTCGGACGGCACGCCTGTCGACATCATCTTGAACACGCACGGCGTCCCGCGTCGTATGAACATCGGTCAGGTCTTGGAGACCCACCTCGGGTGGATCGGCAAGACCGGCTGGAACGTTCAGATCGCGTCCGACGGCTCTCGTCCCGACTGGGCTGCGACCCTGCCGGAAGAGATGCTGTCCGCTCCGGCCGACTCGAACATCGCCACCCCGGTGTTCGACGGTGCGAAGGAAGACGAGCTCACCGGTCTCCTCGGCGCGACGCTGCCGAACCGTGACGGCGAGCAGATGGTCGGACCCGACGGAAAGGCCACCTTGTTCGACGGCCGCTCCGGCGAGCCGTTCCCGTACCCGGTCTCGGTCGGTTACATGTACATCATCAAGCTGCACCACTTGGTCGACGACAAGATCCACGCTCGTTCGACCGGTCCGTACTCGATGATCACGCAGCAGCCTCTCGGTGGTAAGGCCCAGTTCGGTGGCCAGCGCTTCGGTGAGATGGAGTGCTGGGCGATGCAGGCCTACGGCGCGGCTTACACGCTGCAGGAACTGCTGACCATCAAGTCTGACGACGTGGTCGGTCGAGTCAAGGTGTACGAAGCCATCGTCAAGGGCGAGAACATCCCCGAACCCGGCATCCCCGAGTCGTTCAAGGTGCTCCTCAAGGAGCTCCAGTCGCTCTGCCTCAACGTGGAGGTGCTGTCCTCGGACGGCGCGGCCATCACGATGGCGGACGGCGACGACGAGGACTTGGAGCGGGCCGCAGCGAACCTTGGCATCAACCTGTCCAGGAACGAAGCTGCGACGGTCGACGACCTCGCGAACTAGGTTTCGGTCCCCGGGTTGCTCTTGAAAGAGCGGCCCGGGGGCGTAGTTCACATTTGAATTGGCAGTCAGGTTGCCGGGTGACCGGCAACCGTAACCCCAACGGGGAAAGGAAGTTACGTGCTCGACGTCAACTTCTTCGATGAACTCCGCATTGGCTTGGCCAGTGCAGAGGACATCCGCAATTGGTCCTACGGCGAGGTCAAGAAGCCGGAGACCATCAACTACCGCACGCTCAAGCCCGAGAAGGACGGCCTCTTCTGCGAGAAGATCTTCGGCCCCACCCGGGACTGGGAGTGCTACTGCGGTAAGTACAAGCGTGTCCGCTTCAAGGGCATCATCTGTGAGCGCTGTGGCGTCGAGGTCACTCGCGCCAAGGTTCGTCGTGAGCGCATGGGTCACATCGAACTGGCCGCACCGGTCACGCACATCTGGTACTTCAAGGGTGTTCCGAGCCGTCTCGGTTACCTGCTCGACCTGGCTCCGAAGGATCTCGAAAAGATCATCTACTTCGCTGCCTACGTCATCGTCGGCGTCGACGAGGAGCTCCGTCACAACGAGCTGTCCACCCTCGAAGCCGAGATGCAGGTCGAGAAGAAGACCGTCGCAGATCAGCGTGACGCCGATCTCGAGGCACGTGCGCAGAAGCTCGAAGCCGACATCGCCGAGCTGGAGGCAGAGGGCGCGAAGTCCGATGTCCGCCGCAAGGTCAAGGACGGCGGCGAGCGCGAAATGCGTCAGCTCCGTGACCGCGCGCAGCGTGAGCTGGATCGTCTCGACGAGATCTGGACCACCTTCACCAAGCTGAGCGTCAAGCAGCTCATCATCGACGAGCTCCTGTACCGCGAGCTGGTCGACCGTTACGGCGAGTACTTCACGGGTGCGATGGGCGCAGAGTCCATCCAGATCCTGATGCAGAACTTCGACCTCGACGCCGAGGCAGAGTCTCTCCGCGAGACCATCCGCAGCGGCAAGGGCCAGAAGAAGCTGCGTGCACTCAAGCGCCTCAAGGTGGTTGCGGCTTTCCAGACCAACGGCAACTCGCCGATGGGCATGGTCCTCAACGCTGTTCCGGTGATCCCGCCGGAGCTTCGCCCGATGGTTCAGCTCGACGGTGGACGTTTCGCGACGTCCGACCTCAACGACCTGTACCGCCGCGTCATCAACCGCAACAACCGCCTCAAGCGACTGATCGACCTCGGTGCTCCCGAGATCATCGTCAACAACGAGAAGCGGATGCTGCAGGAGTCCGTCGACGCCCTGTTCGACAACGGCCGTCGTGGACGTCCGGTCACCGGACCGGGTAACCGCCCGCTGAAGTCCCTGAGCGATCTGCTCAAGGGCAAGCAGGGTCGTTTCCGTCAGAACCTGCTCGGTAAGCGCGTCGACTACTCGGGTCGTTCCGTGATCGTCGTCGGTCCTCAGCTCAAGCTGCACCAGTGTGGTCTGCCCAAGCTGATGGCTCTCGAGCTGTTCAAGCCGTTCGTGATGAAGCGTCTGGTCGATCTCAACCACGCGCAGAACATCAAGTCGGCAAAGCGCATGGTCGAGCGCAAGCGCGTCCAGGTGTGGGACGTCCTCGAAGAGGTCATCGCCGAGCACCCCGTGCTGCTCAACCGTGCACCTACGCTGCACCGTCTGGGTATCCAGGCATTCGAGCCGCAGCTCGTCGAGGGCAAGGCCATTCAGCTCCACCCGCTGGTGTGTGAGGCCTTCAACGCCGACTTCGACGGTGACCAGATGGCTGTTCACCTCCCGCTGTCGGCAGAGGCTCAGGCCGAGGCACGCATCTTGATGCTGTCCTCGAACAACATCCTCTCGCCTGCTTCGGGTCGCCCGCTCGCCATGCCGCGTCTGGACATGGTCACGGGTCTGTTCCACCTGACCCGTCTCGACGAGGGTGTCACCGGTGAGCTCGTTGCTCCGACCAACGACGAGGCAGAGCAGGGCGTGTACTCCTCGCCCGCCGAGGCTCAGATGGCAGTCGACCGCGGCGCGCTCTCGGTTCAGGCTCAGATCAAGGTGCGTCTGACGCAGCAGCGTCCGCCGCGCGACCTCGAGAACGAACTGTTCCCCGAGGGCTGGAACTACGGTGACGGCTGGACCGCCACCACGACACTCGGCCGTGTGCTCTTCAACGAGCTGCTTCCGGCGGACTACCCGTTCGTCAACGAGCAGATGCCGAAGAAGCGCCAGGCGACGATCATCAACGATCTCGCCGAGCGGTACCCGATGATCGTGGTTGCTCAGACCGTCGACAAGCTCAAGGACGTCGGGTTCTACTGGGCCACCCGTTCGGGTGTCACGGTCTCGATTTCCGACGTGCTCGTGCCGCCGGAGAAGCCTGCCATCATCGAGGACTTCGAGGCTCAGGCCGACAAGATCGAGAAGCAGTACCAGCGTGGTGCTCTGGACAAGAAGGAGCGCAACAGCGCTCTGGTCACCATTTGGCAGGAAGCGACCGACAAGGTCGGCAAGGCCATGGAGGCTCACTTCCCCGACAGCAACCCGATCCCGATGATCGTGAAGTCCGGCGCAGCCGGCAACATGACTCAGGTTCGCTCGCTCGCCGGTATGAAGGGTCTGGTGACAAACCCGAAGGGTGAGTTCATCCCGCGTCCGATCAAGTCTTCCTTCAAGGAAGGCCTGACCGTTCTCGAGTACTTCATCAACACGCACGGTGCTCGTAAGGGTCTGGCCGATACCGCACTCCGCACCGCCGACTCGGGTTACCTGACCCGTCGTCTGGTGGACGTTTCGCAGGACGTCATCGTCCGCGAGGTCGACTGTGGAACAGAGCGCGGCATCGTCACCACGATCGCCGAGAAGCAGGCCGACGGCACGATGATCCGCGATGCTCACGTGGAGACCAGCACGTACGCCCGTACCTTGGCGGCCGATGCAGTCGACGCGAACGGCACCGTCATCGTCGAGCGTGGCCACGATCTCGGTGACCCCGCGATCGATGCTCTGCTCGAAGCCGGCATCACGACGGTCAAGGTCCGCTCGGTCCTGACCTGCACCACCGGCACCGGCGTGTGCGCCACTTGCTACGGCCGCTCGATGGCCACCGGCAAGCTGGTCGACATCGGTGAGGCTGTCGGTATCGTCGCCGCTCAGTCGATCGGTGAGCCCGGTACCCAGCTGACCATGCGTACCTTCCACCAGGGTGGTGTCGCAGGAGATGACATCACCGGCGGTCTGCCGCGTGTCCAGGAGCTGTTCGAGGCACGTGTGCCCAAGGGCAAGGCTCCTATCGCGGACGTCACCGGTCGGGTACAGCTCGAAGACGGCGATCGTTTCTACAAGATCACCATCGTTCCGGACGACGGCGGCGAAGAGGTTGTCTACGACAAGCTCAGCAAGCGTCAGCGTCTGCGCGTCTTCAAGCACGCCGACGGTCGCGAAAGCCTCTTGGCTGACGGTGACCACGTCGAGGTCGGACAGCAGCTCATGGAAGGTGCTGCCGATCCCCACGAGGTCCTGCGAGTCATGGGTCCGCGTCAGGTTCAGATCCACTTGGTCAACGAGGTCCAGGAGGTGTACCGGAGCCAGGGTGTGTCGATCCACGACAAGCACATCGAGGTCATCGTGCGCCAGATGCTTCGTCGCGTGACGATCATCGATTCCGGTGCCACCGAGTTCCTGCCCGGTTCGCTCACCGAGCGCGCCGAGTTCGAGTCGGCAAACCGCCGCGTTGTCGCCGAGGGTGGCGAGCCCGCAGCCGGCCGTCCGGTGCTCATGGGTATCACGAAGGCGTCGCTCGCGACGGATTCGTGGCTGTCCGCGGCATCGTTCCAGGAGACCACTCGTGTCTTGACCGACGCGGCTATCAACTGCCGTTCGGACAAGCTGATCGGTCTGAAGGAAAATGTCATCATCGGCAAGCTGATCCCTGCCGGTACCGGTATCAACCGTTACCGCAACATCCAGGTTCAGCCCACCGAAGAGGCACGCGCCGCTGCTTACGCAGTGCCGTCGTACGACGACCAGTACTACAGCCCGGACGGCTTCGGCCAGAACACCGGTGCTGCAGTTCCGCTGGACGACTACGGCTTCAGCAACGACTACCGCTAGTCGGGTAGTCGCATGTGACGACTACCGCTAGCGGTTAGTTCGTAGAAGATCCCCCCACCTCGAAAGAGGTGGGGGGATTTTTCATGGCAGGAGTCGTTCGTGTTCAGGAGTTACTGCCGCTGAGGTCCGGGATGACGATCTCCTGGACAGCCCACTTGTTGCCGTCGGGGTCGGCGAAGTAGATGAACCGTCCCCAGGCCTGGTCGTCGATCGGGCTGATGTCGATGCCGCGGCTCTTGAACTCGCGCTCGGCCTCTTCGACGTCTTTGACCACTACCTGCATGCCGACGACGGAACCGGGCTCGGCGTCGGTGATTCCCTTGCCGATGCAGATCGAGCAGGCGGAGCCGGGTGGTGTCAGCTGGACGAATCGTAGGTCCTCGCTGACCGTGTGATCGTGGTCGGCATTGAAGCCGAGGCGGACGTAGAAGTCCTTGGCGCGGTCGATGTCGGTGACGGGAATGGCGACCAGTTCGAGCTTGATGTCCATGACGTGCCCTTCATGTGATGGTGAATTCCGGCGACAGGTCCAGTGTTGCGGGTATTGCGGTCAGAAACGGTCCTCGTTCGACGCCCGGATGAAAGTTTCCGAATTCCTTGTTGCTCCGAGAGTGCTTCTCTCACTGCTCGACCGATCCCGAACCAGGAGCGGATACCCCGACTCCGCAGCTCTGACGCATTCCGCCGAACGCGCCGCGCACGCCGACGCGCTCGGCTACCACCGGTTCTGGGTGGCCGAGCATCACGCAGTGCCCGGGATCGGGAGCGGGTCGCCGGCCGTACTGCTCGCCGCGATCGGCGCGCAGACGCGCGAGATCAGACTCGGGAGCGGTGGGGTCATGCTGCCGAATCACCAACCACTGATCGTCGCCGAGCAGTTCTTGATGCTGGAGGCTCTGTACCCGGGGCGAATCGATCTCGGCCTCGGTCGATCGCTGGGATTCACGGAGCCTGTTCGTCAGGCATTACGACGCAGCAAGGACGCTCCGGACACGTTTGCGTCGGATCTGGAAGAGGTGAGGCGCTACCTTGACGGATCCGCGGCTGTGACGGCACGGCCGGCGTCGGAGACCGGGGTGCCGATCTTCGTGCTCGCGACGCGCACGGGCCTGGAAGTGGCAGCGCAACTGGGGCTTCCGGTGGTCGTGGGTGGGCCGATACTCGGAATCGGGGGTACCGGCCGGGTGGATGCACTGGACGAGTACCGCCGGGCTTTCCGGGCCACCGACGCTCATCCCGAACCCTACGTGGTGGTCTCTCTCGAGGTGGCGGTTGCCGATACCACCGACGCGGCGCGTGAGTTGCTGATCCCGGAGGCATACGCACTCGCAGAATCGTCACGGACAGGGGAGTTTCCGCCGCTGGTGTCACCGGACGAGATCAGGCACGCCCCGCGCAGTGACCGAAACGCCAGGCGGATCGAGTCGTTCATGGCGTCGGCGCTGCACGGGACGCCCGTCGAGGTGAAGCAGCAACTTCACGATCTGGCCGAGCGGACCGGTGCCGACGAAGTGTTGGCGTCGACGTCGACGTACGACCGTGACGCGCTTGCACTTTCGGACCGCCTGCTACGTGAGGTGCTCTAGCGGTGTGGTTGATCTAACGAGGCACGTGAAACTCGAGCAGCGTCGCGACGGAGTCGTCGAGGTCGGTCCACGGCACCGGTACGGAGAGGACGGCGATCGCCGAAGTCGGGAACTTGTCGCGGATACGTTGGGCCGCTTCGGAGTTTTCGTTCGATGCGAGATCGAGTGCAGTCCAGGGAATTCCGGGTTCGTGTCCGACGATCAGGAGCGTCTTGACGTGGTCGGACGTGGTTCGCGCAGCTGCAATGACGTCTGCGGGTGAGCCGCCGTAGATGGACTTCTCGAATCCGGCGGGAGCTTCGATTCCCGTCGAGGCAAGAGTTTCGACGGTCCGCCGGGAGGTGGAGCACAGGACGGCGTCGACGGGCGGGACGTTTTCACGGATCCATTCGCCGCCGATGCGGGCCTCGCGCAGGCCCCGTTCGGCGAGCGGACGCTCGTGATCACGGATGCCCTCGGGGTAGCTGGACTTGCCGTGTCGCATGAGGACGAGGGTGCGGTGGTCGGCCATGCGTTCACGGTATCCGCTTTATGCCCGTCAGTCCGGTTACTCTGGATGGTCAGGACCTTGAAGGAGGTTTTCGATGGCCGGTAAGAAGCTCGATCGAACTAATGCCCGAACTGCACTCGAGGTTGTACGCGAAAGCCCCACCATCGCTTTCATCACCGTTGCCCCGGCAGTGGTCGTGTTCGGCGTGGTGTGGTGGCTCTTCGGTTTCTGGGCCGCGATTCTTCTCGCGTTGGTGTTCGGTGTCGCGGCTGTCGCGACCCAGAAACTGCGTTAGAGGGCGCTCACCTGCGCAACTGCGCGGAGCGCTTCGCCGACCAGGAACCAGACCGTGACGGTCTTGTCGTCGACGCGGCTGCGCAGGACGACGTCGTCGCTGGAGACGATGGGGGAGAGGTACTCGATCAGTGCTCGATGCGGAACCGTACGCAGTTCGGTGCGAGCGCTGAGGACCTCTTCGACCGCCTGCCAGTAGACGGCGTTGTTGACGTGGTCGAACGGGTCGATGTCGGTGGCGCGCAGAGCGAACGGCGTGTCGAGAACACCGGCGTCGTCCGCCTCCGGTGCGTTCTCGGCGAGGACACGCTTCCACTTCAGACGATGCTCGTCGGTGGATTCTTCCAACGGCCGCATGAAGTCGTCGCTCATCCGGGTGGGCATGCCTGACTCGGCGCTGATGTTGATCCAGAAACCTTCGGTCTCCATCAGGGCGCCGTTGCTGCCGTCGAAGCGCACGCGCATGTTCGCCCACCTCGTGGAGAAGCCGGAGCACCAGCGAGTCATCGTCAACTCTTCCGGCCAGATCGCCGGGCGTACGACATCGACGACCGTACGACGCACGATCCAGAGCGGATGGGTGTCGATGGCGCCCGCGGCTTCGATGTTGTCGTTGCCGATGTCCTGCAGGTACCGGGCGACGGCGTCGAGCCTGACCTGCTTGGCGACGTCGATGTCGCCGGTGCGGACCGGGCGGGACTTGACGAAGATCGGTCCTCTGTCGGGCTGCTGCGCGAGCGTGAGATCTGGGTACACGTGAGATTCCTGTTCGCTGGAGTGAGCCGATTCTGTCAGGCTTTTCAGCGAGTGGCGATTATCTGCTTTCCGCAGCCGGAACCGTCGACCATTCGTGCCACGGCGACGGCGGTGTCGGCAAGGGGATGAACGGAGTCGATCACCGGGGTGATGTCTCCGGCGTCGATCATCTGCGTCAGGACCTCCAGATCTTCGGCGTTCTCCGAAGCGATGAGGGTGCCCATTTTCTGAGATATGAACGGAGACAAGCAGTGTGCGCGGATCTGGCGATCGATTCCGCCGAGCCACCGTCCGCCGTTCTCGCCGCCGACGATCACCAGCGTTCCGGTGCGTGTGAGCGCTCGTCGTAGGTCTCGCAGTCGGCGGTTGCCACCGGTGTCGATGATGACGTCGTATCGATGTGATCCGTCGGTGGCGTCGTCGACGCGGTAGTCGAGAACCTCGTCGACTCCGAGGGAGCGGACGGCGTCGGTTTTCGAGGTGCTGCATACGCCGGTGACGTGAGCGCCCATGGCTTGTGCCACCTGCACCGCGTAGATCCCGACGCCACCGGATGCGCCGAGTACGAGGACGGATTGCCGCGCCTGCACGCGGCCGTGGTCGCGTACGGCTTGCAGCGCTGTGAGGGCGGAGACCGGCACCGCTGCTGCTTGTGCGAACGACAACCGGGCAGGTTTTGCGGCAATCTTGGTTTCGAGTGCGCGTGCGTATTCCGCAAACGAACCGACCGCGATCCCGTACACCTCCTGGCCGACTGCCACGCGGGTAACCGAGCTGCCGACGGCCTCGACGCGGCCGGCCACGTCCAGCCCGCGGACCCGATTTTTGGGTGCGCGCAGTCCGAAACCGGCTAGGCGCAACGGATATGGCAGTCCGGCCATGAGATGCCATGCCCCGCGGTCGACGGACGCGGCCTCGACGCGTATCAGCACTTCGTTGTCGGCGACAGCGGGCCGCGGAATGCGGTCGACGTAGAGAACGTCGGCCTCGCCGTAGCGATCCTGTACGACGGCCGTCATCAGTTCCTTCGCCATGCGAGTCTCCGTTCGTCGAATACTTACGTCGTAAGTATTGCACTTACGGTGTAAGTTCTGTCAACGTGGAAAAGCGCGCAAGATTGACCCGAGACGACGTTGTACGCGCTGCTGTCGCGCTTGCCGATTCCGTCGGAATCGATTCGATGACCATGCGCAAGCTGGGGACCGAACTGGGCGTCGAGGCGATGTCTCTGTACAACCATGTTTCCGACAAGGGGGATCTGCTCGACGGAATGGTCGATGCGGTCTTCGCGGAGATCGATCTGCCGACGCCGGGACACCCGTGGCGCACGGAACTCCACGCGCGAGCGGTATCGACGCGGGAAGTGTTGGCGAGACACCCGTGGGCAACTCCGTTGATGGAGTCCCGAACGACGCCTGGTCCCGCGACCCTGCGCCACCACGACGCCGTCATCGGAACGCTACGCGCCGCCGAATTTCCGGTTGCCCTTGCTGCGCACGCCTTTTCGATCATGGATGCGTACATCTACGGCTTTGTGCTCCAAGAGGTGAGTCTGCCGTTCGAAACCGCGCAGGAAACGACGGAACTGGCGAACGCGATCATGGGGTCGTTCGAGAGCGGTCAGTATCCGCACCTGGCCGAGTTGACCACCGAGCATGTCCTGGCGCCCGGATACAGCTATGCCGCCGAATTCGCTTTCGGTCTGGATCTGATTCTCGACGGTCTCGACCGTCTGCACATCGGGAGTGAACGATGATCTGACGTGTGTGCCGGGTTAAAGTCGAGAAAACCGGGTTACCGGTCCAGACTTCAGATGTCCCGAAGAGGAGCTTTCTGTGCGCGCCATGGTGGTTACGGAACTGTCCGGTCCCGAAGGAATTGTCGCGCAGGAGGTTCCCGAGCCCGCCGCCGAAGGTCTCGTCCTCATCGATGTGAAGGCCAGCGGTGTCTGCTTTCCGGATCTGCTGATCACCTACGGCAAGTACCAGATCCGCCCGGAACCGCCGTTCATTCCCGGCGCGGAGATCTCGGGCGTCGTGGTCTCCGCGCCGGAGGGATCGGGTTTCGCTCCGGGTGATCGTGTTCTCGCGGCCGCGTATCTGGGTGGGTATGCAGAGCGGATTGCCGTCAACCCGGCGCAGGTGCTTCGAATTCCGGACGGACTCGCTTTCGACGAGGCGGCGTCGCTGATCATCAATTATCAGACGATGGAGTTCGCGCTCGCTCGTCGCGCGAAGATCGTCGCGGGGGAGACAGTCGTTGTACTCGGCGCTGCGGGCGGTGTCGGAACGGCAACCATCCAGCTGGCCAAGGCGCACGGCGCCCGGGTGATTGCCGTAGTACGCCGCGAGGGCGTCGAGGACTTCCTTCGTGAGCTCGGCGCCGACGAGGTGGTCCCGCTTGCTCCGGGATGGGGCGAGCGTATTCGGGAACTGACCGACGGCGTCGGCGCGCAGATCGTCGTGGATCCGGTGGGCGGCGACGCGTTCGACGACGCGGTGCGTGTTCTGGCGCCGGAGGGCCGTCTTGTGGTGATCGGTTTTGCCGGTGGCGGCATCCCCGAGGTCAAGGTGAACCGGGTGCTGTTCCGCAACATCAGCATTGTCGGAGCCGCGTGGGGTGAGTTCACACGCACCAATCCCGAAGCGGTAGCCGAGGTCCACGCATCGCTGGTAGAACACGTCCGAAACGGCTTGCGACCCCTGGTCAAGGCACGGTATCCCCTTGCCGATGCAGCAGTTGCCCTGGCTGATCTCGAAAGCGGCAAAGTTCTCGGAAAGGCCATCTTGCTGCAGGAATGATTCTTCGCAACGTGATGGTGGTCACCAAATAATAAGTTGCAACATGTTTTCATTTGGGCAATAGTTGCAACCGCACTACCATTTGCCAGGTGATCGCTTCCGATTCTGATGACCTGTA
This sequence comes from Rhodococcus sp. KBW08, assembly GCF_003852455.1. Taxonomy (NCBI): domain Bacteria; kingdom Bacillati; phylum Actinomycetota; class Actinomycetes; order Mycobacteriales; family Nocardiaceae; genus Rhodococcus; species Rhodococcus sp. KBW08. Next base: position 142,110 of record NZ_QAJJ01000012.1, read on the forward strand.
TGGAGCACTCGACGAGTTGTTCACTCGCCTGATGAGCGCCGGTGATTCGGAGTCGATCGATGCGTTGATCGAGCTGGATCTCTCGTTCTCTCAGGTGCGTGTGCTGTTCGTGCTTGCGCAACGTGATGCGGCGATCCCGATCAACGAGGTTGCCGACGAGCTTCGGCTCTCGGTGGCAGCGACGGGGCGGAACATCGATCAGCTCGTGAACATGGGTCTGGTCGATCGCCGTGAAGACGAGCGGGACCGACGCGTCAAGCGGGTTTCCTTGTCGGAGGCCGGTCGTAAGGTGACGACCAACCACATCGAGTGCAAGCGCGGCCAGCTTCGTGAATTCGCGTCGCGTGTTCCTGAGCCAGAGCGGATTCGTTTGTTCGAGGCTCTCAAGCCCATTCTCGCGGGTGACTATCTGCGAGCACTTAACCAGGAGACTTCGCGATGACATCGCCGAACGCGCCGGCACCGGCGTCCGACAAACTTGACGGGGCGGTCCTCAAGATCGCTTCCGTGGTGGTGCTCGGCGCCATCATGTCGATTCTCGACGTAACCGTGGTGAGCGTCGCGCTCACCACTTTTGCCGAGGACTTCGAAACTTCGTACGCCACCGTCGCGTGGACGATGACGGCGTACACCCTCGCTTTGGCGACGGTCATTCCGGTTACCGGCTGGGCTGCCGACCGTTTCGGTACCAAGCGCCTGTACATGACGGCCCTGGTGCTGTTCGTGCTCGGTTCGGTCGCCTGTGCGATGGCGTGGGACATCACCTCGCTCATCGGCTTCCGTGTGCTTCAGGGCCTCGGCGGCGGCATGTTGATGCCGCTCGGTATGACGATCATGACCCGGGCTGCCGGTCCGGACCGCGTCGGTCGCGTCATGGCAGTTCTCGGTATCCCGATGCTGCTCGGCCCCATCGGTGGCCCGATCCTCGGTGGTTGGCTGATCGAGGCCGCGAGCTGGCACTGGATCTTCCTCATCAACCTGCCGATCGGCATCATCGCGTTGGCAGCGGCATTCATCATCTTGCCGTCGGACAAGGCGAAGCCTTCGGAGTCCTTCGACTTCCTCGGCATGATCCTGCTGTCGCCCGGCCTCGCGCTGTTCTTGTTCGGTGTGTCGTCCATTCCCGAGGTGGGAACCGTTGCGTCGGCTCGGGTTCTGGTGTCGGCCGGTATCGGTCTGGCGCTGATCATCGCCTTCGTGTTCCACGCGCTCAACAAGGATCACCCGCTGATCGACCTGCACCTGTTCAAGAACCGTCAGTTGACCACCGCCGTCATCACGACGTCGCTGTTCATCGTCGCGTTCATGGGGGCCGGGTTGCTGTTCCCGAGCTACTTCATTCAGGTCGGCGGTCACACCACGCTCGCTGCCGGGTTGCTCATGGCTCCGCAGGGTCTGGGCGCCATGGTGACCATGCCCATCGCCGGTCGACTGGTCGACAAGATCGGCCCGGGCAAGATCGTCCTGACCGGTTTGCCGTTGATTCTCATCGGTTTGGGTGTGTTCACGCAGGTCGCTTCCGACTCGCCGACGTGGCTGTTGATGGGCGCGCTGTTCGTCATGGGCCTCGGTATGGGTTGCACCATGATGCCGCTGATGACCGCAGCTATCGTGACGCTCTCCAACGAGCAGATCGCTCGCGGCTCCACCCTGATGAACATCGTTCAGCAGACCGCAGGTTCGATCGGTACCGCCGTGATGTCGGTGGTCTTGACCAACCAGCTTCTCGATCGTGGACTCGATACGACGATGGTCGGAGCGGCGTCGCACATTCCGACCGAACCGGGAAGTCCGCAGGAGTCCGCTGCAGATTCGATTCTCAGCGCGGCGTCGGATGCCTTCGGTAACACCTTCCTCGTTGCCACTGTGCTGATCGTCCTGACCCTCATCCCGGCGTTCTTCCTGCCGCGGAGCAAGACCACCAGGCCGGTGGCCGAGGGCGAGACGGCAACGCCGATCGTCATGCACTGACCGCTTTTCGATAGATCGTTCGTCCGGTGAGGGCGGCACACATCTTGTGTGCCGCCCTCACCTTTTTGCCGTGGAATAGAGCTTGATGGTTGAATGTTTGATCAGTTACATGCAAACGCATGGATCTAGTTCGCGGAGGAGCAACCATGCAGTTCGGAATCTTCACGGTCGGTGACGTCACCACTGATCCCACGACGGGGACGACCCCGACAGAGCACGAGCGCATCAAGGCCATGACGACCATCGCCAAGCACGCCGAGGAAGTCGGCCTCGACGTCTTCGCGACCGGCGAGCATCACAACAAGCCGTTCGTGCCGTCATCGCCGACCACGATGCTCGGATACATCGCGGCCCAGACCGAGAAGATCACCCTTTCCACGTCCACGACGCTGATCACCACCAACGACCCGGTGAAGATCGCCGAGGACTACGCGATGCTTCAACACCTCGCCGAGGGGCGCGTCGATCTGATGATGGGACGCGGGAACACCGCGCCGGTCTACCCGTGGTTCGGCAAGGACATTCGCGCCGGCATCCCGTTGGCGCTCGAGAACTATCAACTTCTGCGCCGGCTGTGGGACGAGGAGGTCGTGAACTGGCAGGGGGAGTACCGCACTCCGCTCCAGGGATTCACGTCCACGCCGCGCCCGCTGGACGGCATCGCGCCGTTCGTGTGGCACGGTTCGATCCGTAGCCCCGAGATCGCCGAGATCGCGGCTTATCACGGCGACGGATTCTTCGCCAACAACATCTTCTGGCCGAAAGAGCACTACATCGAGCTGATCAATCTCTACCGCCGGCGTTACGAGCATTACGGCCATGGGTCGGCGGATCAGGCGATCGTCGGACTCGGTGGTCAGGTCTTCATGCGCAAGAACAGTCAGGACGCGGTCAAGGAATTCCGTCCGTATTTCGACAATGCTCCGGTGTACGGACACGGCCCCTCACTCGAAGAGTTCACCGAGCAGACGCCGCTGACCGTCGGTTCCCCTGAGCAGGTCATCGAGAAGACGTTGGCGTTCGCCGATTTCTTCGGTGACTATCAGCGCCAGCTGTTCCTGATGGATCACGCCGGGCTGCCGCTGAAGACCGTGCTCGAGCAGCTCGATCTGCTCGGTGAGGAAGTTGTTCCGGTTCTGCGCCGTGAGTTCGCGGCCAGGCGGCCCGCACATGTGCCGGACAACCCGCCCACTCACGCGTCGATGAAGGCAGCTCGTGAGGCAAGCAGTGTCACTGCCTGACGAGCAACCGCTTGACGTTCCGGTCAGTACCACCGAACTCGCCACCGACGCCTGGGAAGCCCTGTTTCGCGCCCAGGTGTCGGTGCTGCGGCGGCTGGCTGCCGATGACGTCTGGGATCAGGTGACGATGCGCGAGTACGACGTGCTGTTCACTCTCAGTCTCGCGCCGCGGAACTGCCTGCGCCTGCATGACCTGAATCGGGAGATTCTGTTGAGCCAACCGTCGCTCAGTCGCCTGGTGGAGCGGCTGGAGGGCGAAGGTCTGGTATCGAGGAGTGTTGATCCGCGCGATCGCCGCGGCACGGTCGTGCAACTCACCGAAGCGGGTGCAGCGCTGCAGAAATCAGTGGGCCGCCGCCATGCAGCGAGCATTCGGCGCCACGTCGGACCAGCGTTGGACGCCGATGAACTCCGGCAACTAGCGGAATTGTGCACGCGTCTGCGTCTCGCGCAGTCATGACTAGAGGCAGGATGGAAGTATGAGCAACCTCGAAGCGCAACCCGTCGAGCAGGAATGCGAAGGCCATCCGGCCGAGAGCGAGATTCAGATTCTCACCCCGCGCGACGTTCCGCTCGGTGGCCCGCGGGCGATGCGAGTGCGACGCACCCTTCCGCAACGCGAGCGTTCGTTGATCGGAGCGTGGTGTTTTGCCGATCACTACGGTCCGGATGATGTCGGCTCAGGACCGGGCATGCATGTGCCGCCGCATCCGCATACCGGATTGCAAACGGTGAGTTGGCTGTTCACCGGAGAGATCGAGCACCGGGACAGCATCGGTTCCCATGCGATGGTGCGGCCGGGTGAACTCAATTTGATGACGGCCGGGAGTGGGATCGCGCACTCCGAGGTGTCGACGCCGAACACCAAGGTTCTGCACGGGATGCAGTTGTGGGTGGCGTTGCCGGATGCGGCGCGCGATACCGCACCCGCGTTCGTTCACTATCGACCGGAGCCGGTGACCACCGATGGTGCCACGCTCAGTGTGTTCCTCGGTTCGCTCGCCGGTGACACGTCTCCGGTGTCTACCTTCACCGAATTACTCGGTGCCGAGGTGATTCTCGATCCTGGGGCCGAGATCGCCCTCGATGTCGATCGTTCACATGAGCACGGCGTGATCGTCGATCGAGGATCGGTTGTTCTGCGTGGTACCACCGTCGGCTGGGCCGAGTTGGGTTACCAAGCACCGGGTTTCGGAAAACTGACTTTGCGCAATCCGGGATCCGAACCGGCTCGACTGCTACTTCTCGGCGGAAAACCGTTGGGCGAGCAGGTCGTCATGTGGTGGAACTTCATGGGCCGTACCCACGCAGAGATCGTCGAGTATCGACGCAAGTGGCAGGCTGAGCTTGCCTCCGGATTCGACGGCAGTGTCCCGGACCAGCGTTTCGGCGTCGTGCCGGGATACGACGGTCCGGCGCTCCCGGCGCCCGAGTTGCCGAACAGTACGTTGCGGCCCCGGGGCTAGTCGCCGGCCTTGCTGCTACCGGCCGCGAGCGTCGTCTCGATCAAGCGTGCTCGATGTCCTGGTGAGCCTTCGCGAGCATGATGTAGCCGGCGCCGTTTGCGGTGATACCGGCCTTTTCGCCTTCGGAGAGTTCACGTTTGACCTTGGCGGGCACGCCGGCGACCAGTGATCCAGGCGGGATCTGCATCCCCTGGGACACGACCGCGCCGGCGGCGATCAGCGATCCCGAACCGATGTGCGCGCCGTTGAGCACCACGGCGCCCATGCCGACGAGCACGTCGTCTTCGACGGTGCACCCGTGTAGCACCGCGTTGTGGCCGACCGAGATTCGTTCGCCCAGTACCGCGGGGAACGTGGGGTCGGCGTGCACCGTGCAGTTGTCCTGAATGTTGGTGTCCGCGCCGATGGAGATCGATTCGGCGTCGCCGCGCAGGACTGCGCCGTACCAGATGCTGGCGCCCGCAGCGATGGTCACCGCGCCGACAACGGTGGCGTTAGGTGCGATGAACGCGCTTTCGTCGATCTGCGGGGTGTTACCGAGAACGGTGGCGATGATCGGGTTGGTCATGGTTCTCCTGTGCGTTGGAATGACGTGCTCTGACGGTACCTGGACTATTTCGGTGTGGGCTTTCGATTCATGACGACTGTGCCGACGCCCGCGGTCACCACCAGCCCGATGGCCACGAGTGTGAACGCGTCGAGCCTCTGCCCGATCACGAGGACTCCGGCCAGTGCGGCCGCAGCGGGTTCGAGGGCGATGAGGACGGCAAAGACCTTCTTGGCCAATGATCGCAACGCCCACATTTCCAAGCTGTACGGGATGACGGACGAGAGGATGGCGACGGCCGCGCCGGCGGCGAGCATCTTCGGATCCAGCAGTTCACTCCCGCCGGAGACGACGCCGAAGGGAAGCGTCAAAACCGCCGCGACGATGCTTGCGCCCGCCAACCCGTCGGCGCTCGGGAGCGTCGCTGCCAGGTGGGAACCGGCCACGATGTAGCCGGCCCACGCGGCAGCGGCGATCAACGCGAACATCACCCCGATGGGGTCCAAACCGGATTCGCCGTGATCGCCCAATCCCAGCAGCAACACTCCGCCGAAGGCGAGCAGCACCCATGCTCCGTCGGCCCACCGACGAGACAGAACTGCGGCCAGGGTGAGCGGTCCGAGGAACTCGATGGTGACGGCGGTGCCGATGGGCACTGTCTCGAGGGCGAGGTAGAAGGCACCGTTCATCACGGCGAGGGCGGTGCCCAGCGCGAAGATGCCCTTGCGCTGTCGGCTCGACCACCGGCTCCAACGCGGGCGGACGATCACGCCGAGGATGATCGCGGCGATCGTCAGTCGCAGCGTCGTGGCGCCCGCAGGTCCGATCTGCGAGAACAGTGTCGTCGCGAATGCCGCTCCGAACTGGAGCGACAGTATCGAGGTGAGGACTGCGCCGACCGGCAGTAGCTGACTGCCGGTCTTCATTCTCCGGTGAACTCAGGACTACGACGTTCGAGCATGGCAGCGACGGCTTCGTGGTGATCGCGGGTGTGATGGGCGATCGACTGCATGGCGGCCGAGAGTTCGAGCAGGCTCTCGAGGCTTTGGTGCTGGCCCTCGCGAAGCAGCTTCTTGGTCATCCGGAGTACCTGCGGGGGATTGGCCGCTACCCGCGCTGCCAGGGCATGCGCTGCGGAGAGCAATTCCTCGGGCTCGGTGAGCTGCGAGACCAGCCCCCAGTCGAGCGCCTTCGCAGCATCGATCGGTTCGCCGGTGAACGCCATCTCGGCGGCGCGGGCGTTACCGATCGCGCGGGGGAGCAGCCACGCTCCGCCGTCGCCGGGGATGAGTCCCACCTTGACGAAGCTCTCGGCGAAGACTGCCGCCGTCGAGGCGATGCGGAGGTCACACATGAGCGAGAGATCGCAGCCCGCTCCGATGGCCGGGCCGTTGACGGCTGCGATGGTCGGCACCTCACACGTGTACAGCGCGAGTGGAATGCGCTGGATGCCGTGCCGGTAGCCCTGGCGGATCTCGCCGGGCGCGCCACCGAACATGCCTTCCTTGTCTCGCATGTGTTTGACGTTGCCACCGGAGGAGAAGGCTGACCCGGCTCCCGTGAGGATGACCGCGCGCACACTCTGATCTCGGTTCACCGCGGTGACCGCGTCTTCGAGAGCTTCGATCATGTCGATCTCGGAGATCGCGTTGCGGGTGTCCGGGCGATTGAGGGTCCACGTGACCACATCGCCGGTTCGCGAGATCAGTACGGCGTCGCTCATGGGTGCTCCTGGTAGTCGATGGCAGTTGAGTTCAGTCTCTCACCACGAGATTTCGCAATAACAATCATTCGTGCTTGATTTTTATGGGTGTGAGTGTGATGCTGGTCGCATGGCCGAACTTCAGACGTTCATCGATGACTTGCGGGCCGAAGGCGAGAGCCTCGATGCCCTGGTTGCAGATCTGCCCGAGGAGAAGTGGGCGACACTGACGCCTGCGGAAGGGTGGACCATCGCGCATCAGATCGGGCACCTGCACTGGACGGACAGTGCCGCGATCCTGGCGATCACCGACCCGGACGGGTTCGCGGAGCAGTTGAAGGCGGCGTTCGTGAATCCGGCGGGGTTCGTCGACGACGGTGCCGCCGAGCAGGCTGCCCGCCCGCCTGCGGAGTTGCTCGCCGATTGGCGAGCGGGGCGCACCGCTCTCGTCGAGGCGCTGACCGCAGCGCCGACCGGCACCAAGTTTCCCTGGTACGGCCCGCCCATGGGCGGAGTCTCCATGGCAACCGCGCGGTTGATGGAGACGTGGGCACACGGACAGGACGTCGCCGACGCCCTTGGCGTCGAACGCGCCCCGACGGCGCGCATCAAGAACATCGCTCACCTGGGTGTGCGGACGCGGAACTTCGCGTACTCGGTCAACGAGAAGACGCCGCCCGCCGACGATTTCCGGGTTGAGTTGACCGCGCCCGACGGCTCGCTCTGGACCTGGGGGCCGGAAGATGCGCCGCAGAAGGTGACCGGGCCGGCGTTGGACTTCTGCTTGCTGGTCACTCAGCGGGCCAATCTTGCTGATCTCGACCTGGTCGCCGTCGGTGCCGACGCAGACGAGTGGCTCGGGTTCGCGCAGGCGTTCGCGGGTCCCAGCGGCGAGGGACGAACTGCCGTCGGATCCAGCGGCGAGGGACGAGAAGCGGAGGTGGGCAAATGAGTTCGGTACGGATCGGTAACTGTTCCGGTTTCTACGGCGACCGCGTCTCGGCGATGCGCGAGATGCTCGAGGGTGGCGAACTCGACTACCTGACCGGCGACTACCTGGCCGAACTGACGATGTTGATCCTCGGCCGGGATCGGATGAAGGACCCGTCGCTCGGCTACGCGAAGACGTTCCTGCGGCAGGTGGAGGACACTCTCGGCCTCGCGCTCGACAAGGGGGTGAAGATCGTCGCGAATGCAGGCGGTCTCAATCCCGCCGGCCTGGCCGATGCGCTGCGCGAGGTCAACACCAAGCTGGGGTTGAACGCGAAGATCGCCCACGTCGAGGGCGACGATTTGATCTCTCGCGCAGACGAACTCGGACTCGGCTCCCCACTGACGGCCAATGCGTACCTCGGTGCCTGGGGCATCGTCGAAGCATTGTCGGCCGACGCCGATGTCGTGGTCACCGGACGAGTCACCGATGCGTCGGTGATCGTCGGTCCGGCCGCTCACCATTTCGGTTGGAAGCGAGATGATTTCGATCAGCTGGCCGGTGCTGTTGCGGCGGGCCACGTCATCGAGTGCGGAACTCAGGCCACCGGCGGCAACTACGCGTTCTTCACAGAGATTCCCAACTTGGGTAGGCCGGGATTCCCGATCGCCGAGATCAACGCGGACGGATCTTCGGTCATCACCAAACATGCCGGAACGGACGGCGAGGTGAGCGTCGGCACCGTGACGGCGCAACTGCTGTACGAGATCACGGGTGGACGCTACGCGGGACCGGACGTGACCACCCGCATCGACAATGCGGTGCTCACCCAGGAAGGCCCGGATCGGGTGCTGATCAGCGGCGTCACGGGAGAGGCCCCGCCGCCGCAGTACAAGGTCTCGCTGAACACGCTGGCCGGGTTCCGCAACGAGGCCACCTTCATCCTGACCGGTCTCGACATCGAGGCCAAGGCAGATCTGGCGAAGACTCAACTCGAATCCTGGCTGACGAAGAAGCCGGCCGAACTGGTCTGGACTCTCGCCCGCACGGATCATCCGGATTCCGACACCGAGGAAACAGCGAGTGCGTTGCTGCGCTGCGTGGTTCGTGACGCCGACCCCAAGGTGATCGGTCGTCCCTTCTCCGCGGTTGCGGTGGAAATGGCACTTGCCAGTTACCCCGGCTTCTCGCTGACCGCGCCGCCGAGCAACGGCCAGCCGTACGGAGTGTTCACCCCCGGCTACGTCGACGCGGGATCGGTGCCTCACGTCGCCGTACTTCCCGACGGCACGCGCGTGGACATCGCTCCGTCGACGCTGACGCTGGACCTCGAACCGGTCGACGAACCCGAGCGACCACAGCCCTTGCCGCCGCAGTCCTCGATCTCGGTGCCGCTCGGCACTATCGCCGGTGCGCGCAGTGGAGACAAGGGTGGAAACGCCAACGTCGGAGTCTGGGTTCGCACCGACGAGCAGTGGAAGTGGTTGGCGCACACTCTGACCGTCGAAATGCTCAAGGAACTGCTACCGGAAGCAGCAGACCTGAACGTCACTCGCTACCAGCTTCCGCACCTACGTGCCGTCAACTTCGTGATCGAGGGAATCCTCGGTCAGGGTGTGGCCTCGCAGGCGCGGTTCGATCCGCAGGCCAAGGGAATTGGTGAATGGCTGCGCTCGCGCCACATCGACATCCCGATTTCGCTACTCTCCGTAACTGACGAGAAAGAGGATTCACGGTGACCGTGTGGACCACACCGGAAAGGCTTGCGCTTCGCGCGACCGTACGCGGATTCGTGAACCAGGAGATTCTGCCGCATCTGACGCAGTGGGAGCGCGACGGCGAGATTCCGCGCGAATTGCACCGCAAGGCAGGCGCTCTCGGCCTCCTCGGGGCCAGTGCGCCCGAATCGGCGGGCGGTGAGGGCGGCGACGCCGTCGACTCCATCGTGATCTGTGAGGAGATGCACCAGGCAGGTGCGTCGGGCGGGCTGTTCGCCTCGCTGTTCACCTGCGGCATCGCGGTGCCGCACCTGATTGCGGCCGGCGACGAGGCGCAGATCGAGAAGTGGGTCAAGCCGACCCTGCGCGGCGACAAGATCGGCTCGCTCGCCATCACGGAACCCGGCGGAGGCAGCGACGTCGGGCACCTGACAACTACAGCCAAGCGCGACGGCGACCATTACGTAGTCAACGGTGCGAAGACGTTCATCACCTCCGGTGTTCGCGCAGACTTCGTCGTCACTGCCGTGCGTACCGGTGGCCCCGGCGCGGGTGGCGTCTCGCTGCTCGTGATCGAGAAGGGCACACCGGGATTCACGGTCTCGCGCAAACTCGAGAAGATGGGGTGGCGTGCATCGGATACCGCGGAGCTGTCCTTCGTCGACGCCAGGGTCCCGGTGGAGAATCTGGTCGGGGCAGAGAACAGCGGCTTCGCGCAGATCGCGCAGGCCTTCGTTTCCGAGCGCGTCGCCCTCGCTGCGCAGGCGTATGCCAGCGCCGAGCGATGCCTCGAGTTGACCCTCGAATGGTGCCGCGCCCGCGAGACTTTCGGACGCCCACTGATCAGTCGGCAGGCAGTGCAGAACACCGTCACCGAGATGGCCCGCAAGATCGACGTCGCCAAGGTGTACACGCACTCGGTGATCGAGCGGTACATGGCCGGTGACGGCGATCTGATCGCCGAGGTGTGCTTCGCCAAGAATACGGCGGTCGAAACGGGTGAATGGGTTGCCAACCAAGCCGTTCAGCTGTTCGGCGGCCTCGGATACATGCAGGAAAGTGAAGTGGAGAGGCAGTACCGGGACATGCGAATTCTGGGAATCGGTGGCGGAACCACCGAAATCCTCACCGGCCTCGCGGCCAAGCGATTGGGGTATCAGTCATGAGTGTCATTCGGTCAACACTGGACACCAACTCCGAGGTGTACCAGACCGCAACATCGACCATGAACACCAAGCTCGCCGAGATCGAGGTCGAGCACGCCAAGGCGTTGGCGGGCGGTGGCGAGAAGTACACCGAGCGTCACCACAAGCGGGGAAAGCTCCTGGCACGCGAGCGGATCGAGCTTCTGCTCGATCAGGATTCACCGTTTCTCGAACTGTGCCCCCTCGCTGCGTGGGGGAGCGACTTCCCGGTCGGCGCCAGCACCGTGGTCGGTATCGGCGTCGTCGAAGGCGTCGAATGCCTGATCGTCGCCAACGATCCCACCGTGCGCGGCGGCACCAGCAATCCATGGACGCTGCGTAAGGGATTCCGCGCGAACGACATCGCGATGCAGAATCGCCTTCCGGTGATCTCGCTCGTCGAGTCCGGTGGCGCGGACTTGCCGACGCAGAAAGAGGTGTTCATTCCCGGTGGCCGGATGTTCCGTGACCTCACTCAGCTGTCCGCAGCCGGAATCCCCACCATTGCACTGGTCTTCGGTAACTCGACGGCCGGCGGCGCGTACATCCCGGGCATGTCCGACCACGTCGTGATGATCAAGGAACGCTCCAAGGTGTTCCTCGCAGGCCCGCCGCTGGTCAAGATGGCCACCGGTGAGGAATCCGACGACGAGGCACTCGGCGGCGCCGAAATGCACGCTCGCAAGTCCGGCCTGGCCGACTACTTCGCCGCCGACGAGCAGGACGCGATCCGCATCGGGCGCTCGATCGTCAAGCGGCTCAACTGGACCAAGAAGGGGCCGGCGCCTCGCACCGAGATCATCGAACCGCTCGAGGATCCGGAAGAGTTGCTCGGCATCGTTCCCGCCGATCTGAAGATCCCGTTCGATCCGCGTGAGGTGATCGCCCGCATCGTCGACGGTTCCGACTTCGACGAGTTCAAGCCGCTCTACGGTTCCTCTCTCGTGACCGGCTGGGCGGAGCTGAACGGCTACCCGATCGGCATCCTGGCCAACGCCCGTGGCGTGCTCTTCAGCGAGGAATCCCAGAAGGCCACGCAGTTCATCCAGCTCGCCAACCGCTCCAACACGCCGTTGCTGTTTCTGCACAACACCACCGGCTACATGGTGGGCAAGGAATACGAGGAGGGCGGCATGATCAAGCACGGATCGATGATGATCAATGCGGTTGCCAACTCCAAGGTTCCGCACATCTCGATCCTGCTCGGAGCGTCGTACGGCGCCGGTCACTACGGCATGTGCGGACGGGCGTTCGATCCGCGATTCCTCTTTGCCTGGCCCAGTTCCAAGTCCGCCGTCATGGGCGGAGCGCAACTCGCCGGCGTCATCTCCATCGTGGGACGCGCTGCTGCCGAGGCCCGCGGCCAGGTGTTCGACGAGCAGGCTGATGCCGGTATGCGCGCGATGATCGAGAACCAGATCGAGGCCGAGTCACTTCCGATGTTCCTGTCCGGACGTCTGTACGACGACGGCGTCATCGATCCCCGAGACACCCGCACCGTGGTGGGAATGTGCCTGTCGGCCATTGCCACCGCCCCGATCGAAGGCACCGAGAACTTCGGCGTCTTCCGTATGTGAGGCACGCCGTGACAATCACTTCTGTATTGGTCGCCAATCGTGGCGAAATCGCCCGCCGTGTCTTTGCAACCTGCCGCAAGAACGGAATCGGCACGGTCGCGGTATTTTCCGACGCGGATGCCGACAGCCCGCACGTCGCCGAAGCCGACGCATCCGTTCGGCTGCCGGGTAACACGCCCGCCGAGACCTACCTGCGGGGTGAGCTGATCATCGCCGCTGCAAAGGCTTCGGGCGCCGACGCCATTCACCCCGGCTACGGGTTCCTGTCCGAGAACGCGGAGTTCGCGCGCAGCGTCATCGATGCGGGGCTGACGTGGATCGGCCCACCCGTCGAATCCATCGAGCTGATGGGGTCGAAGGTCGAGTCCAAGAAGATCATGGATGCCGCCGGAGTGCCGGTGCTGTCCGAACTCGATCCCGCTGCGGTGACCGAAGCGCATCTGCCGGTGCTCATCAAGGCGTCGGCGGGCGGCGGCGGACGCGGAATGCGTGTCGTTCGTGAATTGTCGGCACTGGACGGCGAACTGGAAGCGGCGCGGCGTGAGGCGCAGTCCGCTTTCGGTGACCCGACGGTCTTCTGCGAGCGCTACCTCGAAACCGGTCGGCACATCGAGGTTCAGGTCATGGCCGACCGCCACGGCGGCGTGTGGGCGGTGGGAGAGCGCGAGTGCTCGATCCAGCGTCGACACCAGAAGGTCGTCGAAGAGGCGCCGTCTCCGCTCGTACAGCGCATCCCCGCCATGCGCGACAAGCTTTTCGACGCCTCGCGGCTCGCCGCCAATGCCATCGGCTACGAAGGGGCGGGAACCGTCGAGTTCCTTGCCGACGAAAAGGGCGACTTCTTCTTCCTCGAGATGAACACTCGTTTGCAGGTGGAGCACCCGGTCACCGAGTGCACCACGGGGCTCGACCTGGTGGAGCTGCAATTGCAGGTGGCTTCGGGTGACACGCTGCCGGACGAGCAGCCGGAGATCCGCGGGCATTCGATCGAGGTGCGTCTGTACGCCGAGGATCCCGCCAAGAACTGGCAGCCGCAGAGCGGAACCGTTCACCACATCGAGTTGCCCGGTAACGTGGCAGAATTCAGTGTTCTGCGCGAGCAGGGTGTTCGCCTCGATTCCGGCGTCGTCGACGGCAGTGTTGTCGGCGTCCACTACGACCCGATGTTGGCCAAGGTCATCTCGTATGCGCCGACCAGAACGGCAGCTGCGCGGCTGCTCGGATCGACGCTGGCGCGCACCAGGATTCACGGCCTGCGCACCAACCGGGACCTGCTCGTCAACGTCCTGAGCCACCCGGCCTTCATTGCGGGAGACACCGACACGGCGTTCTTCGAGACCCACGACCTCGAGAAACTGTCAACGCCTCTGGCCGACACTGACGCCGAAAGACTGTCGGCGCTGGCGGCTGCACTTGCCGATGCCGCGCACAACCGGGCGTCGGCCCGCGTCATCGGCCGCTTGCCCAGCGGGTGGCGCAACCTGCCGTCGCAGCCGCAGAGCAAGAGTTATTCCACTGCGTCGGGCGACTACGACGTCCGCTACTTCCTGAGCCGAAGCGGCGTGCTGAGTGCAGAAGGCTTCGACGACGTGAGTCTGGTGTCGGCTACTGCGTCCCGGGTAGTGCTCGAGGAAAGCGGAGTACGGCGTTCGTTCGACGTGGCGGTCTACGGGAGTGAGATTTTCGTCGACTCCTCGCTCGGGCCCGTCGCGTTGTCGGCAGCACCGCGCTTCGTGGATCCGTCGGCGGAGGTCGCCGCCGGTTCGTTGCTCGCTCCGATGCCGGGCTCGGTCATCCGCCTCGGCGCCGCACTCGGTGACACCGTCACTGCCGGCCAGCCGATTCTGTGGCTCGAGGCCATGAAGATGGAACACACCGTCACCGCGCCGACTGCCGGTGTCCTGGTGGAACTTCCGGTTGCCGTCGGCCAGCAGGTCGAGGTCGGATCGGTACTCGCACGTGTGGAAGAACCCGCTACAGAAGAGGAAGCATGATGAGTTTCATCGAAACCGAAGAGCAGAAGGAACTGCGGGCATCCGTTTCCAAACTGGGTGAGCGCTTCAACTACGTCGACTACGTGCTGCCCAAGGCACGCAAGGGTGAGCCGCTCACCGAATTGTGGAACGAGGCCGGCAAACTCGGATTCCTCGGCGTCAACCTGCCGGAGGAATACGGCGGCGGCGGTGCGGGGATCTACGAACTCGCGCTGGTGCAGGAGGAATTGGCGGCACAGGGTGCCGGTCTGCTCCTGGTTGTCGTCTCGCCGGCCATCTGCGGCACCATCATCGGCAAGTACGGCACGGCGGAGCAGAAGCAGCAATGGCTACCCAGCCTCGCCGACGGATCCAAGATCATGGCGTTCGGAATCACCGAGGCGGACGCTGGTTCCAACTCGCATCAGATCACGACGACTGCTCGGCGTGACGGAGAAGACTGGATCCTGAGCGGGAACAAGATTTACATCTCGGGTGTCGATCAGGCTGATGCGGTTCTCATCGTTGCGCGCACCGAGGACTCCAAGACCGGCAAGCTCAAGCCCGCTCTGTTCATCGTCCCCACGGATTCTCCCGGATTCGTGAAGACGCAGATGGAGATGGACATCATCGAACCGGACCACCAGTTCATCCTCTTTCTCGACGATGTGCGTCTGCCGGCCGAAGCTCTGGTCGGCGAAGCCGATGCCGCTCTGATGCAGTTGTTCGCCGGCCTGAACCCCGAGCGCATCCTGGGTGCGTCGATGGCCATCGGAATGGGCCGTTACGCCCTGAACGCTGCGGTGAAGTTCGCGAACGAGCGCACGGTGTGGAAGACGCCGATCGGTGCGCACCAAGGTATTTCGCATCCACTCGCCCAGGTGAAGATCGAACTCGAGCTCGCCAAGCTGATGATGCAGAAGGCTGCGGTGCTCTACGACAGTGGCGACGATTTCGGTGCTGCCGAAGCCGCGAACATGGCGAAGTACGCGGCCGCCGAAGCGAGTATCAAGGCACTCGATCAGGCGATCCAGACGCACGGCGGCGCAGGCCTGACGAAGGAATACGGGTTGGCTGCCATGCTCGGCGCGGCACGTATCGCCCGCGTTGCCCCGGTGAGCCGTGAGATGATCCTCAACTTCGTCTCGCAACACTCTCTCGGTCTGCCTCGGTCCTACTAGACGGTCTCACGAGAAAGGGCGAAGCATGACGGACGAGGACAAGTCATACGTACGGTACGAAGTATCGGGCGGTGCGGCCACGATCACTCTCGACTCACCACACAACCGCAACGCGATTTCGACGCGGTTGGTCACGGAGTTGCAGGGTGGGCTGACGTCGGCGGCGGCCGATCCGGAAGTTCGAGCCGTGGTGCTCACTCACACCGGTGGAACATTCTGCGCGGGAGCTGATCTCAGTGAGGCCTCCGGGTCGTCGGCATCTCCGGAGGAGGCGGTCAAGGAGCGAGGACGGGGAATGTTGACGCTCTTGCGCAGCATTCTCGAGCTTCCCAAGCCGGTGATCGGGCGGATCGACGGTCACGTCCGGGCCGGGGGCATGGGTCTTGTCGGGGCGTGCGACATCGTCGTCGCCGGACCGGCGAGCACCTTCGCGGTGACGGAATCACGGTTGGGTTTGGCGGCGTCCATCATTTCGCTCACGGTCCTACCGAGGCTCGACCAGCGATCTGCGAGCCGCTATCTACTCACCGGAGAGAAGTTCGGCCAGCACGAGGCCGAATCCATCGGACTCGTCACCGCCGCGTCGCAGGACACGGGGGAGTCGATCACCGAGTTGCTCGGCACCCTGCGCCAATGTTCACCGCAGGGGCTTGCCGAATCGAAGTGGATCACGACGCGTTCGGTCCTGGCCGGATTCGACCGGGACGGCGAGGAGATGATCGCGCAATCGGCTCGGCTGTTTTCGTCCGACGAGGCTCGTGAGGGCATGATGTCTTTCTTGCAGAAGCGTCCAGCGGCCTGGGCGCAGTAGAAACTGCGCAGCTGGGACACAGAAGCGCTGGAAGACAGCAGTAGAAGGGATGGCGGCGCGATGACTCGAGAGCCCAAGCAGGACCGAAGTCGAGTCACGCGCTCCCACCTGCTGGAAGTGACTGTGGAGTGTCTCGCCGAACTCGGATGGAGCGCAACGACGATGAGCGTCGTCGCGCAGCGTGCCGGGGTGTCCCGCGGTGCGATGCAGCATCACTTCCCGACGCGTGAGGACCTCATCACCGCGGCGCTCGAGGTGATGTTCGACGCCAGGATGGACCAGGCACGAAAGGAATCCACCGACCTTCCGGTGGGTGCCGGACGAACAGAGGCGATCATTTCGCGGTTGGTCGAGTACTACACCGGGACTCTGTTCAAGGCCGCACTGCAGGTGTGGACGGCCGCTGCCTCCGACCCCGACCTGCGGGCGCGCGTGTTGCCTCTCGAGGAACGGTTCGGACGCATCGCGCACCGGATGGCCGTCGAGAGTCTGGGAGTCGACGACTCCGATCCGGTGACGCACCGCTTGGTACAGGCGACCCTGGACCTGGCCCGTGGGCTGGGGCTTGCAGACGTCTTGACCGACGACTCGCGCCGACGCACCGAGGTGGTCAAACAGTGGGCGGCGCAATTGGATTCCACGCTGGTTCGGGTACCGGTCGCAACTCCCTGAATCGGCAGCGGCGTGGGCGCACCGATGCGCGCGACGCGCACGTGGCGTGTGTCGGGGGCCGCCGCGAAGTACAGTCGGCTCCATGGCCGCACGCACTCTCACCTCGATCGGGACTTCGGTATTGGTCTCGGCCGCCGTGCTCTCGGCTGTGGTCGGATGCAGCTCCGACGACGGGTCCGTCGATCAGCCGGGCGACGGAGCGGGTTCGCAGGCACTCGCACCTACGGATCCCGGACCGATGTTCGCCGAATGCGGCTCGGTGACCGACGAAGAAGTTGTCAGCGCCTTCAATCTCGGCGCTTTCGCGACGACGACGCGCAACGGCGTCGGTTGCCAGTGGGAAGTAGCCGGCTCGAACGGTCCGAGCGTCAGTTTCTCCTGGTACCGCGGAAGCCCGATCGGCCGCGAACGGGCCGGGTCCGACCTGCTCGGACGCCCCGCCGACGACATCACGATCGGTGGACACCAGGGCTTCATCGCGTCCACGGCAGGTTCGTTGTGCGAGTTGGGTATCGCGTTCGGCGGAGACTTCGTGCACTGGTCGATCACCTACGGTTTGCTGCCGCCGACCGCGGATCCGTGCACGGTGGCACGGGATCTGATGGAAAAAACAGTGTCGAGGGCACAGTGAAGCGCGTAAGGATCGGACTCGCCGTGGCCGGGTCGCTGGTTCTGCTGACAGGCTGCGGCTCGGTGGTTACCGGGACTCCCCGCGCGGAGGGCAGCTACGGCGGTAGTGACAGCCAGGAATTCGCGAACGTCCTCCAAGAATGCGAAGCCGTCACCGACGAGCAGATCGCCGGTGCCGTGGGTGCCGACGCCGTCGGGCGTGGGTTCTTCGGCGCTATCTGCCGTTGGGACGGCATCGGCGCCGCGGGTCCGATCAAGATCACCTTCAACTGGTTCGAGACGGGCACACTCGATCACGAGCGCGCTGCTTTCGAACATCTCGGATACGTGGTGGCGAAAATCGACATCAACGGCAGTGGCGGGTACCAGGTCCGCCAGCCGGCTGATCCGCAGAGTTGCGGGGTGAGCGCGAGCGCACCGGCCGGGGGAGTGTTCGGGTGGTGGGTCACCGAGCCACAAGGCGGCGCGGATCCGTGCGACGCAGCGGCAAAGCTCGGCGCTTTGACGTTGAACCGCAGCATCTGATCGCGACCGGTCCGATCGGGTGGTCGCACTGCGCGCTCAGAGTGGCGCTCAGAGTGGGTGGTCAGGGCGTGAGGTCACTATCACCGTGGCCTCGCTTTGACCTCGTGGCGCGCCGACAGGTATCGTTATGGGTCGTGTCCGGCATGCCCGGGCCGATCTGTGTGCCTAGCTAGGTATTGCCGTGCGCGCGTTCGAGCAGAATCTGCTGATGAACGAGCATCCGGCTGCCTGTGTGGGGGTATGCGACACGCCCGACCTCGGGGGCGGTGCACGGCATGAAAGTGCTGAGTACACACTCTGAGGTGGGTGAGGAGCAGCAGCTCTCTTGCTCCAACTGCTAGATCCCTAATTTCAGAACAGCCACGTTTTCGAACGGCCCGAGTTCGCTCGAGCAGTCTGTTCGTCACAAGAAAGCCGGTAAATGCCAACCATCAACCAGCTGGTCCGCAAGGGTCGCCGCGACAAGACCGCCAAGGTCAAGACGGCAGCCCTCAAGGGCAGCCCGCAGCGT
>NZ_QAJJ01000012.1:160937-198918 GCF_003852455.1 Rhodococcus sp. KBW08
CCGCTACAAGATCATCCGCGGCTCCCTCGACACCCAGGGTGTCAAGGGTCGCAAGCAGGCACGCAGCCGCTACGGCGCCAAGAAGGAGAAGAGCTAATGCCACGTAAGGGCCCCGCTCCGAAGCGCCCGCTCATCAACGACCCGGTTTACGGTTCCCCGTTGGTGACGCAGCTCGTCAACAAGATCCTGCTGGACGGCAAGAAGTCCACCGCAGAGCGAATCGTGTACCAGGCTCTCGAGCAGGCACGCGAGAAGACCGGCACCGATCCGGTCGTCACTCTCAAGCGCGCCCTGGACAACGTCAAGCCTGCACTCGAGGTTCGTAGCCGCCGCGTCGGTGGCGCTACCTACCAGGTGCCGGTCGAGGTTCGCCCCGGTCGTTCCACCACGCTGGCATTGCGCTGGCTGGTCACCTTCTCGCGTGCACGTCGTGAGAAGACCATGGTCGAGCGTCTCGCCAACGAGCTCCTCGATGCCAGCAATGGCCTCGGTGCAGCTGTGAAGCGTCGCGAAGACACTCACAAGATGGCCGAAGCCAACAAGGCATTCGCCCACTACCGCTGGTGATGTAAAGCGTCGGAGCAACTGCCATCGGGTGGGGCTCCGACGCTTGTCGCCGTTGGCGACTTGTTCATCTCGCCGGATTCCGGACGCAGGTGGCCAGGTTCGCCTCGGCAGAGACATAATTGAAAGACCATGGCCCTGACGGTGGAACACACCGATAAGGCCGACACCCGAAAACCAAGCAACGAGCGGGGAAGAAACCTGTGGCACAGGAAGTGCTGACTGACCTGAACAAGGTCCGCAACATCGGCATCATGGCGCACATCGATGCCGGCAAGACCACCACCACCGAGCGCATCCTGTTCTACACCGGTGTCAATTACAAGATCGGTGAGACGCACGACGGTGCGTCGACGACGGACTGGATGGAGCAGGAGAAGGAACGCGGCATCACGATCACGTCTGCCGCCGTGACTTGCTTCTGGAACAACAACCAGATCAACATCATCGACACCCCCGGCCACGTCGACTTCACGGTCGAGGTGGAGCGGTCGCTGCGCGTGCTCGACGGCGCAGTTGCTGTCTTCGACGGTAAAGAGGGTGTCGAGCCGCAGTCCGAGCAGGTTTGGCGTCAGGCTGCCAAGTACGACGTTCCGCGCATCTGCTTCGTCAACAAGATGGACAAGATGGGCGCGGACTTCTACTTCACAGTCCAGACCATCATCGACCGCTTGGGCGCGAAGCCGCTCGTTCTCCAGCTGCCCATCGGCGCTGAGGACGACTTCGACGGCGTCGTCGACCTGGTCGAGATGAAGGCCATCACCTGGCGCGGCGTGGTCCCGACGGGAACCGCTCCGACCATCGAGGAGATCCCCGCGGATCTCGTCGAGAAGGCCGCCGAGTACCGCGAGAAGCTGCTCGAAACGGTTGCCGAGTCCGACGAAGCTCTCATGGAGAAGTACTTCGGCGGCGAAGAGCTGACCATCGAGGAGATCAAGGGCGCCATCCGCAAGATGACGGTCGCCTCCGAGCTGTACCCGGTTCTCTGTGGCTCCGCGTTCAAGAACAAGGGCGTTCAGCCCATGCTCGACGCTGTCATCGACTACCTTCCGAACCCGTTGGACATCGGCGAGGTCATCGGCCACAAGCTCGGTGACGAAGAAGTAGAGATCACTCGCAAGCCGAGCAAGGACGAGCCGTTCTCGGCTCTCGCCTTCAAGATCGCTGCTCACCCGTTCTTCGGCAAGCTGACCTTCGTGCGCGTCTACTCGGGTCGTATCGATCCGGGTGCTCAGGTGCTCAATGCCACCAAGGGCAAGAAGGAGCGCATCGGAAAGCTCTTCCAGATGCACGCCAACAAGGAGAACCCGGTAGACGAGGCCGTAGCCGGCCACATCTACGCGATGATCGGCCTCAAGGACACCACCACCGGTGACACCTTGTGCGATCAGGCGAGCCCCATCGTCCTCGAGTCGATGTCGTTCCCCGCGCCGGTCATCCAGGTCTCCATCGAGCCCAAGACCAAGTCCGACCAGGAAAAGCTGGGCGTCGCGATCCAGAAGCTCGCCGAAGAGGATCCGACCTTCTCGGTCGAACTCGACGAAGAGACCGGCCAGACCGTCATCGGTGGTATGGGCGAGCTCCACCTCGACATCCTCGTCGACCGCATGCGCCGCGAGTTCAAGGTCGAGGCGAACGTCGGTAAGCCGCAGGTTGCGTACCGCGAGACCATCACCAAGAAGGTCGAGAAGCACGACTACACCCACAAGAAGCAGACGGGTGGCTCGGGCCAGTTCGCAAAGGTCATCATCGCTCTGGAGCCTTTCGTGGGCGAAGACGGTGCTACCTACGAGTTCGAGAACAAGGTCTCCGGCGGACGTATCCCGCGCGAGTACATCCCCTCCGTGGATGCCGGTGCGCAGGACGCGATGCAGTACGGTGTTCTCGCCGGCTACCCGCTCGTGAACCTGAAGCTGTCGCTGCTCGATGGTGCTTACCACGACGTCGACTCCTCGGAAATGGCGTTCAAGGTTGCCGGTTCGCAGGCACTGAAGGAAGCCGCCCGCAAGGCCGGCCCCGTCATTCTCGAGCCGCTCATGGCTGTCGAGGTCACAACGCCCGAGGAGTACATGGGCGACGTGATCGGCGACCTCAACTCCCGCCGTGGCCAGATCCAGGCCATGGAGGAACGCAGTGGTGCCCGTGTCGTGAAGGCGCTGGTTCCGCTCTCGGAGATGTTCGGTTACATCGGTGACCTGCGGTCGAAGACCCAGGGCCGAGCGAACTTCTCCATGGTGTTCGATTCCTACGCAGAGGTTCCCGCGAACGTCTCGAAGGAAATCATCGCCAAGGCGACGGGCGAGTAAGCACAGCGAGCTCCCCAGCCCGCGCCGGCAAGCGACCTCGGTTTCTTCCGGCACGAAGCACGACCAAGTAACAACCAACCGCACTGCTGCATACGGCAAGCAACAACAGTCCAGGAGGACACAAAGTGGCGAAGGCGAAGTTCGAGCGGACGAAGCCGCACGTGAACATCGGCACCATTGGTCACGTCGACCACGGCAAGACCACGACGACGGCGGCCATCACCAAGGTTCTCGCGGATGCATTCCCCGACCTGAACGAGGCTTCGGCCTTCGATCAGATCGACAAGGCTCCCGAGGAAAAGGCTCGTGGCATCACGATCAACATCTCGCATGTTGAGTACCAGACGGAAAAGCGCCACTACGCGCACGTCGATGCACCGGGTCACGCCGACTACATCAAGAACATGATCACCGGCGCAGCTCAGATGGACGGCGCTATCCTCGTCGTCGCAGCTACCGACGGCCCGATGCCCCAGACGCGCGAGCATGTCCTGCTCGCTCGCCAGGTTGGCGTTCCTTACATCCTCGTCGCCCTGAACAAGGCCGACATGGTTGACGACGACGAGATCCTCGAGCTCGTCGAGATGGAGGTCCGCGAACTGCTGGCCGCTCAGGAATTCGACGAGGAAGCCCCCGTCATTCCGATCTCGGCACTCAAGGCACTCGAGGGTGACCCGAAGTGGACGCAGTCCATTCTCGACCTGATGGCTGCTGTCGACGAGTCCATCCCGGACCCGATTCGTGAGACCGAGAAGCCCTTCCTCATGCCCGTCGAGGATGTCTTCACGATCACCGGCCGTGGCACCGTTGTCACCGGTCGTATCGAGCGTGGCGTTGTCAACGTCAACGAAGAGGTCGAGATCGTCGGCATCAAGGAAACCTCGACCAAGACCACGGTCACGGGTATCGAGATGTTCCGCAAGCTGCTCGACTCGGGCCAGGCCGGCGACAACGTCGGACTGCTCGTTCGTGGCATCAAGCGCGAAGATGTCGAGCGTGGACAGGTTGTCGTCAAGCCGGGCACCACGACTCCCCACACGGAGTTCGAGGGCCAGGCATACATCCTGTCGAAGGACGAGGGCGGCCGCCACACCCCGTTCTTCAACAACTACCGCCCGCAGTTCTACTTCCGTACCACGGACGTTACGGGCGTCGTGACGCTGCCTGAGGGCACCGAGATGGTCATGCCCGGTGACAACACCGAGATGTCCGTCAAGCTCATCCAGCCTGTCGCCATGGACGAGGGCCTGCGCTTCGCAATTCGCGAAGGCGGCCGTACGGTCGGCGCCGGCAAGGTTGCCAAGATCATCAAGTGAGACTCTTGTCTCGCTAGCTGATTCACAGCACTGAAAAAGGCGCTCATTCCCTTCGGGGAGTGAGCGCCTTTTCTGTGTCTGTGGGCAGGCGGTCTGGTGGCTGGTGAGGTTCTTGCCTACTTCGTTGCTTCGACCCGGTCGAGATGTAACAGGACCTGTACCGCGACGGGTGAGCCGTCGAGGCTTCGCCTGGTCGCACGGGCGATGCCTTCGGCCTGAGTAGTGAAGCCGACGACGTCGATCGCCGGGTCCGCCGTGACGATGACGCACAGCGTCGGCAGTCCGCGATCGACCGTCGCTTTGCTTCGGGTGCTTCGCACGCCCGGCAGTTGCGCGAGTTCGGAGGCCACTCCGTCGGCGACTGGTCCCAGATCCACACTGACGTCGGTGCCGGATTCGTTGTGCCGCAACGTGACTGCGCTCGTTCGGCGCCGGCGAAGGTTAAGGTACAACAGCCCGAAACCGGTGAAGACGCAGAGTACGAAGGTGCCGGACAGCACCCAGTGCCACCAAGGCTCCTCCGGAAGGCCGAAGAGGACCTCCCGATCGAGTCGTGACACCCAGGTTCGAATCAGTGAGGCACCTGCGTCCCACGCGATGGCGTAGGCGCCTGCCGCCAGGAGCGCGATTCCGAAAATCAGGACGATGGTCCGATCGACCGCGGAAATCCAACGGTTCACGACGCGTCCTTTCGTCGTACGGCAGCTTCTCGCACGACAACCGAAAGTTGCAGTGGCTGCTGCAGTATTGCGAGATGTGGTCGTACTGCCGCGTCCACGGCCGCGGCAAGTTCGGCCCGATCGCCACCGGTCGATTCGATGTGGACTTTGACGTGTCTGCGGTCGACGCTCGTGTGGGCCGAATCGACGCCGGGAACGACCGCTGCGTGGCTACTGCACAGGCGTGCAATGTCCGTCGGTCGCATCCATACCGTCGATGCTTTCGGGTTACCCAGTGGGACATGGGTTTTCGCACGACGTTTGATCGCCGACATTATCAGGACCACACCCGCGACAACGGCAGCGATCGCTACCGGAAGCAGCCAAGGTTGCCAGTGCAGCCGCGACGTCCACTCCACGGAGTTTCGGATCCAGGGTGCCGATTCGAAAGTTCCACGGTTGATGAACCATTCGCGCGAGACCACGAAGGCGAGTGCGAGTAGACCGCACGCGATGACGACGGCCGAAACCGCGGCCGCCGGGTTCGCGGAGGGAACTCGGGGTGGAATCGGATCCGAGAGTGCCTCCTGCGCCGGGCCTTCGGCGATTTCGACGCCCGAAGCACATGACTCGTCGGTGCCCTCGGTTGCCGCGATCATGACGTTCATGTCGTGGAGGGGCAGGCCGGTCAGCGACTCGACACTGCGTCCGACTTCTGCCCGCACGCGGCCCGTCAGGTCGGTGACCGAACACGGCCACGACACAGCGAGGAACAGATTGATGGCCACGGCGTCACTGCCCATCGAGATGTCGGCTCGCGGAAGGTCGCGCCCGGTCAGGCGGGTCAAACCGCCTGACTGACGGACCACTCCCGGAACGTTCACCGCTGCGGCCGTGGCGATCTTGGCCATCGCACGGTCCTTGATGACCAACGAGCCGCGTAGGCCAGGATCGTCCGCTGCGCTGGGATCGGACGGCTCAGCCACGGCCACGGCTTCGGAGGATCGCGCCGAGATCGAGATGCCCGTCGCGGTGTGCTCCGATCGCCATACCGGCGGCGCCGAGCAGGACTGCGAAGACGAATCCGCTGAACCCACCCATGATTCCGGCGAGCGCGAGGAGCAGACCGACCAGCAGTCCGACGGTGGTGCTGTTCATGTCAGTTCCCTTCTCGAATGTTCGGTGCAATGTCGGTGACGGTGGCAGGCTCGGTGACTGCACTTTCGGAAACATCCGGTAGGTATCCCGCGGTCGACAGGTCTCCGACCGTCACGTTCACCGGTACGTCGACCAATCTCGCCACCACCGCTCGGACGCGTTCGGCGACGCTGCGAACGTCGGCCGGGTAGTGAACGGAAATGTGTACAGCACAAGAGTTTTCGTCGACGACAACGCCGGTGATTCGGCGTCCCGGTAGGTAGGTTCCCACCTCGCCGAACTGTCCGCCGTGTAGATCTGCCACTTCCGGGATCGCAAGAACTGCGTCGGCGACAACCTCGGCCGCGTCGATCTCGCGGCCGGCGTCGGCGGTACTCACTGAACCCTCGGCTTGGCTTCCGGATCGGTACTGCCGCCGCTCTCGGCATCCTCGAAGAGCATGACGTCGAAGACCGTGATGTTGACCTCGGTGACCTCGAGGCCGGTCATGCTTTCGACTGCGGCAATGACGTTTCGACGGATACCCACCGCCAGTTCGTGGAGTGCGACGCCGTATTCGGCGACAATGCCGATGTCGATGGCGGCTTGCTTCTCGCCCACTTCCACCGCCACTCCCTGTGCATGGTTGACGCGGGCGCCCGGAATGCGGTCGCGAAGTGCCCCTACCGCACGCGCTGTGCCCCCGCCGACGTCGTACACGCCGTTGATCTCGCGTGTTGCTATACCGGCGATCTTGGCGACCACGGCGTCGGCGATGATCGTCTTGCCCTGGGTGCTGACTAGTTCCGCGCCACCGTCGGCGCCGAATCGGACGCTGTTCTTTTCACTGGAATCGCTGGTCATGGGGGCTCCCTGCTCATGTGTCAGTGCGTGCGTCTGAAGTACCTCCAACTGTAGTGACTGGTAGGTGGCCATGCGGGATGCACCACACCTACTCCGGCATTTGGTATGGCAGAGTCGGAGGCAAATAGTGACGGCGTTCATAGTGAGCGCTGCAAGTGACGTGGGTCGGACAGGGTGGTACGTGGTGGCACGGATAGTGATCGTGGGTGCGGGTTTGTCGGGACTGCGGACCGTCGAGGAACTACGGCGAGCGGGTTTCGAGGGTGAGTTGACGCTCGCCGGTGGGGAAACGCATCTGCCCTACGACAGGCCTCCGTTGTCGAAGGAAGTGATCCGCGGTGACAAGGACCAGACGACCTTGCGTCCGGCCGAGTTCTACGTCGAGAACAAGGTCGACCTCAAGCTCGGTTCGCCGGCGACGTCCGTGAACACTGCGGCGAAGTCGGTGGCGTTCGCCGACGGATCCACCCTGGACTACGACGAGTTGGTGATCGCGACCGGACTGACGCCGCGTCGCATCGCCGGCCTTCCGGACCTCTCGGGGGTGCACGTTCTGCGCTCCATCGAGGAAGCGTTGGCTCTTCGCGCCGATCTGGCCCCCGGCAAGCGTGCGCTGATCGTCGGGGCCGGCTTCATCGGCTGTGAACTGGCCGCAAGCATGAAGTCTCACGGCGTCGACGTCGTCTTGCTCGAACCGCAGCCGACGCCGCTGGCGTCGGTACTCGGCCCCACTGTCGGCGCCCTCGTCGAACGTCTGCATCGGAACGAGGGAATCGACGTCCGCGTCGGTACCGGCTTGACCTCGTTGTCCGGCGACGGAGCGGTTGCCGCTGCGACCTTGAGCGACGGTTCGGAGATCCCGGTCGACGTGGTCGCGATCGGAGTCGGTTCGGTGCCGGTAACGGGGTGGCTCGACGGTTCGGGAATCGAACTCGACAACGGAGTGCTCTGCGACGGCGTCGGCCGCACCAGTACCGAACACGTCTGGGCGGTCGGCGACGTCGCGTCCTGGCAGATCGGTGATCGACGCAAGCGCGTCGAACACTGGACCAATGCGGGCGACCAGGCCAAGATCCTGGCGGGAGCGATCACCGGAACGGGTGATCCGGATGCTCCGGCGCAGGTTCCGTACTTCTGGAGCGATCAGTACGACGTCAAGATCCAGGCATTGGGCACCGTCGCACCCACGGACACCGTTCACATCGTCAAGGACGACGGCCGCAAGTTCGTCGCCTACTACGAGCGCGACGGCGTGTTGGCGGCTGTCGTCGGCGGAGGCAGTGCGGGAGCGGTGATGAAGATGCGCGCCAAGATCGCGGCCGGCACGCCCATCTCGGACGTGTTGGAGTCCACACCGGCCTGAACGGATGCGGCATGACCGGTTCCGAGACGATAGATTTGTGCGGTGATCGTTGCACTCATCGACTCGGGACTGGGCCTGCTGCCTACCTCTGCGTGGCTCAGACGCCTGCGCCCGGATCTCGATCTGGTGCTGTCCCTGGATCCGGACGGCGCCCCCTGGGGACCCAAGCCCGAGCCGTGGGTCGTCGACCGGGTGCTCGGTGCTGTGCGGCGGAGCCTCGATCGTGGGGCACAGGTCATCGTTCTTCCGTGCAATACCGCCAGCGTCACCGCGCTGCCGCACGTCCGCGAACTGGTCGGACCGGGTGTGCCGGTCATCGGAACGGTGCCCGCGATCAAGCCCGCCGCCGCCGCGTGCGATTCCGTGGCGATCTGGGCTACAGCCGCCACGACCGCCAGCCGGTACCAAGCTGATCTGATCGAACAGTTCGGCAACGGCGCAAAGATCGTCGGAGTGCCGTGCCACGGCCTCGCCGATTCGATAGATCTCGGCGATCGCGCAGCCGCACTCGCTGCCATCGATTCCGCGGTTGCCCGGACACCGGACGACGTCAGCGGCGTTGTCCTCGGGTGCACCCACTACCCACTGCTCGCCGAAGAAATCGCAGCGCGGCTACCCGCCGGCGTCACACTATTCGACAGCGCCGAAGCCGTTGCACGACAGACTCTGCGGCGGATCGACGGGCTCGGTGCCGTGGGCGAAGGATCGGGAACCGTCGAGGTGTTCGTGAGCGGTCGTCCGGGCGCACTACCGCCCAGCGCCGAAGCCTTCGACGCCGGGCGGTTGTTGGGCGCGATCAAAGCCTGATCCAGCCGCCCTGTCAATGGGCAGCAACGCCGCCCTGTCAATGGGCGGCTACGCCGCCGTGTCAATGGGCAGCTACGCCGCCGTGACCCCCGTGATGCATCCGCGCACTCATCACCGGCATCGCACTCACCGCGACCACAACGGTCAGGACCCCGACCACCCAGGCCGTCCACGACGCACCGCGTAGCGCGTCGAAGTTCATGACCCAGGGTGAAATGAACATCAAGACGCCGAACACGCCCATCGCGTAATCCGCCATGGCCATGTCCGGACGAGCCATGTGTGCCAGACCCGACAGTGCAACCAGGACACCCAGGACGACGAGTGACCACATTGCCCGATCGGTGGTGTCGAGCCACATCGGCGAGAGAGCCGCAAAGACGCCGAGAACCACCGCGACGGCATCTTGCATTCGATTCCACGACTTCATGACGAGACCTCCAAAGACGAGAGTGTGTCCACCTGTAGTACACGCCCGCGGCAGATCGAGATCAACTCTCCGCCAATTGCATTCGCGTTGCAGTTAGAAGCGGTACGGAGGCTTGAATATCAAGATTTGTGACCATTCGTCCGGATTGCCACGAGGCCGCGCGGAGCGCTTGCCGCGATATGTCCCGAGAGTGCCATGAGGGTGAGAGTGGTGAATGCGATAGCGGCGGTGATCATGGGTGGTCCTTTCACTGACTGTCCTCGAGTGTCGTCTGCCGACCTGTGGCCGAGCAGGGCGCACGGTGTGAGAACACTGAGAGAATCGAAGAGTTCGCACCGCAGCCCGTGAGAAGGTTCTGGAGTGACGCAATCGAGTGCCCAGGACGTGATCGAGCAGTTGGCCGATCTCGCGGATCCCGCGGATGCCGTCCACCTACAGCGGTTCTTCAAGACGGGGCCGGGGGAGTACGGCGAGGGTGACGTGTTCATCGGAGTGCGAGTGCCGAAGACGCGTTCGGTGGTGAAGAAACATGTCGGTCTCGCGTTGCCTCAGGTACGCCTCCTTCTCGACAGCGACGTCCACGAGCATCGGTTGGCCGGGCTGCTGATCCTGGTTGCTCAATTCGAAAAGGGCAGTCGCCCAAAATTTTTCGACGGCGAGAGTCGCGCCCGCATTGCCGACTTCTATCTTGGCGCTGTCGAGGACGGGCGGGTGAACAATTGGGATCTCGTGGATTCGTCCGCCGGACAGATCCTCGGCGGCTGGTTGTACGACCGAGATCGTCGGCTGATCTTCGAGCTTTCCGATTCGGGTGACCTGTGGCGACGACGGGTGGCGCTGCTGACGACGTACGGGTTCATCACTCGTGGCGACGCGTCGACCACGCTCGAACTCGCCGCGCAGGTGCTGGGCGATCGACGGGACCTGACACAGAAAGCCATGGGTTGGATGCTCCGCGAGGTCGGCAAACGGGTGGATCGGGATTTGTTGACCGACTTCCTCGCAGAGAATGCAGCAGACATGGGACGCACAGCGCTGAGCTACGCGTGCGAACACCTGACCGCAGACGAGCGAGCGCACTTCCGAACGGCCCGCTAGCGAAGTACCGCTCGGTAGGTTGTGGGACGATTCTCGGTATGCCCGCCACCCGTGTCGAGGCGTCTCGAATTGTGACGATCGGTTCACTGATCGCTGCCGGCGTCGCAGCTCTGTGTTATCTGGTGTACTCCGTTCGAGCCGTCGAACCCGTAGATTTTCTCGTCTACCGCTACGCCGCCCAGACATTCGCAGCGGGATCGAACATCTACGAGGGCAATCTTGTCGGCCCGTTGATCGTCGACGAGGGCATGCCGTTCACCTACACCCCGTTCGCGGCGATCTTCCTCTGGCCGACTGTTCTCTTCGGCTGTTGGACGGCCTATCTGCTGTGGTCGGGCTTGTGCATCGCGGCGGTGGTGTGGACGGTTGCGAGGTTCACTCCCGCTCGCGTCCCGAAGAGGCCGCTCGTCATGGCGGCATTGGTCCTGGCCGTGTCGGTGACGCCCATCGTCAGTGCACACATCTCTTTCGGCCAGGTGAACCTGGTGCTCATGGTGCTCGTACTGCTCGACGTGACCCGTAGTGAGCATTCGAGGTTCGGCCGGTGGTTTCCGCGAGGACTTCTGATCGGTATCGCGGCCGCGATCAAGCTGACGCCGGCGCTGTTCGTCGTCTACTTCGTCGTCACGAAGCAGTGGCGACTCGCGATCTGGAGTTCGATCGGATTTGCCGCGGCGACTGCCGTCGCGGCAGTGGTGGACCCGGCCGTCAGCTGGACCTTCTGGTCGGACGTCGTCTGGAATCTCAGTGACCGGGTGGATTTGAGTGGGCAGGCGATCGCGAGCGCCGGCAACAGTTCGCTGCAGGGCGGACTTGCGGCACTGGGCACATGGACAGCGCCTCTGACGATGCCGTTGACAGTGCTGTGTGCGGCGGTAGCGCTCTGGATCGCCCGAGACGTCTATCGCGTCGGGCGCGCGGTCGATGCGGCGTTGGTGATCGGATTGAGCGCGCCGATTCTTTCGCCGATCAGCTGGATTCACCACTGGGTGTATCTCGTGCCTGCTGCCGTCACGGTTCTCTTTCGGCTTCGATCGCCGCTGCAGTTCGGTTCGGCCGCTCTGGGCTTGGCAATCGTCTACTGCGGGCCGAGTATGGGCCAGCAGTTCATCGAGACGTCGCCTCTCCTGCTGCCGGTGGGGTTGGTCCTGCGGGAGGGTTTCCTGATCGTGACCCTGGTACTGATCTTCGCACTGTGGCGGTTGCCCACGACGGCGCCTGCGTGGGTGTCGGGGCGGGAGACCGAAGATGGCTCGGATGATGACAAAGCCCCCGATTCCGCAGGGAATCAGGGGCCGTCATGCATCGAAGCAGGGTTCAGAACTCGATCTTCAGGTGATCGGTGATCGGCTTCGCCTGGCAACCGAGGATGTAGCCGTTCGCCACGTCCTCGGCGTCGAGGATTTCGGAGTTGTCCATCTGAACTTCGCCTTCGGTGACGGTGCAGGCACACGACCCGCACTCACCTTCCTGGCAGGAGTACGGAACATCGAGGCCCTTGGCGAGCATGATGTCGACGAGCGTCTGCTTGCGCGGCCAGACGAGGGTGTGGGTTTCACCGTCCAGTTCGACCTCGACGGTTGCGGCGTCGGCTGCCTCTTCGTCGGAGACCTCGGCTACCTCGACGTCACGGAACGGGTCGCCGGCGAGTGAATTGAAGACCTCGGCGTGAACCTGCGTGCGGGGCATGCCGGCCTCTGCCAGTGCCTTGTGGACGGCGTCCATGAAGGGGCCTGGACCGCACATGAAGGCCTCGTACGCGACAAATGGCTTGGCCAGTGTCGCCAACTGTGAGACGGCGGGGAGTCCCTGCACGGTTTCGATCCAGTGGACCACCGTGAGGCGGCCGGGGTGTTGCGCTGCCAACTCGCGAAGTTCGGCGCCGAAGATGACGGACTTCTCGTCGCGATTCGCGTAGATCAGCACGACGTTGCCGTTGCCCTGCGTGAGGGCGGACTTGAGGATCGAGATCACCGGAGTGATTCCGCTGCCCGCACCGAAGAGCAGGAAGTCGTGATCGAGCGACTTGGGCGTGAAGACACCTGACGGCGGCAGCACTTCGATGGTGTCGCCGACCTGGAGCTTGTCGCACAACCAGTTGGAGCCGTAACCGTCGACGGTTCGCTTGACGGTCACCTTGGGGGCGTCGTCGGTGAAAGGCGAACTGGCCAGGGAGTAGCAGCGTGCGACCGAGCCGGTCTGATCGCTCGGGATGCGCAGGGTCAGGAATTGACCGGGCTTGTAGTCGAACTTGTCCTTCAGTTCTGCGGGAATCTCGAACACCAGCGACCGGGCGTCGGAAGTCTCTTCGATGACTCCGGACACGGTGAGTACCGCCGATCGCGAGCTGTGCGGTACCTCGACTGTCGTCATCGCGAAGCTAGTCCTCTCGTGAAGCTGGGTAAAGCGCAGGTCAGTGAAGTGCAACATCTAGAACGTGTTCTAGTTCAATGTTAGCAGTGATGAAAAGCTACTGGGGATCGTAGTCGCCGAGCAACACGTTCCCGATCAGCGGGAACCGCGGCGGTCTGATCCAACCGTCCTGGCGGTCCGGGGTGGCGATCACCTGCCCGAACGGGCGGTTCACGGGCGGCGTCCGGGCGGTTGAGCTGCCGAAGCCTGTGCACGGGCTGTTTGTCGGTACACAGTGGGAACCAGGTGAGACGCCGGTCACAAAGAATCGGCTCGAATCCCTCCCGCAGTCACATTCGTGCACATCCCTGAGGAGATACCGATGGCTATCGAGCTCAACCAGATCTGGGACTTTCCCATCAAGGAGTTCCACCCCTTCCCGCGCGCCCTGATGGGTGTGGGCGCTCACGACATCATCGGTGTGGAGGCCAAGAATCTCGGCTTCAAGCGCACCCTCTTGATGACAACCGGTCTGCGCGGTTCGGGCATCATCGAGGAACTCGTCGGCAAGATCGAGTACCAGGGTGTCGAGGTCGTGCTCTACGACAAGGTCGAGTCGAATCCCAAGGACTACAACGTCATGGAGGCCGCGGCTCTCTACCAGAAGGAGAAGTGCGACTCGATCATCTCGATCGGTGGTGGTTCGAGCCACGACGCCGCCAAGGGTGCTCGCGTCGTGATCGCACACGACGGTCGCAACATCAACGAGTTCGAGGGCTTCGCCAAGTCCACCAACAAGGAGAACCCGCCGCACATCGCCGTATCCACCACGGCCGGAACGGGTTCCGAGACGTCGTGGGCATACGTCATCACCGACACGTCGGACATGAACAACCCGCACAAGTGGGTGGGCTTCGACGAGGCGACCATTGTCACCTTGGCGATCGACGATCCGCTGCTCTACTACACCTGCCCTCAGCACTTCACCGCGTACTGCGGCTTCGACGTACTCGCGCACGGCAGTGAGCCTTTCGTGTCTCGTCTCGATTTCGCGCCTTCGCTCGGTAATGCGATCTACTCGGTCGAGTTGGTCGCGAAGAACCTGCGCGAGGCTGTCTTCGAGCCGCGTAACCTCAAGGCCCGCGAGGGAATGATGAACGCGCAGTACATTGCCGGGCAGGCCTTCAACTCCGGTGGCCTCGGCATCGTTCACTCGATCTCGCACGCGGTCAGTGCTTTCTTCGACAGCCACCACGGCTTGAACAACGCCATCGCGTTGCCGCGTGTGTGGGAGTACAACCTGCCTTCGCGCTACGAGCGCTACGCCCAGTTGGCCGGCGCACTCGGTGTCGACACTCGCAACCTCACCACGGTTCAGGCCGCAGATGCCGCCGTCGAGGCTGCCATCCGACTGGCCAAGGACGTCGGTATCCCCGACAACTTCGGTCAGGTCCGCACCGACTCGTACGCGAAGAACCAGATGAACACCAAGAAGTACGAGGGTCGTGGTGATGTCATCAAGGGTGACGAGAAGACTGTGCGCGCCATCTCCGAGCACATTCAGGACGACTGGTGCACCCCGGGTAATCCCCGTGAGGTCACCGTGGAGTCGATGATCCCGGTTGTCGATCACGCGATCAACAAGTCGTACTTCTAGCAGGGCCTTCGGCCCCGTGCGCGGTTAAGGAGTCCAGAGACTCCCTAACCGCGCACAGGGGCTGTGCCCCTATCGAAAGGTATTCCATGTCCGGTCGCAGTTTCTCCAGCGGAATCGAAGTGAAAGATGCTCTGCGGGAGCAGGATTACATTGCCGATGACGAGTTCGCGGTAGTCGTTCATCTGGCGACGGCGCTGGGGCGTCCGCTCCTGCTCGAAGGGCCGGCGGGTGTCGGCAAGACGGAACTGGCGAAGTCGCTGGCTGCGATCGGCGGACGCAAGCTGGTGCGCTTGCAGTGCTACGAAGGGTTGGACGACAATCGCGCCCTGTACGAATGGGACTACGCGAAGCAACTCCTGCACGTGCAGATGCTCCGCGACCGGATCAGCGATCAGGTTTCCGAATTCGACAGTGTCGCCGAAGCGTCGAAGTTTCTGGCCGATCAGGATTTCGGTTTGTACTCCGAGAACTTCCTGTCCGTCCGGCCGCTGCTCGAAGCGATCCTCTCACCCGAGCCGGTCGTGCTTCTGGTCGACGAGGTGGACCGCACCGAGGAATCGATGGAAGCGTTGCTCCTCGAGATTCTCGCCGAACAGCAGATCACCATTCCCGAGGTCGGTACGTTCGTGGCCCGTTCGCAGCCCTGGGTCATCCTGACATCCAACGACACTCGCGAACTCTCGCCCGCGCTCAAGCGTCGTTGCCTGCATTACCATCTCGGCTATCCGACGTCGGAGCGTGAACGCGAGATCGTCACGGCGCGAGCGCCGGAAGTGGACGCCGCTACTGCCACCGAGGTTGTCGAATTGGCTCGCATCCTGCGTGACCTCCCGCTGCGCAAAAGTCCCTCCATCTCGGAGGTCATCGACGCAGCCAGGGCGGCAACAGTCCTCGCGGCCAGTGGATTCGACACCGCTTCCGACGCCAAGGTGCGCGACATCCTGCTCACGGCGTTGCTCAAGTACTCGTCGGATGTGACGCTGGCCAAGGAACGATTCGACGGCAAGCTTCTCGAATCTCCCTCGCGTGACGGTGGTGAGCCGATCGAGCGAGCAACGGTGGCAAGCAAACCCGCCAACACGACGACGGCCGTGTTCCGGGGGACCGGTGGACGAGACCCCCATCAACAGGGAATCCGCGGCGGCAGCGGAATCCGTTCGACGCGATGACGACGCTCGGTGGCCTCGCCGTGTGGCAGCCGTCGTTTGTCCTCGACGTGGTGTCCGCGAGTTTCGGCCGATTGTTGAGGGCGGCCGGAGTTTCCGCGTCACCGGCCGAGGTCATCGAAGTTCGGCGTGTGCTCGCGATGGTGGGCGCTTCGGATCGTGAGACGTTACGAGCCTGCCTTCGGGCATTGTGCGCCAAGTACTCTCACGAGCAGGCCGGTTTCGAGCGGGCGTTCGACGCGCTGTTCCGGCCGCCTGCGGAGAAGGCCCACGCCGAGCGGATGGCGTCGCGAGCCGAAGTGGCGGACGGTCTGCCCACGGCGCTCGGGATCGACGAGGATCAAGAAGTAGGACGGTATGCCGAGTACAACGAGCGTGCAGCCGAGGTCGGCGACTACTTCGACACTCCGGAGGCGGAGAAGGGGTTCAACCCGCACAAGGACGACGACGACGTATCGATGACATCCAGCGATGCGGAACTGTCGGTGGATACCGGTTCGGAGACAGGCCGGCGGGGAGTCAGTTACACGGTCGACGTTGATCGTGCCGCGTCGGCAGTGGTCGGTGACCTGAGCACCAGTGTTGCTGCAGCAGTGGTCGGCTCGTTGTCGTGGGACGATCCGACGTCGATCCTCGCCTGGTTGGATGCCTACGACCCGAGCAAAGCGTATGCGGACGTCTCCGACGACGGGCCACTCACGCAAGCACAATTGAACCGGCTCGTCGAGGCGGTCGAAGCGTTCGTACAAGCGCTCTCGGCCGCTGCACTCGCCGAATCCGCTCCCGACGCGCCCGACAGTGAATCTGCTGCAGGCGCAACGCACAACGACATCGAACTCGCGTGCCACGAGGTGCTTCGGAGGATGAGAGGACCGTCCAGGCCTCGTCCTCGGGAGCGCTCTCGAGGACATCTCGACATGCGACGCACGGTGCGTTCGAGCCTGCGCACTGACGGGATACCTTTCCATCTGGTCGTGAAAGCTCCTCGCCCCGATCGAGTCCGACTGCTTTTGATCGCAGACGTGTCGCTGTCCGTGCGCCCCATCACCGCGTTTACTCTGCGCTTGGCTCAGGCAATGCATCGCCGGGCTGATCGTTGTGAAGTTCTCGCGTTCGTCGATCGTCCGGTCGACGTGACCGACACCCTGCTCGCCAGTAGTGGTGACGGTGCATTGGCAGCGGTGCTCGCACACCCGGGCCTGGATCTGGAAGCCAGCAGCGACTACGGGCGGGTGCTCACCGAATTGTTGGACGAACACGGAAACACCTTGAACTCGAGGACTTCCGTCATCATCGTGGGCGACGGTCGGTGCAACGGGTTGCCCCCGCAGGTGGACAAGCTGGAAGAGGTGCGACGCAAAGTCCACCGTCTGGCTTGGATCACGCCGGAACCACAGCGCTACTGGAACCAGGCGTCGTGCGCGATGCCGGAGTATTCGGAGATCTGCGACGAGGTTGTCGTTGCCCGAGATGCCGCGCAACTGATGGCAAAGGCGGCCGAACTAGGGCATGCACTTCGCTGATGTCAACGCACTTCGCTGATGTCACTGCACTTCACTGATATCACTGCGATCTGTCGTGAACTAGTTTGATCTCATGTCTGAAATCAGGGGATCGATCTGGCGACCGATCGCGGCACTGACCGTGCTCGGCGCCGTGTGCGGGCTGGTGGCGCTCGGCGTGTTTCAGTGGTGGTGGAACTCGTTGGCATCACCTCACATTCTGACCGGCGGATCCTATCGGGAACCGTTTTCCGACCCGACGTTCACCGGACCTGATTTCATAGACCTCTTTCCGGCAGAGCCTGCCCCGTGGCTGTATTCGGGATTGGTTCTCGGTCCGACAGCGGTCGGCTTGCTTGCCGGGATCGTGTTCGTGGTGTTCGCCCGGCGTAATCGCGCGCAGGAACGCGCGATTACGCCGGACGATCGATCAGAGCGCTAGCAATGCTCGCGAGCCCAGTCGGGGATCCGCCAACGGGCGTAGCGCCAAGCGCAGCAGGACCAAGGCGTTGTCGTCGCCGGCGATCCTGTTGACTTTCAACGTATTGCACTCGACGCACTGGTGAACGAGCATCCATTCACCGTCTCGCCGGACCGACAAGCACAGCGCCGCCATGGCACCTCTGCACTGTTGTGCTCGGTCGCCCGGAACGCGACCATCCACGTGGCGGCTGGCCAGGCAGTTCGGGCAGTGGTTCCGATGAGCGGTACCCGGCGCCTCGGTGGAGATGTCCAAACGGCATGTGAGACAACGGAAACTCGATCCGTGCTCGCCACCTGTTCCGTGTAATACGTGTTTGGTGCGTTGCGGCGTCCGCCGGGACCGGGTGGTGGGGTTCCTACGTGGCATCTGCGGTTCACCCCTCACAGGTCGCCGAAGGCTTCGAGCGGGAAGGGCGGTTGCGCGAGAGGACGCACTGCCATTCTCATCAACAACAACTGGTTGTCGTCTCGGCTGACGGGGTTGGAGGTGAGCTCTAGGCACTGTGCGCAGCGGTGGATGATCATCCAATCGCCACTGCGCAGCACAGCGATCGAAATGGGAGCCATGCGCATGCCGCAGTCTGACGGCCCACCGTCCACCTGGTCGAACAGGTGTAAGGAATGCAGGCAACTGGGGCAATGGTTTCGGCGATCGCCCTCGGGGCCGTACGTCATGACGGTGAGTCCGCACTGTACGCAGGAGACGGTGTCGGTTTTCGAGATGGAATTGTGTGATTGAGGCACTGGAGAACTCCTAGCTGAGTGAACAAGGCAGGTAGGAGCAGGCCGAGGGGCCTCGCGCTGTCAGTCCGTCGTCTCGGGGATCAGCAGGTGAGGGTCGAGGTCGCGGACTGTGCAAAGGCGGGAGGCGCGCTCGGCGCGGGCTGGGTCATAAACACCTTCTGGATCGGTACTGCGGACCGCTCTGGCCGCAACCGAAAGTACAACGCGACCCGATCGCCGCGCCATCTATTTTTCGGCGATGTGTACCTGCCCGAACGGGTAGGTAGGCGCCTCTCCTTCGGTGGGTGTGCGGCGACTGACGTCCGCGTAGGCTCGGGGCCAGCGATTGTAAGGTGAATCACACCTGTTGGTGCACGTGAGAGTTGATGCACTGAGAGTGACGGACGGAAAGTTCCCGAGCGGAGATCTCAGGGCAGCGAGAGGAGAGTGGGGTCGTGTCCGTGGCATATCCGGATGCTGTGAACCACGGTGTTCATCGCCGCGGCACTGCTGCTCGACTGGTCAAATTTCACGCCCCCGAGATCGTCTTCGGTATCGGTTCCCTGGTCGAGGCAGCACACGCGACTCTGCGGTTCGGCGGGTTCCGCCCGTTTCTGGTCACCGATCCCGGCTTGATCGACGCGGGATGGGTCAGCGAACTCGAGGACCATCTCACGGAGCAGGGATTGACCGCGACGGTGTGGTCAGGGCTGACGCCCAACCCCAAGGACTTCGAGATCGCGGCTGGATTCGAGGTGTACCAGGAAGGCGAGTGTGACGTCATCATCGCGCTCGGCGGCGGTTCCGTCATCGACGCGGCTAAAGGTGTCGCCGTCCTCGCTGCCAACGGCGGCAACATCCTCGACTACGAAGGCGTCGATCAGGCGACAAAACCGATCCCGCCGTTGGTGATGGTTCCCACCACGTCCGGCACCGGTGCGGACGTGTCGCAGTTCTGCATCGTGACGGACACGACCCGCGGCACCAAGATCACCATCATCGGCCGGGCGCTGGTGCCAGATGTGACGGTCATCGATCCGCGGTTGCTGACGACGATGCCCGAGTGGCTCAATGCGGCAACAGGATTGGACGCACTGACGCACGGAATCGAAGCCTTCGTATCGCTGGCGCACAATCCTTTGACCGATCATCACGCGCTCCGCGCTGTCGGCCTCGTGACGGAGAATCTGGTGCACACGATCCAGGACCCGATGGAGATGGAAGCGCGGTCTGTGATGGCGCAGGCCAGCCTCGAGGCCGGTTTGGCGTTCACCAACGCGATACTCGGCGCCGCGCACGCCATGAGTCATCAGGTGGGCGGCATGCTCGACCTGCCGCACGGCGTCATCAACGGGATTCTGTTGCCCCACGTCATCCGGTTCAATTCCACGACGGACGCCGCCCCCTTCGTTGCCATCGCTGCTGCGTTGAGTCTTCCCGAGCAGCGCGGCACCCCGGAGGAAGCAGCGCTGGCAGTGGCCGACCGGGTCGAACGGCTCGCGCGCGAGGTCGGCGTGCCGAAGGGGCTGGGGGAGTTGGGTGTTCGCGAGGAAGATCTGAGCAGGCTCGCCAGCTTCGCGTTGCTCGACGCCTGCATGTCCACCAATCCCAGGGAAGCGACGCAGGAGCAGATGGTGGCGTTGTTCCGAGGTGCCTTGTGAACAAGAGGTGCGTTGTGAATCGGTGCGGACGATGACCGCGGACTTGTCCAGGCTCACCGGATTACGGTCGGGGAAGAGTTCGTTCTATCCGCAGTATCGCGGTGCGGCGGAGCGCCTCGAACGCGTCGTACATGCGTTGGAGTTGATCTCGCGGGCTTTGGTGCGAACCGTCGAAGGGCCGGAAACCCTGGTCTGCGCGGTCGCGGAAGCTGCCCGCGCTCATCTGAGTGCCAACTGGATAGTGTTCGCCTTGGCCGACGGGACCTTGCCGGACGCCGGGCCACGCCGATTGGTTCTCGGTCCGGATGCGACGCCGTTCCTGGTCGACAACGTGGAGGGACCACCACTTCCGGAGGACGTCGTCGAATGCCTCGACGACATCCGGTACGGGAGAATCGAGTCCAACTCGGTGATCGACGCACACTACGCGTTTGTGCCGATCGTGCTCGGCGGCGGCGTGGTCGGAGCCTTTGCAGCCTGGACACCGGCCAACCGGACGCTCGACACGACGGACGGAGCCGTGCTGAGCATTTTGGCCAGCCAAACTGCCGTGGCTCTGCAGAACTCGGCGCTCTATCAGCGCGGACAACTACTGCTCGAACGAGCCGAAGATGCGTACGCGGAGGCAAATCGCACTGCAGCCGACCTCGCGGTGCGCAACAGCGAATTGGAGTCCACGCAGCGTCAACTCGGTGTGGCGCACCGGCATCAGGTGGTCGACGACGAACGGCACCGGATCGCCCGCGAACTTCACGACAGCGTGACACAGGCCGTGTTGTCGGCCGGCATGCAGATCGAGGTCTGCCGCAGCGACATCCCGGAGGCGGAACGCAGTGAAAGACTGGACTTGGCCAAGGATTTGACCAGGCGTGCGGTCGAGCAGCTTCGCTCGGCGATCTACGCTCTCAATCATTCCTCGGACGCGGACCGGACGTCGCTGCCCGAGATGCTCGAGCAACTCGGCGTGGTTCACATGCCGGACGAGTTGGCGGTCAGCGTTCGCGTCGGCGGTACCCCGACGGAGCTTCCGGGCGATGCCGAACATGCCCTTCTCCGGATCGCCGGAGAAGCCCTGTTCAACGCAGCGGTTCATGCTCATGCGAATCGGGCGGTGCTTCGTCTGACCTATCGCGCGGACTCCGTGTTGCTGTCGGTCTCCGACGACGGTGACGGCGACCCCGCGCGAATGCGTCTGATCCTCAAACTCGCCGCCACCAACGATGTCGACGGTCGCCACCGCGGACTGGCGAACATGCAGGCGCGAACCTCGGAGTTGGGTGGCGCGTTGGAAGTGCGGCGGGCACGGATCGGTGGGATTCAGATTCTCGTTCGACTGCCACTACCGCTACCGCAGGCGCCGCCGCTGGACTCGGGCATGGAAAACCTTTGCTCTACACCTGAAATCGAGAGCGAGGAATCATGACCACTGCTCGTCCCGTCGTCACCCGTGGAACGTCGCCGGTTCAAAGTTCGGTTCGCATAGTCCTGGTCGACGACCACGCGATACTTCGGCAAGGACTCCGCTCGGTGCTCGAGCGCGAAAGCGACCTCGAGATCGTGGGGGAGGCGTCGTCCCTGGCCGAGGCGCTCGCGGTGGTCGACAAGGTCGGCCCGGACATCGTCCTGATGGATCTCAAACTCTCCGCCAGTTCCGATTACGAGGGGCTGACCCTCTGCGGTCAGCTGTCCTCGGCACATCCCGGGCTGGGACTGTTGGTTCTCACCACCTTTCTCGATGACCAACTGGTGGTGCGAGCGGTGCACGCAGGCGCTCGTGGCTACGTCGTCAAGGACGTCGACACCACCGAACTGGTGCGTGCGATCAGGGCGGTCTCGCGGGGTGAGAGTGCGTTCGACTCTCGCAGCGCATCTGCTGTCGTCCGTTCGCTCAACGGGCAATCGGCAACCAAGGAACGGTTGACCGATCGCGAACTGGAAGTATTGCGGCTTCTCGCAAACGGTCTGTCCAACATCAAGATCGGTGAGCGATTGTTCATCTCACCGACCACCGTCAAGTTTCACGTCAGCAACATCATGCGCAAACTCGAGGTGAGCCGACGAGCAGAGGCTGTCTACGCCGCGAGTAAGCAAGGTCTGATCTAGCTGCGCTCGGAGACGGTCCAGGCGCGCAGTGCCTGATGCTGTACGAGCAGCACTCTCGATCGAGTCGTGCGCAGAGTCGACGCGGTCATCTCGGCAGTCAGACCCACTGCGATTCGCAATATGAGAACCTCACGTTGGTCGTCGGTCAGGCGGCGCGGGCGTTTGAATCGCCCGTTGGTGTTGTGTGACTGGGGAATTGACGCAATCCGTCGAGAGGCCAACTCGTAAGCGAAAGTCTCGATGCGCGTGTCGGCGGAGATCGTGTCGGACATTCGTGTGACGACGTCCAGGGTGCATTGATGGGCGAGATCGTCGGCGAATGTTGCTACAGACGTCCCGAGGAGCCTGGCGCGATAGTAGAGAACGACGCGAGGGTGCACGCGGGCCAGGAGTTTCGCGAGCGCTCGGTGGTCGCCGGCGAATGCCTCGGCGGCGGTGCGGTTCAAGGAAATCGATCGTTCACAGATCTCGGGTGAAGCGGTACGTACTGACGGTGAAGTCGGTGAGGTGTTCGCGCCCCTGATCGACAGCTTCATCAGCAACTCCTCGAGTACGCCGCGCCTCACCATGCCGGAACGAGAATTGAGGTACCCCGCCGAAATTGCGGGTAAACCTGACGTTACCTGCCAGGTGTCCGGTCTTTTCGCCGGGAGCGCCAGTCCGCGAGCATGCGCGGCATTTCCGCGGCCATGAAGTCGAAGAAGTCGCGCAGATCTGCCATACGATCGCCGGCCGTCGTTCCTTCACCGAGGACTCGAATGCCCTCGTCCGCCACTGCCGAGACCTGGTAGAGCGAGGACTGTTTCGTGACAAACGCGTCGGCCCACATGTCGACGCTGACGCAGTAGTGCTGACGCCTCGATCCGGGGACGGCCACACGCTCGATCAACCCGACTTGCTGGAGGTATCTGACGGCACCGGAAATCGCGGCGGGGCTCACGCCCAACCGAGATCCTAGGTCTCCTGGCGTGGACGAGGGCGTCTCGCTGGTCATCAATGCGGCCCAGACGCGGGCGGGCATCGGCGGAAAACCCATGTCGCTCAGTACGAGTGAGAGTCGCTCGACATAATGGCGGCTCTCGTCCGGTGCAACGGTATGGCTGGTGTCGGTCATCGGAACCCTTCGATCTTTCCTCTTTTTCTATCTTCACACATTTGTGAAATCGGCGTACGGTCAAGTTCATGGGTGCGGCGATTTCAGTGAAGAACCTCGTCAAGACGTTCGGTACCACCCGCGCGCTGGATGGCCTCGACCTCGACGTCTCGACGGGCGAAGTGCACGGATTCCTGGGGCCGAACGGCTCCGGAAAATCCACCACCATTCGGGTACTCCTCGGCCTGCTCCGCTCTGATTCCGGAGACGCAACCGTCCTCGGCGGCGATCCGTGGCGAGACGCCGTGACTTTGCATCGACGTCTCGCTTACGTGCCTGGTGACGTGAACCTGTGGCCCAATCTCACCGGCGGGGAGGCCATCGATCTGCTGGCCGGTCTGCGTGGTGGCCTCGACCGAAAACGTCGGAGCGAGTTGCTCGAGCGCTTCGAACTCGACCCGACCAAGAAAGCGCGGACGTACTCGAAAGGTAACCGGCAGAAGGTTGCACTCGTGGCGGCGTTCTCGTCCGACGTCGACCTTTACGTCCTCGACGAACCGACATCGGGGCTTGACCCGTTGATGGAAGCGGTGTTTCAGGATTGCGTCGAGGAGGTAGCTCACGCCGGGAAGACGGTCCTGCTGTCGAGCCATATCCTCGCCGAGGTCGAAGCGCTGTGCGATCGAGTGAGCATCATCCGCGACGGGCGGACGGTGGAAGAGGGAACGCTGTCCGAACTCAGACATCTCACGCGCACGTCCGTCTCGGCGGAGACGCAGCGACCAATCGGTAGCCTCGACGGGCTCGGCGGTGTCCACGACGCGGTGATCGACGGGAACCATGTCACCTGCGAAGTCGACAGCGCGCAACTCGGACCTCTCATGACGTACTTGGTCGGCTTCGGGATCGTTGCGCTCAGTTCCACTCCGCCGACACTCGAAGAACTCTTCTTGCGGCACTACGGTGACGAGCGGGCAAGGGAGACTTCGGTCCACCTGCGAGCCGAGACCGGAGTACGGCCGTGACCGTCGTCGAGGCCGCTCCACCGGTACCGGCGTCGGCGAGCCAATTCACCGGTACGCGCCGACTGGTCCGGCTCGCTTTGCGTCGGGACCGAATTCAGCTTTCCGTGTGGGTCATCTCGATCGTCTTGTTCATGTTGCTCGTCGTCGCCAGTGTGACCGGGCTGTATAAGACACCCGAGGAATTGCGAAACATCGCAGTCAGTTCCGCGGTCTCGCCGGTAGCGCTGGCGACCAACGGAATCGTGTCCGGCGATTCGCAGGGCGCGATAGTCGCCAGCCAGTCGGTGCTCGTGTTCGCGTTGGTGGCGGCATTGATGAGCACGCTTGCGGTGGTTCGTCATACGCGACAGAACGAGGAGACCGGCCGCGCCGAGATGATCGGT
This sequence comes from Rhodococcus sp. KBW08, assembly GCF_003852455.1. Lineage (NCBI taxonomy): Bacteria > Bacillati > Actinomycetota > Actinomycetes > Mycobacteriales > Nocardiaceae > Rhodococcus > Rhodococcus sp. KBW08. The sequence goes on from NZ_QAJJ01000012.1 coordinate 185,630, forward strand.
GCAGCGGTGGTTGGTAGACGAGCGCTCCTCACCTCCGCGCTGATCGTCACGGTCGGTGCGAACGTCGTTCTGGCACTGGGAATCGCGCTGGGGGCGATGGCCGTCGGTCTGCCGGTCGGTGGTTCGCTTGCGCTGGGTGCCTCGGTTGGCGGTACCGGAATCGCGTTTGCCGGTGTGGCGGCGGTGACTGCACAGATCACCGACGGTGCTCGCACGGCCAACGGTCTGGCGGGTGCCGCGATCGGCGTTGCCTTCATGCTGCGCGCGATCGGTGACGTGAACAGTACGGTCGTCGACGACGGAACTCGCGTGGTGAGCGGTTGGTTGTCGTGGCTCTCGCCGATCGGATGGGCACAACAGATCAGACCGTTCGACGACGACGCCTGGTGGATCCTGTTGTTGCTGATCGGATTTGCGGCCGTACACGTGGTGGTGGCGTTCGTTCTCATCGGTCATCGCGATCAGGGAGCGGGACTCGTTCAGCCCCGACCCGGCCCACCGACCGCGGCATCGTGGTTGCCTTCCGCCTGGGGCCTGGCCTGGCGGATGCAACGAATGACGATGTTCTGGTGGATCTTTGCCGTTGTCATTCTCGGGTTCGCGTACGGCGCCGTGGGCAACGAGATCGACGCGATGGTGGGATCGTCGCAGCAAACCGCGGAGATGTTCGAGAAACTTGGTGGCGGCGGAACAGATCTGGTGGATTCCTACCTGGCCACTGCTCTGGGGCTCACGTCGATAGTGATCGCGGCGTATTCGGTCCAGAGTCTTCTCAGGATGCGGGGCGAGGAAACATCGGGACGGCTCGAACCGTTGCTGTCAACCTCCCTGTCTCGGTGGAGGTGGATGCTTTCCCACCTGGGTGTGGTTGTGGGCGGTGTGGTCCTTGCACACGTCCTGATGGGTGCCTTCACCGGATTTGCCTTCGGGCTCGTCACGGACGACATCGGCGGCAACACACTCCGAATGACCGGCGCTGCCTTGGCCTATCTGCCTGCGGTGCTCGTAGTCGTGGGGTTGGTGTCGTTGGCTTTCGGACTGTTTCCGGCCTACGCATCGGCGCTCTCCTGGGGAATCCTGGCGGCATGCATCGTGCTCGGGCAACTCGGCACGTTGCTGAAGCTTCCGCAGGTAGTGCTGGATCTGTCGCCCTTCACCCACGTGCCGGGTGCCCCTGCCGAGCCGGTGACAGTTCTACCCCTGCTGGCAATGATCGTTGTGGCAGTATCACTTTCGACAGCATCGCTTGTTGCTTTCCGTCGTCGCGACATCCAGGTGTAGGAGAGCTGAACTCAACTCAGAATTCGACGAAGCTGGCGAGCCCGAGCAGCGAGCCGTCCTGCGGCGTCGAATAATTCGGTTTCGTCGACGCAGAGTGTGTCGGTTGCCCACACGGTGCCATGACGCAGGCGATACCACTGGGACGGTGAGTGATCTGCCGTGACGTACTCCGGCATGAAATGCGCGGTGAACTCGACGGTGGGAATGGCCACGGGCGTCGTCAGCGTCGCGAACAGTCCGGGCGGAAGCGCGTCGAGCAGAACGGCGGCGCGCTCCTGGGCCGTGAAATCGAGGTCGGTCAGCAATCGGATCCAGACGTCGAATTCCGGGGAGTCGCCACCGGCGAACGGCCTCGCGGAATTGATCGGACGGATGTCGAGGTGCTGGGAGAACGGCACGAAGTCCACCGGGATCTCCAGCGGTGGCAGGGTTGCCGGGTCGACCGGACTCGGCTCGATTCCGGGGGCGGACAGCGTCGTGGCTCCTGTGTCGCGGGCCAACCGAACGAGGGCGGATCCCGCATCGGTCAGCGTGACGTGGCAACTGACAGTCCGCCCGCCCCGCATCTCGCCGACGGTCAACTCGGCCGGCCCCGGAGGGACCGGGCGGTCCAGGTGTGCCGTGACCGCCATAGGTTCGGCTCCGGACGCGTCGGCGGCAACTCGCAGCATCCGTGCTACGGCGAGTCCGCCCTGAATGCCGTCGAAACTTCGCCAGCTGGAGTCGAACTCGGTGTGATGACGCGCTGCGTCGATTGACGGCGCGGCCGTCACGGAGACCTGACTAGTAATTGCCATAGTCAGCACAGTAGATGCTGACTATGGCAATGGCAAGCTAGGGTCTACTCGGGAGTGCTGGACGACCCACCGAAGAGCATGTAGATGAGGATCTGAAGAATGCCGAGGGGATTGATCTCGCCGAGGCTGCTCATGTGTGAGGAACTCCTGTTTGCGGGGATGGGTATTGTTGCGTCGCAACGTCACTGAAAGTACGGCAATTCAGGCATTGCGGTGCGGAATTTACCGATAATTCACTGTCCGCGAGTCGGGCGACAGTGCAGGTAGGCGTCAGTGACCACGTCCAGAACGCGATTGCCGTGTGCATCGACCAATTTCGCTGTGATGGTGACCAATCCCCGCGCGCGATTGTCGAACACGACGTTGTCGACGGTGACCTTTCCGCTGAGGGTGTCACCGGGGCGAAGTGGACGTAGGAAGCTCACGTCGCGCATGGTCTTTCCGGCGATCACGTTCCATTGGTCGTAGAGGCCGGCGACCACCAATTTCTGGCAGATCGACAAGGTGTGCAGCCCGCTGGCGATCAACCCGCCGAAGACACCGGACCCGGCGGCTTCCTTGTCGATGTGAAACCACTGGGGATCCCACTGGGTTGCGAACTCGACGATTTCTTCCTCGGTTACCGAATACGAGCCCAAAGGGATCACTTGGCCGATCTCGAGATCCTCGGCGAACACTGTGCGTTTGTGAAGGGCGGCCGAATCGTTCATGGTTGTGCAAATCTCCTGCGTGTTACGGGTGTACTCGGAACATACTCCCGCAGTGTGTTCGGCTCTTTCGCAAGTCCTAGTCCAGGGTCACTAGAATCGCCACATGGTTGACGACGCGAAGATCGAGCCGAGGGCGCTGGCAGGGACGTGGCACTTCGAGCGCGACATCGTCGACCGCCTTTCCGGTTCCACCAAGCAAGTCTTCGGCGAGACCACTATCTCCGACGCCGGTGACGGTCGGATGCGCTGGTACGAGAGTGGCACTCTGCGTGACGGCGATGTGGAACTGCCCGTGTTCCGGACTCTGTTCATCGCGAAGCGCGGCCTCGAGTGGGCCGTGACCTTCGAAGACGGCAGAGAGTTCCACGACTGGGCGCCGGGAGAGGAAGTCGAGCACCTGTGTGGTGCGGACACCTATCGCGGGCGGATCGACATCGCTGCCGTGGATGGATCGGCTTGGGCTGTGGTCTGGACCGTGACGGGGCCGAGCAAGGACTACACGATGACCACGCATCTCACTCGGCCCTGAACAGCGGTCGTGCCAGTTATTCGACGCCGATCGTCACCTCGGTGGACTTCACGAATACCGTTGCAGCTTGGCCTGGTTCGAGGTCGAGATCCAGCGCGGCATCGCGGGTGATCGACGAAGTCACGATCTGGTTGCCGCCGTCCAATTTCACCTTGACCGTTGCCATGACGGTGCCGAGGTTGACCTCGGTGATGGTGCCGGTGAGTTGATTTCGTGTGGACAGTCGCATTGCTGAACTCCTGTGCTCTCGGGCGGGTGTACGTCGACCATAATCAGACGGTCGCGTATCTACCCAGCGATTCCGCAGGTGCGGACATGCGGTCGCCGTCGGTGCGCGAATATTGTCGGGCGGTGGAGGTAGATTCCGGTCATGACTGAACCCGTGAAAGGCCCGGCGTCGTATTTTCCGTCGATCGAGAAGAAAGTACGGTCGGCCGATCGGTGAATGGCAAGAGCTGATCAGAAGCTCAGACCTCACCAAGCACATGGAATTGGTGAATTGGTTGAAGTCGGAGCACGGTATGGGTCATGGACACGCGAATGCCCTTGTCGCGCATACCTTGAAAGAAGGCTGAGTCGCCTCAGGCGGCAGTAGCGTCCAGCACCAACCAGCCGCCGTGATGCTCGAATACCTCGAACGGCACACCGGTCTGCCGGCCGACCGCCTGCAGTGACTCGAGATCGAAAGTGCGGATGTGGCCGTGGCACGCGGTGGCTTCGTCTTCGAAGGGGACGGCTATGACGACCCGCTGACGTGCGATTCGGAGTGCCTGCGCGATCACGGCTTCGCCGACTGCGTCGTCGACGTGCTCGAGGAGATGAATCGCGGTGACGGTGTCGGCGCTGTTGTCCGGTGCCGGTACTCCACCCGCATCGCAGATCACCGTGTCGATCGTGATGCCGAGTTCGGGGGCTACCGCGTCGAGCAGGATCATCGTTCCGGGCAGGATGTCCGTGGCGGTCACGTCCATTCCGGCGCGCGCGAGCCGTAGTGGCAGGAAACCGAAGCAGGAACCCAGATCGAGCACGGAACCGCGAACCAGTTCTTCGGCTTTGTCATGAATCGGCGCGAAATCTGCAGTGCCGTCCAACAGTTCGGCAAGGGAGTTCCGGTAGTACGTGGTCCAGGATGCGAGAGCGCCGTCCACGGTGGAGCGAACCAGGCCGACCATCGTCAACTCGAATTCGTCCTGACCGAACTCCGCGTCCTGGATCGACGAGGTGACTCCGGCGACGAGTCGCTCACTCAGATCGGCGGGAGTGAGGGAGTGTCTGACGTGGAGACGACCGCCTCGGCGATCCAGCGAGATCGGACCGGACTCGACGCGTTCGACGGTGACATGCCCGAACGACCACAAGCCCGGCGTCGACGGTGCCAGCGAATCCAGGACCGGTTCGTTCGTGATGGTGGACATGATCGCCTTTCTCAGGTGGTGATGCTTTCTCAGGTGCTGATGCCGGTCCGCAGGGACTGCGTACCCGTTTTCAAGAGTTCCGGTAGCTCTAGTGAATCGTCGGTGAGCCACTGTTCGTACGCCGACATGGCGACCCCGAGCAGAAGATAGCCGACCGTGCGTGGGCCGTGATCGGTCGGCTCGAGATCCATTCGGCGTGCGACGTAGTCGGCGACCACCTGCCGCCAACCTTCGTACATCACCACAGAGTATGCCTGAAGTGTCGGAACTTCGAGGATCAATTCCATCCGTTTGCGATGTACCGCAGTCTCTTCCGGTGGGAAGGTGTTGAACGTCAGCAATGCGGATTCGAGTGCGTCTACCAACGGGATGTCAGCGGGCAGTGAGTCCAGGTGCTCGCGCATCTCGTCGAGATGCCCGTCGAAGTCTCCCCAGGGAACTGCGTTCTTGGACGGGAAGTAGCGAAAGAAGGTCCGACGCGCGATGCCGGCGGCGTCGGCTATCTGATCGACGCTCACCTCGTTGAAGCCGACTGTGGAGAACAGTTCGATGCCGATCGTGCTGATTCCCTCCTTCGTTGTGGAGGGGCGACGACCTATCCGAGCGGACGGTTTCTTGCGGCTACGCATACTTTTTTCGCTCCATGTGTGTCATTCTGCACTCGATGCCATTACAGTGGTGAACCGAGTCACAGTGAAGTCCCACTAGTGACCACCAACTCCCAGGTTGGAAGTCTGATCTACAGACTTCCAGACGGAGTGCGACCGCAGGAGGAATCCATGTCAGATCGTGACAACAAGGCGCTCGAGAACGACCTCGTCGAGGAGTCCCTCGTGGAGGAAGTTTCCATCGACGGCATGTGCGGCGTGTACTGACCGTGTCTGCTTTGGATCTCGATGCGGGGTGGAAACTCCACCCGCAGGTAGCGCTTCGCCCCGAACCTTTCGGGGCGTTGCTCTACCACTTCGGAACGCGCAAGCTGTCGTTCCTGAAGAACACGACCATCGTTGCGGTGGTCAAGGCGTTGCCAGACCATCCTGATGTCCGGTCCGCACTACGTGCGCAGGGCATCGAAGATGACGCGGCTCCCCAATATGCCCGCGCGCTGAGCACTCTCGCCGATTCGCACATGATCGTGCCTGTCTGAGCCAGACGCTCGCCCCCACGTGCGGAACAGCCCTTCTGCACGTTCGCCCGCTTCATTTCTTCGCGAGGACACAGCCATGACCTCAGTTCTTGAACAGCCCTCCCCGCCCGCCAAGGTGGGTCGCCTCGTCGATCAGTTCGAACTCGGACTCGACGCCCCGATCTGCCTGACGTGGGAACTCACCTACGCCTGCAACCTGTCCTGCGTGCACTGCCTTTCGTCTTCGGGTCGTCGTGACCCCAACGAGCTGAGCACCGAACAGTGCAAGTCCATCATCGACGAGCTGCAGCGTATGCAGGTTTTCTACGTCAACATCGGTGGCGGCGAGCCGACGGTACGCTCCGACTTCTGGGAGCTCGTCGACTACGCGACGGACCACCAGGTCGGTGTGAAGTTCTCCACCAACGGAGTGAAGATCGACAAGAAGGTCGCGGCGCGCCTCGCCGCCAGTGACTACGTCGACGTGCAGATTTCCATCGACGGTGCCACCGCTGAGGTCAATGACGCTGTGCGCGGGCCTGGTTCGTTCGCGATGGCTGAGCGCGCTCTCGCGAACCTGAAGGAAGCCGGCTTCAAGGACGCCAAGATTTCGGTGGTCGTCACGCGGCACAATGTCAGTCAGCTCGACGAGTTCAAGGCTCTCGCGGACAAGTACGACGCGACCCTGCGCATCACTCGACTGCGTCCTTCGGGCCGCGGCGCCGACGTGTGGGACGACCTGCACCCACGCCCCGAGCAGCAGCGTGAGCTCTACAACTGGCTGGTGGCCAATGGTGAAGGCGTCCTGACGGGCGACTCGTTCTTCCACCTCTCCGCCTTCGGCGATGCATTGCCTGGTCTCAATCTCTGTGGTGCGGGGCGAGTCGTGTGCCTGATCGATCCGGTCGGTGACGTGTACGCGTGCCCGTTCGCGATTCACGAGCAGTTCCTTGCCGGAAACATCGTGAAAGACGGTGGATTCCAGGAAGTCTGGCAGCACTCGGACCTGTTCGAGGAGCTGCGCTCGCCGCAGACCGGTGGCGCCTGCAGCAAGTGCAACCACTACGACTCCTGCCGCGGCGGCTGCATGGCGGCCAAGTTCTTCACCGGACTGCCGATGGACGGACCCGACCCCGAGTGCGTCATCGGCAACGGTGAAATGGCATTGGCGTCGGCGGGAGAGGTCCCGAAGTCCAGTGTCGATCACTCCCGTTCCGGTCAACGTAAGACCCCACGTGCATCGGTGCCCCTGACACTGATGATGCGTCCGCCCGCCAAGATTTGTGACGAAAACCCGCTTGCGGGAATGCAGTAACTACTGCGCGATACCGACAGTGCGGCGAAAGCTGCACCCCAGAGAGGTCAGTTCAATGGCTAAGAATGCTTTCTTCGAGACGGTGGCAGAAGCACAGCGCCGTGCGAAGAAGAGGTTGCCCAAGTCCGTGTACGCGGCGTTGGTGGCGGGATCCGAGAAAGGGCTGACTGTCGACGACAACGTCGCGGCATTCAGCGAACTGGGTTTCGCTCCCCACGCTGCGGGACTGTCGGACAAGCGCGAGATGTCCACCACCATTATGGGCCAGGACATTTCGTTGCCCGTCATGATTTCACCGACCGGTGTGCAGGCAGTGCACCCCGATGGTGAGGTAGCTGTAGCTCGTGCGGCTGCAGCACGGGGAACAGCCATCGGACTGAGTTCTTTCGCCAGCAAGTCCATCGAAGAAGTTGCCGCGGCCAACCCGCAGGTCTTCTTCCAGATGTATTGGGTCGGCAGCCGCGACGTGCTTCTCCAGCGTATGGAGCGCGCTCGCGCTGCCGGTGCCAAGGGCCTGATCATCACCACCGACTGGTCGTTCTCCTACGGTCGCGACTGGGGCAGCCCGTCCATCCCCGAGAAGATGGATCTCAAGGCGATGTTCCAGTTCGCCCCCGAGGGCATCATGCGTCCGAAGTGGTTGCTGGAGTTCGCCAAGACCGGCAAGATCCCGGATCTGACCACACCCAACCTCGCGACTCCCGGCCAGCCGGCACCGACGTTCTTCGGCGCGTACGGCGAGTGGATGCAGACTCCGCTTCCGACGTGGGAAGACATCGCCTGGCTGCGTGAGCAGTGGGGTGGACCGTTCATGCTCAAGGGCATCATGCGCATCGACGACGCGAAGCGAGCTGTCGACGCCGGTGTCTCCGCTATCTCGGTCTCCAACCACGGTGGTAACAACCTCGACGGCACCCCGGCGCCGATCCGCGTGCTCCCGGGCATCGCCGAGGCCGTGGGCGATCAGGTGGAAGTTGTTCTCGACGGCGGTATTCGACGCGGCGGCGACGTCGTCAAGGCACTCGCACTCGGAGCCAAGGCCGTCATGCTCGGGCGCGCCTACCTGTGGGGTCTCTCGGCGAACGGCCAGGCCGGTGTCGAGAACGTGCTCGACCTGATGCGGATGGGCATCGACTCGGGGCTGATGGGTCTCGGCCACTCGTCCATCACCGAGCTGAGTCCGGCGGATCTGGTGATCCCGGAAGGCTTCACCCGCACGCTGGGTGCGAGCTGAATCTCCGGCTCTGATCGAGCTGTGAGTTGAGCCTTCACGAACACACAACCCTGGCCGGACGCAGAGTCCGGTCCAGGGTTGTTTTCGGTCCGCACGAGACCAATCTTGCTGTGGGGCGCTCGCTTTCCGATCGGCACCGGGCGTATTACCAGCGCCGCGCCGAAGGCGGTGCCGGGATCGTCGTCACCGAAGTGGCGTCGGTACTTGCCGACGACTGGCCGTACGAGCGGGCACCGCTGGCGTCGCAATGTGGCCCGGGGTGGCAGTCGATCGCGACTGCGTGCGCTCCGTACGGAGCGTTGGTTCTTGCCGGGCTGGGGCATACCGGGATGCAGGGTTCCAGTGCATACTCTCAATCGGTGCTGTGGGGACCGTCAAGAGTGGCCGACCCGGTGACTCGCGAATTGCCGATGGCAATGGGGCAGCCGGAAATCGACCAGCTGATCGCCGGCTTCTGCGAAGCGTCGGCGCTGGCCGTCGCTTCGGGAATGGACGGAGTGGAACTCGATGCCGGCCCTCGAAGTATTCTGCGGCAATTCCTTTCGGGCCTGACCAACACTCGGCACGACCGATACGGTACTGATCGCGTTGCCCTCGTTCGCGAGATCCTTTCGGCCGTGCGTGACGAACTAGGACCGGATCGCGTTGTCTCCTTGCGGTTGTCCTGCGACGAGGAAGCGCCATGGGCGGGCCTGACGCCCGATCTCGCCATCGGTATTGCGCGTGAAGTGTCTCCGCTCCTCGATCTCCTTGTTGTCGTTCGTGGCGGACTCTATTCGTCTGACAGGTACCGCCCCGACTTTCACTGCCCGACGAACTTCAACCTCGATCTGTGCCGTGAGATCAAGGCCGCGGTGTCGATTCCCGTTGTCCTGCAGGGGAGCGTCGTGGACATCGCCGACGCTCACGCAGCACTGCAGGTAGCCGAGTTCGTCGAGATGACCAGGGCCCAGATCGCAGACCCGGACCTGGTCGTGAAAGCCGCGCGCGGCGATCGCCCCCGGCCGTGTGTGCTCTGCAATCAGACGTGCCTCGTGCGTGATCCTCGCAATCCTGTCGTGACGTGCGTCGGGAATCCGAGCGCGGGTTTCGAGACGGTGGACCTCGATGAGCGAGAGCAGATTTCGACACCGGAAGCCGTGCTGATAGTGGGGGGTGGCCCCGCCGGGATGGAGGCGGCGCGGATCTCAGCGGTGGCGGGACACTCGGTCACACTCGTCGAGAGTTCATCGCAGTTCGGCGGCATGATCCGAGCTTTTGCACAAGGTGACGGCCGCGGCCGGTTCGCACTCCTCGCGCAGTGGCTCGAGGACGAATGCCGTCGTAGCGGCGTGACGATGCGGACCGGGGCGGCGGTCGACGCGCAGGACCTGGGCGACGCACGTAGTCGGGGCGAGCTGGTTGTGGTTGCCACCGGTAGTGCTGCGCGGCCGCCGACGTATCCGGTCGACGACTCGGTTCGGTGGCTGGATGCGTCGGAAACCTTCGAGAAGTTGAGCCCCGTGGGGCCGGGTCTGGTCGTGCTGATCGATCCGCTCGGTGGACCGGTCGCAGTGGCCCTCGCAGAAGCACTCGCGGCCCAGGGCGCTTCCGTCTCGATTGTCACCCCGGACAGCATCGTCGGCTCGCGGCTCGGCGCGAGTGGGGATCTGGTCGGCGCCAACACTCGCATCCAGCGGGCCGGGATCACCAGGGTGCTCGCGTCGCGTGTCGTCGAAATCGCCTCAGGGGCCGTCTGCGTCGAACACGTCCATACCGGTGAGCGCTCACAGCTCGAGTGCGAAGTGGTGATCGACTGTTCGCCTCGTCTGCCGAACGAAACGCTGGGGAAGGCGGCCGACATCCAGGTGGGTGACTCGGTTGCTCCGAGAACTGTTCTCGAATCCATCCGCGAAGGGCGGTGTGCAGGGTTTACTACTAGAACGAGTTTCAATTCTGCAGAGAGGGCTATCTCATGACACAGGGTTCAGTTCGTTCGCTCGAAGGCCGAGTTGCTTTCATCACCGGCGCAGCGCGCGGTCAAGGACGTGCGCACGCGGTCAAGATGGCGCGCGAGGGAGCAGCGATTATCGCAGTCGACGTGTGCGCGTCGGTGGCGTCGGACAATTCTTACGACGCAGCAACTTCCGAGGACTTTGCCGAGACGATACGTCTGGTCGAAGCGGAGGGTGGGAAGATCCTCGCTCGCGAGGTCGATGTCCGTGACGGTGCAGCGCTCACCGCGGTGGTCAAGGACGGTGTCGAGCAGTTCGGACGTCTCGACATCGTGGTCGCCAATGCCGGGGTCTGTAACTGGAATCGATTCTGGGAAATGTCGGACGAGCAGTGGGAAACCCTGATCGACATCAACCTGACCGGAGTCTGGAAAACCCTCAAGGCCTCGGTGCCGGCGATCATCGAAGGTGGGCGCGGTGGATCGATCATCGTGGTCAGCTCGGTGGCCGGACTCAAGGCGCTGCCCGGGCAAGCGCACTACGCGAGCGCCAAGTTCGGTCTCGTCGGTCTGACGCAGGCCGCGGCAAAGGAACTGGGGGAGTACAAGATCAGGGTCAACTCGATCCATCCTTACGGAGTCAACACGCCGATGGGTGTCGACCAGGGTGCGCTCGAGGTGTTTGCCAAGTTCCCGCAGTACCTTCCCAACTTCACTCCGATCCTCTCGGACATCGCGTTCGCCGAACCCGACGAGATCGCCGACACCGTCCTGTGGCTCGCCGGTGACGGTTCACGCACCGTCACGGCAAGTCATATCGCGCTCGATCAAGGAAACTCCAAGGTCTGATGACGCCGTACCCGCGCCTCTTCGCGCCACTGCGCCTGGGCAACCTGACACTCCGCAATCGGGTCGTGTTCTCCGCGCACCTGACCAATTACGCGGAGAGCGGGTTGCCGACCGAGCAGCACGCGAGCTACTACGAGGCGCGGGCACGCGGTGGTGCGGGTCTGATCATCACCGAGGAGCACTCGACGCATCCTTCGGATCGACCGTACGAGAAGATGATTGCGGGCTATCGGCCCGAAGCGATCGAGGGATACCGGCGGATCACCGACGCCGTTCATGCACATGGTTCATCGATTCTCGCGCAGATCAACCACAATGGGGGTCAGGGCGCTGGAACCTACTCACGATTGCCGCTGTGGGCACCGAGCGCCGTCGCCGATCCGTTGTTCCGCGAGGTGCCCAAGGCTGTCGACGACGCGGACATCGCCGAGATTCTCGAAGGGTTCGCCCTTGTTGCGCGCAACTGCGTCGTCGGTGGCTTCGACGGGGTGGAACTGCAGGCGTCGCAGTCGTCCATTGTGCGCGCGTTTCTCGCATCCTCGACCAACCTGCGCACCGATCGCTACGGCGGGTGCGTGGCACATCGTGCGCGTTTCCTTCTCGAAGTGCTCGGGGTACTGCGTGAGGCCATCGGTCCGGATCGTGTGCTCGGCGTGCGCCTCAGTGGATACGAAGGAACGCGGGGTGGGATCGAACTGTCCGACGCAGTAGCCACCGCCCGACTCGTCGAAGCTGGCGGTCACGTCGACTACATCAACACCACCGTCGGAATGGCCACGGAAACATTGCATCTGGTCGAAGCGTCGATGGCGGTGCCCACTGGCTACGCCAACTTCGTCCCGTCTGCGATCAAGGAAGCGGTCGATCTTCCGGTCGTCGGTGTCGGCCGTTTCAAGACACCAGAGCACGCTGAAGCTGCGCTCGAGGACGGTGTGTGCGATCTGGTGGGCGTAGTTCGCGGGCAGATCGCCGATCCGGATTTTGTGAACAAGGCGCGTGCCGGACAATCGGCACAGGTGCGAACCTGCCTGTCCTGCAACCAGGAATGTGTCGGGCGGATGGGTCTGGGACGTTGGTTGGGGTGCACGGAAAACCCGCGCGCTGGTCGGGAATCGGTACCGCTGCCGATGCCGCGGCGACGAGGTCGCACTGTGCTGGTGGTCGGCGGAGGCCCGGCCGGCCTGCAAGCTGCGGCCACCGCGGCCCAGCGAGGTCATGCGGTGACGCTGTTCGAGCGTGAACGAAGACTTGGCGGACAGATTCTTACTGCCTCGGTGGTATCGGCTCGCCGCGAGCTCGCCGACCTCGTCCGGAATCTCGAATCAGATTGTCGCCGAAGCGGTGTGACGATCGAGCTGGGTGCTGGAGCTGATCTCGCGATCGTGGAGGAGCAGGCGCCCGACGTGGTCGTGATTGCAACTGGAGCGAGGCCTGTGCGACCGGCCTGGGCGAGTGGATCAGAGCGTGTGGTGAGTGTTCGAGACGTTCTCGACGGCAGGGTTCTGCCGAGCGGAACGGTGCTCGTGTACGACGAGTTGGGATTTCATCAAGGCACGTCGGTGGCGGAATTCCTCGCAGATCGAGGTTGCACTGTCACGATCGCGACCAACGGCATGGTGGTTGCCCAAGATCTGAGCATCACCCTGGATTTCGAGGGGTGGAACCGCCGGGCGTTCGAGAAGTCGATCATGCAACGGACGGATCTGATGGTGACGTCGGTGAGCGGTGGAGCTTCGCCGCTCGTGAGCTTGGTTCACCTTCCGACGGTTGTGGTCGAGGAAGTTGCGGTCGACTGGGTGGTCTTCGCGACACAGCAGGAACCTGTCGACGATTTGTGGAACACCTTGCAGGGAAGTTCTTTCGAGATATTTCGCATCGGTGATGCGTTGTCCCCGAGACGTTCACATGCAGCCGTCATCGAGGGGCATCGGGCTGCGTTGGCGATATAAGTCGTCCGATATGTCCCTGGTTATCGAAAGTATGTTCGATTAAGATTTTGGCATGGACAGTCGAGATGCGTGGCAGCTGGATGGCGAGGACCTCAAGGGTGAGGTTCTGGATCTGGTGCGTGTCCGGCACGAGTTGCAGTCGCGGATGGTG
>NZ_QAJJ01000013.1:0-107524 GCF_003852455.1 Rhodococcus sp. KBW08
AGGGTAACGGCGATATCTCAGTTACCCGTCCGCCCATGGAAACTCGCGCGTTCGACGTGTCATCCAGGCGAATAGAGTGTGGAATCTTCGCCGACTGCGTATCGGTTTATGTCAGATCTAGGAGGGTGGGGTCAAGGTCTTGGTCGCAGCACTGCGGTGCGATCTGCTCGCGCTGAGCGTTCGAGGCGTGCGTGGTAGGTGATGAAGTCGAAGGGAGTGCCTTCTCGGACTGAGGTGACGTGGGAGTGACACCGACGACTTCTTGTTACTGCTTGCGGCCGTGTGGAGATGTTCGCCACCCATTCGCACCGCGAGCTCATGTCGAGTGACTCGGTAGCGATCATAGATTGTCCAGCCCAACGCACCTCGGACGAGTGAAATCTGGGTGGCGGATCGAGAGATATGCGCGGAAACGACAGTATCTGTCGCCTAGCGTTACTCGTCGAGGATTCCTTCGGCGATTTCACGACCGATATTGGCCTGTCGTTAGCGTCGCGTTGCGGCATCGCCTGACGGATGTCCTGGTGCAAGTGCGGATCGTTCAGGACCTGTGCAACGTAGGGGCGGTCGTCGGGATATTTTTCGTGAGAGACAGGCAAGCGAGTGGCGGCTAGTGCGGCCAAGAATCTCAAGCGACTTACCCTCGATTTGGGCGGAAACGATCCAGCAATTGTTCTGTCCGAAGCGCCATTACAGGAAACCGCCGCCGGCGTTTTCGCCGAGGCGTTTGCCAACAACGGACAGACTTGTCACGCGATCAAGCGAATCTATGTTCATGAGAGCATCGCGGACGAGCTCGTCGAAAAGCTCGCAGTACTTGCGCGGAACACCCGGGTCGATGACGGGATGGCTGAAGGCGCAGAGTTGGGACGATAAACAACGTAGCCCAGTTTGAACGCGTGAAGGGGCTCGTGGACGACGCCGTACGTCGGGGTGGTCGCGTGGTGGCGGGCGGAACTCCGCTCGATCGCGCCGGATACTTCTATCCGCCGATGATTGTCGATTGCGTGACAGATGACATGCCAGTCGTAGCGGAAGAACAGTTTGGGCCCGTCATTCCGGTACTGACCTTCCGCGACGAGGACGAGGCGGTACTGCGCGCGAATAATTCACCGTATGGTCTCATTGCGTCGGTGTGGAGTGCTGATCTGGAGAGTGCATACAGACTCGTAGCTCGTCTCGATTGCGGTCAGGTTTCTGTGAATGCACATAGCGGCGGTTTGAGAATGGACCTACCGTTCAGTGGCAGGAAGTGGAGCGGGATAGGCGTCGAGAACGGCGTCTGGGGGTACTACGGGTTCACCGAACCGCACGTTATCGTCGGCCCAGGACGAGGAGCAGCGACAATCTGATTTCGCTGATTGCGAGACCGAGGCGAGGAATCCTGCGAAACCCTGACTCCAAAAGCGGATGTCGTGTTCGAAGTGATCGGTGCTCCACAGGCCCGCCTCTTCTTGGGCGAATTCACCAAACCGTTGACCTTCTCGTCGTCGGAATCAATGTGGTGCCACGTCTGGGCGAGTGGTTCGAAACATGTTATCTTGCAATTTATTTCGTAGTATACTGTGCAGGCGATAGATCAACCGGACCGCCAGCCTTCAGTGGGTGCCTGCGGTGGTGGACTGGGCGACTACCGCGATATTGCTTGCGGCAATGAAGGCTGGTCCGGTGAGAGTAGCTCGCCGCCACCGATGATGCTGTCGTTGATGATGCGCAGCAACATTGGAACGACCGTCTTTTGACTATGGCTCGACCGGCAACCGACTCGTCTTACCTCAAGTCCGAGCACATCGGATTTTTGGTCGCTGAACCCAATGTTGCATTCCATCGTCGGGGTGCCGGTATCAGCTGTAGCCTTCGTACCCGGTTGCATCGCTGCGGTTTGGCAAGCGTGATCGCGTGTTCGATGTGCGGCACACATCGCTGTGGGTGGACGCACGGCGAGCCTTTGCAATTGCGTTCAATTATTTCCGGGCACCGTATCGAACGGACCGCTGCACCGACTGTGGTGGGTGGCAGAGGGGAGCGGACTCGCGCCTTCTGGTGACAAACCGTCGAAGACGAGTGCGACGTTGCGGCGCCAATCGACTGTTCTGGCGGTAGCATTCCACAGCGAACTCGTGAGCATCCCGAGGATCGCGTTCATATCCTCCGGTTCGAGATCGGCTCTGATCGAACCAGATTGTTGTGCACGGAGGGTGAGATCGGTAATCGAGTCCATGAAGGGGGCAGTCACCTCCGCGGTGAGTGCGCCCGCATTGCTTGCGGCGGAAAGAATATTGTGTTCTCGGAGTACAAGAGACATCGAGGCCTCAACTAGTGTCTTGAGTCCGTTCCTGGCGTCGCTGTCGACGAGCGACTGCTCAATCGCCGGCGTCAGATTTTCTGCAATGCTCTTGTCGAGTACTGCTCGCAGCAGGTCTTCCTTGGTCGGGAAACGCCGGTAGAGGGTGCGGATCCCTATGCCTGCTTGCCGTGCAATGGCTTCTAGTGGCGCATCTGGCCCGAGATTCGCGAAGACCACTCGAGCGGCGTCGACGATGCGGGCGGCGTTGCGTGCCGCATCGGTGCGTAGATGTCGGTCGTCGTCGGCGTTCACATCCGAATCTTAGCAAGTGTCAGTGTGCTGCCACTTATGTTATGGTCGGGCTCAGTCGCAAATGGCAGTCAACTGCCACTTTCGTTCCGGTGCTCGTCGTGGTCGGATCGAGGGTGGGCTGCGGGGAACAGGATGGAGCGGTCGATGACACGAACTCTGGGATTGATCGGCAGTGGAATGATTGGCAGTGCGATCGCTCGCCTCGCGATCGGCGCGGGCATGGATGTCGTGCTGAGCAATTCGAGTGGGCCGGGAAGTCTCGACCCGCTGGTGGCCGAGCTCGGTAGTCGCGCGAAGGCGTCGACTCCTTCCGAAGCTGCAAAGGCGGGAGATATCGTTGTCGCGACGATACCGTTGAGTGCATACAAGTCATTGCCCGCTGCCGCCGCGGCTGGGAAGATAGTCATCGACACTATGAACTACTACCCGCAAAGGGATGGGCGCATCGCGGAATTGGATTCATTTGCAAGCACTTCCAGTGAACTTGTACAGCGGCATCTGGATCGCTCACGTATTGTCAAGGCCTTCAATAATATTGACTTTCGGCGCCTGTTCACACTGGCGAGGCTATCCGGAAGTGATGAGCGCAGTGCTGTTCCCATCGCGGGCAACGACGAGCAGGCGAAATCGGACGTCACTTATGTTCTGAATCTCCTCGGCTACGACGCGGTGGACATTGGAACACTGTCCGAAAGTTGGCGCAGTGAACCTGAAACTCCGGTCTATGTGAAGCCGTATTTCCCAGCCCATCCTCCAGAAGGGGGCACACCTGAAGAGGCGTACCGATGGTTCACCGAAACACCGGGCGTACCGGTTTCGGCTGCCACGGTACGTGGGCTTGTCGACGGAACGGTACGGGGGACGGCGGGCGGGTACGTTCCGGAGGACGTTTCCTCATTTCGTGCGGGTGCCGATCCGAACTGGAACGAATAGCAAATTAACAGTCTGTTTCAGGCTCCGACTTCTCATGGGGAGACTGCCAATCTACGGGCAGCAACACCTTCCCTGATGCGAGGATTATCCAGCTCGCCGAAAGCCGAGAGCCCAACCGCTGCACCGTCTGTGCGAGCCGCACGGAGAAGATGGTTGAATTCGTTCTCCACAGCGGCGTGCCCGCGCAGACCACTCGATCTCGAGATTGAAAGCAAGAGTTGTTGTCACCGTTAGAGGCTTGCGAGAAGGTCGAGCATGTTTGGTGGCAGATCACGACGCGACAACGCCCGGCTGGCTGTGCCGACGGCCTGGGGATGTCCGCGGGATCTTTCCGAATTGTTCCGACTCTAGGCGCCGATTCCCTGTTGTTGGGTCATACTCCTCGTTCGCCTTCTTGCCAGATCACCTAGGGGAGGTGGACATCCGGGATCGGTTGGCGTGACGTGTTTCCGGGTGGTGTAAACCTGGCGCGACAAGTTCTGAGGTTCGGTCAGGGGCTGTGCGGTAGGTTGCGGGATCTCTACGATTGCCCGTCCGTGGCACTGTGATCATGTCAGCGTCTGCCCATCAATGGCGGCCGTCTTGCGGGTGGCGGTGCTGTTGATGACTGGCCGCCGTGTTGAGAAGGTAGCGTTCCGCAGCGGTGTAGTCGGTAACCAGCGTGCCGTCGGGCCCGGGGGTTTGTGTAATCAGGTCGAGGTATCGGCGACGACAGAGGTATGCGTCGGGCTGGGCTAACAGGTACACCGCGGCTGCGACGACTTCCGGGCTCGGCACGGCGCGCGTGAAACGGGTGCGGGCGGGCTGGTGCCCGGGGTGGGCGTTGTACCGATCGCTGCGATTATCGTCTCGGGCAGTGTTGTTCACGTCATGACCTTGGTGTGCGCCCACTTTGGCTGGTCACGCGGACGTTGTTATCCGCTCGGATTGCGTCCTGCCGGAACGCTGTGTTGCCTCGAGCGCGGTCCGGTAGACCTTCTGGAGGTTCTGGCGACTGCTTTCCCACCGTCGAGTGGGGAAGGCGGTCCATCCGGCGTTGCACGCTAAGGGTGCGCCAACTGCGTTGCTGTATAACTTCTTCGGATATTTATTCGTGGTCCTCGGTAGTTCTTCGAGGTTGCATGTCCTTGCACCACCGGCGACGCAGGGAATGCACGTTCTGCCGCGCCCATCGTGGCCAGATGCACCGGCGTTGACTCCGTGCGCGTCTACTTTGTGGTGACCGTACTTGATCTCGGCTGGGTAGAACCAGGAGTCAATGTGGCGGCCAACGGTGTACATGCCGGGCACGCATGGTGACCACCGAGACAGTTCTGCTCATTCGCAAAGTGGCGCAGTGAGACCGCGTTAGACAAGCATTCGGTGGCGTTCAATGCGCAGCGCTCCCCATGGTGTTTCTCGCCGAACTGGCCCCTCGACAAGAACTCTGCTCGGGGAATACATCGTGCGCTGCTTGGTTCGAGGCGTAACGCTGCCGGCCCGCCTACCCGTACGGGGCTCCTCAGCTGAGCCGGCGTCATTCTGCCCTTTGTCGCCCGGTGGCAGGACGCTCCTGCTTCGCGGCTCAGCCCTCGACGACGTTGACTTCCGGGTCTAGGTGAACATTCAGGAATACCGGGCCGGCGGGGGACTGCAAGTGCTCACGTATTTGCTCTAAGTCGTCGATAGTGCTGACATCGTAGGCTTCGACACCCATCGTCGTCATGACTGCTTTCAGGTCGGGGTAGTCGGTTAGCGTGTACGTCGTATCGAAGCCGAGTGCTGCAAACAGGTGGTGCTCAGCGCCATAAGCGCGATCGTTGAAGCACACCACGATGATCGGAAGCCTCTCGGATACCGCTGTACTGATTTCGCCGACATTCATCATCAAACCTCCGTCTCCTACCAGCAGTGTTACGGGCTGGTCTGGGAGGGCTACTGCCGCTCCGATGCTCGCTGCCAAACCCAGGCCGATCGAGCCGAACGCGCCAGTACACACGAAGTGTCCCGGAGTGGCTACTTCAATGTACGGCCACGCTCCATGGACGTAGCGTCCAATATCGCTCACCAAGGTGCGGTTTTTCGGAAGTACGATATTGAGATATCTTGCTGCCGTGCGAATGTCGAGCGTTGTGTCCGTGGAACGATCCACGTATTCGTCTTCTAGGTTTCGCGTTGCCATTCGAGCCTCGACACGGGTTCGCCAGCCTTGATTGGCCGAGTCGATCCCTGCTGCGCGAAGCGCGGTACCGAGGGCTTGTGCGACGTCCCGTGCGTCGCCGATCACACCTTCGTCGACCGGTACGTAGTTGTCCAAGACTGCTGCGTCGGTATCGATGTGGACGATTCTCTTGCCGCGTGTGAGCTCGCCGTTGTACGTGGTGTAAGAGTTCAAGCCTGCGCCGAACGCCACGATGCAATCAGACTCGTTCAGTACGTCGTTTGCCGGTCCACGGGTTAGGCTACCCATGATCCCGATATTGCGTGGATGGCCCGCAAACAGTTCGCGGGCAAGTGCTGTGGTCGCCAATGCGGCGCCGCAGGACTCCGCTAGCGCCACAATCTGCTTTGCGGCGTCCGACTGCACCGCGCCTCGTCCCGCCACTAACACCGGGCGCGCCGCAGATACGAGAATGCCCAACGCACCGTCGAGGTCGTCGAGAGCAACCCCGGTAGAAGCTGCGGTGCGCTGCCGGTGGACCTCCGCTTGTGGTTGTGCGTCGGATGTCAATATCTCGACGGGTGCGTCCAGGACGATCGGCCGAGACTCGGCGGCCGAACGGCGTATCGCGCGGTTTAGATCACGAACGATGCTGCCGGGTGTGTATATGCGCTCGTAACCCGCGCCTGCCGCCTTTGCGACTGCCGCGATATCGACGCGTTGGAAGTACGTCGGCTCTGGTGGGGTGTCACCTGTGATCAATACGAGAGGGGTCTTGAAGCGAGTGGCTTCGGTCAGCGCTGTCATCGTGTTCGTCAGTGCGGGCCCGTACGTCACGCTCGCGACTGCGACTTCACCGGTCAGGCGAGCGTGCGCGTCCGCCATGCCGACTGCGCCGCCCTCGTGAACGGCTGACACAAAACGGTGTCCCGCATCGCGGAAGGCGGCGACGTAATGCATGTTTGCATTCCCGGTCAGACCGTACAAGGTGTCGATCCCGTGTTTCTGGAGTGCTTCCGCCAAAACGTGATAACTCTTCATATTCTGTCCTGTTCTCCAGCGGCGGCAGCGTCGGCGGTAGGTGGTCCGCCCTGCAACGAGACCGCAACGGTGGTCTCGTTCGACAATCGAGACTAGAACTTGCCGGCCATGATGACGATCACAAGATTTCGAATCTGTTGTCCGGCTATTCCGAACGGCCGGGCATCCAATGCAGTTGTCGGGAATAGTGGAAGTCCAGGAGATAATCCGTTTCGATTCGGATTCCTCTCCGAACGAACAGTGATTGGGTTGGGTGCGAAGATGCGTTACGAGTTGACCGATCTCCGGGTATTCAAAGCGATCGCAGACAGCGGCAATCTCTCGGTGGCCGCCGCAGGCCTGTTTCTCAGCCCGTCGTCGACCAGTTACCGACTGAAGAATCTCGAGCATGCCCTGGGAGCGCCTCTTTTCGAGCGCATCGCGACCGGTATGAAACTCACGCCAGCCGGAGAAGTCTTACTAGAGCACGTGTCGGTGATCCTCGGGTCGGTCGAGGTAATGGACAGCGATGTGTCGAGATTTTCATCCGGACTGCGTGGCCGTATCAAGCTCGCGGCCAACAGCAGTTCGATGCACGGGTACCTGGTACCGGTTCTCGGCCGCTTCCTGATCGCGTATCCCGGGATCAACATCGAGATGGTTGAACGTCAGAGCGAGATGATCCCGTCCGCGATCGCGACGAGTGAGTTCGAGGTCGGAGTGATGGCGGGCTCGGTCGAATCCAGTGTTGTACGCACTCATTCGTACGTGACTGACGAGTTGATTCTGGTTGCGCCTGTCGGACACGAGCTGGCCCAGAGAGGGCTCGTTTCGTTCGAAGAGGCACTCGATCACGAGTTCGTCTGTCTGAGTCGTTCCAGCAGTAATTTCGCGTTCCTTTCAGATTCAGCGCAGAAGTTAGGTCGTCGTGTGCCAGCCCGGCTCCATGTCCCGTCGTTCGAGGCCGTGTTGGCTCTCGTCGCAGACGGGATTGGAGTCTCGCTTGTGCCGAGAAGCGTTGTGCGCACCTCGGCGAATCGAGGTCGTCTGGAAGTCGTCCGACTCCGTGAGAGCTGGGCGTCACGACAGTTGAGCATCGTGACGTTGAAAGACGGAAACGTTCCCGGGTACGTCGAGTCCTTCGTGTCGTTCCTGCTCAACGATCGCAAGACGGAAGCCGGCCTCTAATGGCTCATCTTCGGCAAGCGCCCAGCTGAAAGAGCTGCATCGCGAATACCGAAGAGCGCGTTCGAATTTGTGAGATGGATGTCATCGCCCCCCGTCCATACAGTGGCCGAGACCACATCAGTGGAGCGGCGTGACCATCGCCATCACAGATCGAAGGGGTAGCTCGTGGCTCGTGCCATCGCAATCGACCAGGTCAGCAAGACCTATGGCGGAGGGAAGGACGGCGGCGTACTCGCGCTCGCCGAGACCGACCTCTTTATTCGACCCGGAGAATTTTTCTCACTTGTCGGACCCAGCGGATGTGGGAAGTCGACGCTGCTGAACATTCTCGCTGGTCTCCTCCCAGCGACCACCGGACAGGTAAAGTTTGGAGCCGACGTCGTCGATCGGCCACGGGACTCCACCAGCATCGTCTTTCAGCGCGCGACGCTGTTGCGGTGGCTCACTGTCTTCGACAATGTGTGCCTGCCTGCGAAGATCAACAAGCGCCTTGACCGGGCCGCTCTTGACCGCGCAACGCACTACCTGGAGCTCGCGGGATTGTCCAAAGTTGCAGATCGCTATCCGACGGAGTTGTCCGGAGGTATGCAGCAACGAGCGTCCATCGTGCGCGCCCTTGTGTCCGATCCCGACGTACTGCTTATGGACGAACCTTTCAGCGCGCTAGACGAGTTCACGCGGGAAACATTGCAAGACGAGCTTCTGAAGCTGTGGACCGACAGGCCCAAGACAGTGCTGTTCATCACCCACAACATTGCTGAAGCGGCATACCTCTCGGACCGGGTCGGTGTGATGACGACACAGCCCGGTGCACTGCGCGAAGTCGTCGAGATCCCGTTCCCCCGTCCGCGCACTCATTCGCTACGAACGGACCCCGACTTTCACTCTGTTACGGCCGACATTCGCCGAATGATCGACCAGCCCGTCGCTGCCACGAAAGGGACCTCCGTATGACAACGACGACCGCGACCTCTGGCAGCGCGCCAATCGAGGAGAAACCGACTCGGTCGCCTGTTCAAGCGCCGACTCGAGGCAGTGACATATTCGGCCGCATCGTGTTGCCCTTGACCTTCGTCGGTGTCCTGATCGCCGCGTGGTGGTCCGCGGCCGAATGGGGAAGCGTCTCCCCCTTGCTCCTGCCTCCCCCTTCCGACGTGTTGGAAGCACTGGATCGTGGTGTCATCGGCGGACTGTGGTGGGAGCACATCGGTATCACGATGTACGAGATGGTGATGGGGTTTGTCATCGGTACATCAACGGGATTGATCCTGGGCGCGGTATTCGCCTTCGTCAAGCCTCTATACCAAGCTGCGTATCCGTTCATCATTGCGCTACAAAGCTTTCCGAAGATCGCGATCGCCCCATTGTTGGTTGTCGCACTCGGCTACGGAACTGAACCTAAGATCGTCGTTGCAGCGCTACTGGCGTATTTCCCGGTTATGACCGCATCGATCGCCGGTTTTACGGCGCTGGACCCCGACGAGCACAACCTGATGCGCTCCGTACGTGCCAGCAAATGGCAGGAAATGCGCTACCTGCGACTCCCGAACGCGATGTCCTACATCTTTCCGTCACTGGACGTGGCGATCGTTCTTGCGCTACTCGGTGCGGTGGCTGCCGAATTGGTCGGTGCGCAATCGGGACTTGGATACCTGTTGGTGGAGCGGCAGGGTTACGGAGACTCTGCGTCCATGTTCGCGGCTCTGATACTTCTGGCAATTGCGGGCGTGACGCTTCGTGGTGCTGTTCAACTTCTCCGCCGGGTTCTTCCGAGAAGCATTGCACCACCGAGCCGTAACGGCTGACCTACTCGAAATCGAAGGCGGCAGCCGGGCACACGCGTCCTGTTCGGTGCAACGTGTCCTGGAGCTCTTACACGAATGGAGATTTCAATTGATCAAGCAAGTTCGCAAATGTGGCGCCATGGCTGTCGCGGCCGGAGCAGCCCTGGTGTTCACACTGACTAGTTGTAGCGGTAGTTCTGAAGTCGGGGGGCCATTCGTTTACAACGTCGGCGCTGCACTTCCCACTGTCGTGATGTCGCCGTATTCGGTTGTGCCAGAGGTCAACGGCTACTGGAAGGATGCGGGTGTGGACGTGCAAGTTGAGCACGCCGACGGATCGACCGCGGCATTGCAGCTTCTACTCAGCGGTAGAGCCGACATCGTGCAGTCCGGCGTTGACGCCGCATACTCCACAGCCGCACGGAACCCAAGTCTGCGCGTGGTATCGCTCACTCCCAAAAACATATGGCGGTTGGCGGTGCCGGAAAGCACAGCCATCGATTCCATCGACGATCTTCGTGGACAAAAAATTGGTGTCGTCTCACTGACATCCGGTTCCTACACCTACGGTCGATCGATCGTGCGCGCTGCGGGACTTGATCCCGACAGTGATGTCGAATGGCTTCCGATCGGCACTGGTACCCAGGCAGCAGAGGCGCTCGATTCCGGTCGCGTGAGTGCCTATTCGTCGTACGACGGGCCCCTCGACATCGTCGGCACGTTGACGCAGGATGCATTGCGTCCACTGCCTTCGGAACTCGACGAAGTTCCTGGTTCCTTGGCCTATGTCACGACTGACGACGTTCTGGAGAAACGTCGAGACGAAGTTGTCGCCTTCCTGAAGGGGACCTACGAGGGAATGGTGTTCTCACTGGCGAATCCCGAAGCCTCCATTCAGATCTATTGGAACCGCTTCAACGATCAGAAGCCGACCGACACCGAACGCGCAGCAGTACTCGCGCAGAGCAAGCAGATCGTCGCGAATGGATGGGCCAATCGCTTCGCCGTCGGTGACAGCGGTATGCGCGGCTTCCTCACCCCGGACCGGGTTCAAGCAGCTGCCGACTACTTTCAGCAGTATCAGATCACCGAAGGATCCGTGGACGTCGACAAGATCGTCGACCTCGAGATAAACACGGAGGCCAATGATTTCGATACAGCAGCTATCGAACGCGAGGCCGCGAACTGGACACCCTGACGTATGTCACTCGATGAACGCGTCGAAGAAACGCCGTCACCAACAGCGCAAGTCGCCAACCAGACTGCCATCGAAAAACTCGAATCTGTTATTCCGAAAAGGGTTGTGACACAACAATCAATGCTGGAAAAGTATCGGTATGACCACATTCGATACGGCAGAGCGGGCAGACCGTTGGCAGCGGCCAGGCCCGAGACCACAGAGGACGTCCAGGCATGCCTGCGATGGGCTACCGAACATCGTGTGCCCGTAATTACCCGCGGAGCCGGCACTGGTTTGTCGGGTGGAGCGCAAGCGCTCGACGGTGCACTGATCTTGTCAACAGAGGCAATGAAGCACATCGATGTCGACGGACGGTCGAGGGTCGTGTATGTGCAGCCAGGGGCACTGACCGGCGATGTCAAGAGGGCGGCAGCTACCGAGGGCCTGCACTATGCACCTGATCCTGCGTCGTTTGAGATCTCGAGCATTGGGGGAAACCTGGCAACAAATGCTGGCGGGTTGTGTTGCGTCAAGTACGGCGTCACCTCGACGTATGTGCTTGGACTGGACGTCGTGCTCGCGGATGGGCGGCTTCTCCGGCTGGGCGGCGCAACCATCAAGAATGTGGCAGGGCTTCCGTTGACGCAATTGTTCGTCGGCAGCGAGGGAACCTTGGGGGTCATCGTCGGTGCGACCCTCCGTCTGGTCCCCCCACCGGCAACCCCGTCCACCGTGGTCGCGACTTTCCGGACACTGCACGAAGCGGGTGAGACCGTGGTCGATGTCGGGCGGACCGTCCGTCCGTCGATGATGGAACTTCTCGACCGCGTCTGTATCGGCCTGCTCGAGGACTATCGGCCCATGGGGCTGGACCGTACGTCGTCTGCTCTGCTGATCGCCCAGTGCGACCGGGTGGCGGACGCCCGCGCGATCGAGTTGATTGCGGCCCAACACGGCGCGATCGAGGTGCACCTCACCGAGGACCCGAAAGATGGTGAGTTGCTGGTCGAAGCGCGTCGATCGGTCGGCGCGGCACACGAACGGCGCGGGACTCGTCTGTCGGAAGATGTTGCCGTGCCTGTCGGGTCCCTCGCGGCAGTACTAGCTCGTATCGAGCAAATCGGCAATGAATCAGACATGCTCGTGTCCGTCGTGGCGCATGCAGGCGACGGTAACCTGCATCCGACGATCTTCTACGACAGCACTGACGAACTCGACACCGGGAAAGCCCGGGATGTATTCGAGAAAATCATGCGAATAGCAATTGCCCATGGCGGCACCATCACGGGGGAGCATGGTGTGGGCCGCTCGAAACGATTCATGGTGGAAGAGCAACTGGGAGCAGAGGTCGTCGATGTGACCCGCCGACTCAAACAGATCTTCGATCCCCTGGGGCTTCTCAATCCGGGTGTCGGCTTCTGAGTTCATCGCGCCCACCGTTACTACGCACCCGGCATCAATCAAATTCGGCCCCAACTAATTTCAATAAGTCGCCGTTCGATTTTTTGTCATCGCTTCCCTCCGCACTAGTGCATACCATCGACAGGTCGTGTGCATCCACCGCGAACAAGTAAGGATTGAGTCTTGTTGTCAAAGAACGCCGTGCAGGCCGAATACATGGCCGCTCTGCGTGAGGGAACGTTTTCGTTGCTTCACTGTATGCGTTGCTCGTTACCCCACTTCTATCCTCGGGCAGTGTGTCCGTTCTGTGCCTCGCGTGAGCTCCGGTGGGTTCCTGCGAGCGGACTCGGCACTGTCTACTCGACCACTGTGGTTCGGTCCCGAGCCGCCATGCGCAACATCGCACTCATCGACCTGGATGAAGGTCCACGAATGATGTCGCGCGTCGAGGAGATCGAGCCCGAGCACGTGGCGATCGGTATGCGCGTGACCGCGTTCATCATCGATGACGGCGGTACACCGCTGGTGATCTTCACCCCCGGAATTGGGGGATCACGATGACGGGAGCGGCAATCCTCGGCGTCGCACAAGCCGGGCTGGGGCACGCTGGTGGCCGGACTGACCAGGAAATCATCGCCCTCGCAGCAGTCGAAGCGGTAAATAAGAGCGGTCTGAAGATGTCCGAGGTGGACGGACTGATCACCTCAAGCCTCACATCACCGTGGTGGGCGCTCCGAACGGCTGAATACCTCGGCGTCAGACCGCGATTCACCGAAACCACAATGTTCGGCGGTTCGTCGTTCGTAATAGATCTGCTCACCGCGCGTCGGGCGATTGCTGCGGGCGAGTGCAACCACGTCCTGATTACTTACGGGGATACGCCGCGTAGCGCGCCGAGCTCCTCCGAGATCAACCGGATGCGAGCACTTTTGGATCCGCAGGTCTACGAGCATCCCTACAAACCTTTCAACCCGGTCACCAGTTACGCGCTTGCCGCAGCTCGACACATGCACCAATTCGGTACGACACGAGAGCAGCTGGCAGCCGTCGCCGTTGCCGCACGCGATTGGGCTCGTCTCAACCCCGAAGCGTTCGCGCGGGATCCATTGTCAATCGAGGACGTTTTGGCATCTCCTCTGGTATCCGATCCACTCACGGTTCGTGACTGCTGCCTTGTCACAGATGGGGCAGCTGCCTTCGTCGTGACCTCGTCTGAACGTGCGACGGATCTCCACGACAGTCCAATCGACGTGCTTGGGGTAGGACACGCGCATTGGCACCGTCAGATATCCAGCATGCCGGATTTGACAGTCACTGCTGCAACGGAATCTGGAACAACAGCCTTTCGCGAAGCCGGTGTCACACCGGCCGACATCGACATTCTCGAACTTTACGATGCGTTCACCATCAACCCTATTCTGTTTCTCGAGGATCTCGGCTTCTGTGCGAAGGGTGAGGGTGGGGCGTTCGTGGAAAACGGTCGGCTCGGTCCAGGTGGATCGTTGCCCACCAACACAAATGGTGGCGGACTGTCTTTCGGCCATGCGGGAATGTACAGCGCGTTCCTGATCGTCGAGGCAGCATGCCAGCTTCGAGGCGAGGCGGATGTCCGTCAAGTAGCCGACGCCGAACTCGCGCTTGTCCACGGAAACGGCGGAGTGCTGTCCAGCCAGGCAACTGCAATCCTCTCCAGGAGGCGATGATGACTGCTACCACCGACAAGTTCGCACGATCGGCGTACGACGCACTCTCGGATATCCCCGACGGTGCGTCCATTCAGGTCAGTGGATTCGGGCTCAGTGGCCAGCCTTCGCACTTACTCGATGTACTTTTGGATCTGGGCGCCCGAGACCTGACGATCATCTGCAACAATGCAGGCACCGGCGACACCGGCCTGGCCGCCCTCATTGCGGCAGGACACGTTCGCCACCTAATCGCTTCGTACCCACGCGGTGCTCATAGTCACGCCTTCGACGAGGCTTTCGCTGCGGGCAAGCTGACGTATGAATGTGTACCGCAGGGAACCCTCGCGGAACGTATCAGAGCGGCCGGCGCGGGAATCGGCGGCTTCTTCACCCCGACCTCATTCGGTACCGAATTGGCCGCCGGCAAGGAGACACGAATGATCGCGGGCCGGGGACATGTATTCGAGAAGCCATTGCCTGCAGACTTCGCCTTGGTCCGTGGCGATCGTTCAGATCAGTTGGGCAACGTCGTGTACCGCAAAGCTGGCCGAAACTTTGGGCCGCTGATGTGCGCAGCCTCGACCACGACGATCGTCTCGGTGCCCCGCCGTGCCGACATCGGTGAACTCGACCCGGAACATGTCGTGACTCCGGGAATCTTCGTCGACCGAGTCGTGGTCGACGAACCCGGCCAAGGGAGAAATTAGATGACGCGAAACAAGCTCTCGCAAAACAGGAAAAGAATCGTCGAACGGGCCGCCAAGGACATCCCCGACGGTTGCTACATCAACCTCGGCATCGGTATGCCGGTCGAGATCCTCGGCCACCTACGCGATCGAGACGACGTCTTCGTGCACACCGAGAATGGGATTCTCGGAATGCGGTCTCTCGACGAGGACGAGACGGTCGACCCAGACCTCGTTAACGCGTCGAAGCTCTCCATCAGCATCAAACCCGGTGCGTCGTATTTCCACCATGCGGACTCCTTCGCGATCATGAGAGGCGGACATCTCGACTACTGCGTACTCGGCGCCTATCAGGTATCGGCAACCGGCGATCTCGCGAATTGGTCGTTGGGGCGTAGTGATGTTGCGACTGCCGTCGGAGGCGCCATGGATCTCGTGGTCGGCGCCAAGCGGGTCTGGGTTCTCATGGAGCACGTCACACGGACCGGCGAGCCGCGTCTGGTCGACAAATGCTCGTTGCCACTGACCGGTGCCGGCGTGGTCGACAGAATCTATACAGATCGCGCGACGATCGACATCACCGACTCCGGACTCGTCGTGCGTGAGCTGGTAGGTACCACGACTCTCGCCGAACTCCACGACATCACGCCAGTCGACCTCATCGACGGCAGGGAGGGAACCCCGTGAACACCTTTGCCGATTTCAGGACTGAGGTCCGAGCCTTTCTCGCGACCGAACTCGATGCTGACACGCGAATCCGAGTTCTCGGGAATCGTGCGCTCGATCGCGCCGAGATGGTGCAGTGGCACAAAGCCTTACATGCCAAGGGATGGATTGCGCCGTCGTGGCCCGTCGAGTATGGCGGACCGGGCTGGACCGCGCAGCAGCGGCTGGTATTCGACGACGAATGCGCCCTCGCGGGTGCGCCGGAAACTCTTCCGTTCGGTCTGCGAATGCTCGGCCCCGTCCTGATGGAGCACGGAACAGCCCAGCAGTGCGAGACTTACCTGCCGAAAATCCTCGATGGGTCGCACTGGTGGTGTCAAGGATTCTCCGAGCCGGGGGCCGGTTCCGACCTCGCGTCCCTCAGCACTACGGCCCGCGCGGTGGATGGTGGATTCGTCGTATCGGGAACCAAGTTGTGGACTACCTACGCGCACCGAGCAAGTCATATGTTTCTGTTGGCGCGGACGAGTCGCGAACCGAAGAAACAACGTGGTATCAGTTTCATGCTGACACCTATGGACGCGCAGGGCGTGACCGTCCGACCCCTCTACCTGATTGATGGTTCGCACGAGGTGAACGAAGTTGTTCTGGACGAGGTCTTCGTGGCGAGCGATGGTGTTGTAGGCGAGGTCGGGGAAGGCTGGCTGTGCGCGAAAGCTCTTCTCACGCATGAGCGTATGGGTGCTGCGCGAGCCGGCAAGAACCGCCGCGACCTCGCGGTGCTCCTCGATACGCTCGAATCGCAGTTCGGTCAGTCGAAGCACGCCGACTTCGTGGACCTCGCGCTCGACTCCGATTCGTTGACCGAACTGAGGGATTTCTATTTGGAGACCTTGGACTCCGGAAGCGGTCACGGCGCGGAAGCGCCGGCTCTGAAACTTGTCACAGCAGAACTAACGCAGGCGATTTCACGCGCAGCGTTCGATAACGCATCAACAGAACAGACAGATGTCGAGTCAGCAATCGACGTTCTGCTTAACGACCGGAAGTTCTCGATCTTCGGTGGTGCAACACAGGTTCAGAAGGATCTGGCAGCCACGGTTCTTTGGAAGATGGGAGCATACAAATGATTCGATTCCCCGGTCTGACCACCGACGAGATAGACCTGTGCCACGTGCTTGTCGACGTGCTCACCAAAGACGCCGAACGCGGAGTGCACGATGCCGGTCCCTGGGGTGTTTTGCAGAGCGTGGGGATCGAGGACATGCTTGCTGATGACGCGCTGCCCGACGAACGGTCCCGACGCTTGTTCTTGTGCGGCTACGCGACCGGCCGCGCAGGTAGTCCGACCCCGCTCGCCTCGGTGGTGGCCGCGAATGTTCTTCTCGGTGTAGTGCAGCAGGATGCGGATCTAGCTACGATCGTCGGCGGGTTGGACTCGACCGACCTCACGTGCATCGAAGACGGTGAAGGACTGAGGGTGTCGGGAACCCTTCAGGTCGAGGGAACCGACTCTGTGCAGCGGTTGCTCGTGCCCACTCGTCCCGCGGAGTCCGACAGAGCAACGCTCCTCGTAGTCGATCTTCGAGATGGTCACGTGCGGCCGCGAATCGAACGCCGCGAGTCGCGTACGTTGCTCGAGACCGTGAAGTTCTCCGGTGCCGAAGCACACGTTGTCGGGGTCGTGGACTCGAGAGACATCGCCGCTGCCGGCGCTGCCGCAGGCGTTGTGCTCCTAGGTGAATCCGTCGGAATCCACGAACGGTGGCTGGAACGAACTGCAGAGCATCTGAAGACGAGGGTGCAGTTCGGTGCGCCTTTGGCTGCACGACAGGCAACACGACACGCCCTCGTCGACTGGTGGGTCGTTTCCGAGCAGTTGCGTGCTGTCAGTTGGCGTGCTGCTAGGTCCGCAGCTGACCCGGTCTATGTTGCAACAGCGCGGCTAATGGGGGCCCGCGCCGCTCACATAGCTGCAGAAACTGCGATCCAACTGCACGGAGGCGTGGGAATGGTCGACGAATTGTCTCTTGGACGTTCGGTTCGCCGGCTGCTGGAATGCACCACTCTCGTGTCGTCCACCCGAGCCTCTCGTGAATGCTTCCTCCGTTCGACTGCAAGCAGACCCCGACTGACCATCCTGACCGCCGACAAGGAATTGAAATGACTGACTCTTTAACATCTTCGTTGTCTCCGGTGACGATGGACCGCCGCGGCACCGTTGTGGTGCTGACGATCGACCAGCCACCGGTGAACGGCCTCGGCGCCGACCTCCGGGCGGGTCTGGCCACGATGCTCGACGAAATCGCCGCCGACCCGACGCTCACTGCCGTGGTGCTGACCGGGGCCGGTGACGGCTTCAGTGCCGGAGCCGATGTCACACAGTTCAACACCCCCGCCGCCACCCGCGAACCGACTCTCCGGTCGTTAGTCGAACGACTGCAGGCGTTCCACATCCCTGTAGTGGCCGCCATTCACGGTTATGCCTTCGGCGGCGCATTGGAATTAGCACTGGGATGTCATTTCCGTGTGGCCAGTCCCGACGCCCGCCTCGGGCTCACCGAGACCTCCCTGGGGCTCGTACCGGGCGCAGGCGGAACGCAGTACCTGCCTCGGTTGATCGGAGTCGAAGCAGCACTCGACATGATTCAGTTCGGCTGGCGTGTTTCCGCTGAGGATGCGTACGAATCTGGCCTTCTCCAAGCCGTGTACCCGGAAAATTTGTTGGACGAGGCGACTCGTTTCGCGGAAAGCGTGGCAGCCCGTGGCCAAGATCCTGGTTTCATTGCTCGAACAGATTCGATCCCAACGGATTTCGATTTCCAGGTTCGGCGCACAATGGTGCGTCGGCGAGATCGGACGGCGACCGCACAGCTCGCTGCGATCGACTGCGTTGAGTTCGCGACGACGGAAGAATTGCCGACGGGGTGTGACCGAGAGCGATCCGTTTTCGACGAGCTCGTGAATTCTCGCGAATCGAAGGCTGTGCGTCACCTGTCCTTCGCTGAGCGGGCTGCGGCAAGCCTGCGCGGTCTGCCCGGCACTCGACTGCCGACGGGCGCTGTCGGGGTGATTGGTGCAGGAACGATGGGCGTCGGGATCGCGATGGCGTTCGCAGATCACGGGCATGCTGTCCTGATGCACGACGCGTCCGAGGACGGACTGCGCCGAGGTATCAGCCGGATAGCGGACACCTACGCGGCGTCGGTCGCGCGCGGCAAGCTGAGCCAGGACGAACTGGAGTTGCGGACTGCGCGAATTCGACCAGTAACGTCACTCGACGGGCTGAGCGGGGTTGATCTCGTTGTCGAAGCGGTGTTCGAGGATATGACGGTCAAGACCGAAGTGTTTGCAAAGCTAGACGCGGTGTGCAAACCCGACGCGATACTTGCCACCAATACGTCCAGGCTCGACGTGACCGCACTGGCGCGCACGACAGCGAACCCCTCACGAGTGATCGGGCTTCACTTCTTCAGTCCGGCGAACGTCATGGAGCTACTCGAAGTGATCCCGGCCGCAGACACATCGGACGTCGTCCTCGCGACATGCGTCGCCATGGCGACTGCCATCGGCAAGAAACCGGTCACGGTCGGAGTGTGCGAAGGGTTTGTGGGCAATCGAATGCTCACGCCGTATTGGTCGGAAACATGGTTTCTCGTAGAAGAGGGAGCATCACCGGAGCAAGTCGACCGCGCGATGAAGAACTTCGGTATGGCAATGGGTCCGTTTGCGGTGGCGGATCTCGCAGGACTTGACATCAATTGGGCGGCGCGCAAACGCCTCGCGCCCACACGATCGCCGCTGGTGCGATACTCACAGCTTGCTGATCGCGTGTGTGAGCGGGGGCGATTTGGCCAGAAGACTGGCGCTGGTTGGTTCCGGTACGAGAATGGTAGTCGGATACCCCGAGCCGATCCGGTAGTCGACGACATCGTGGACCAGGTCGCGCACGAAGCGGGTATCGAACGTGCACCGATCGAGGACTCAGAAATTGTGTCCCGATGCATCCTGGCTCTGGTCAATGAGGGAGCGAAGATATTGGGTGACGGAATCGTCGCGCGTTCCGGTGACATCGATGTGGTCTACGTCAACGGGTACGGCTTCCCCGCCGCTTACGGAGGCCCCATGTTCTGGGCAGAGCAGGAGGGCCTGCGATCCGTTCTCGAGCAGATCCGGGCTTTGCACGAGCAATTCGGCGAGCACTGGCGACCAGCGCAGTTGCTTGTCGAATGCGTCGAGCAAGGGCATGAGACATTTGACATCAGGGAGATGTCATGAACGACAGTCCCGTCAACGGAGTGGAAGGTGCACTCGAAGGCGTACGTGTCGTGGACCTGTCGCGAATCATGGCCGGCCCCTGGTGCACACAGAATCTCGCCGACCTCGGTGCCGATGTCATCAAGATCGAGCGCTCTGGTGTCGGTGACGACACCCGAGGATGGGGTCCTCCATTTCTGCCTCTGAGTAAGGATCCGAATGACGTATTCTCGGCCTACTTCATCTCGTGCAATCGTGGAAAGCGTTCTCTTGAACTAGATCTTGACGCCGAGGAGGACAGGAAGGTGCTTCTCGAGCTCGTGGCCGACGCAGACATCGTCGTAGAGAACTTCAGAGCGGGCACCCTCGATCGGCGTGGTCTTGGATATGAATCCTTGCGAAAAGTGAAGCCGGATCTGATCTATCTCGCGATTACCGGGTTCGGACAGGATGGACCGCTTGCTCATCGGCCGGGATACGACTACGTATTTCAGGGGATGGGTGGGTTGATGAGTTATACGGGTCCTGAGGACGGTGCGTCGGGCGCTGGCCCCTTCCGTACCGGAGTGGCAGTGATCGATCTGATGTGCGGAATGTACGCGACCACATCGGTTCTGGCCGCTCTGCATAAGCGGGGTCGAACCGGAGAGGGATCTTATGTAGATCTCGCTCTTCTCGATGTGGCGGTGGCGCTCAACGGCAATCAAGCGTCGAACTACCTGGTCTCGGGAACTGCCCCGACGCGAAGCGGAAACGCCCATCCGAATTGTGCACCGTACGAGGTCTTCGAAACAACAGACGGGTTCATTATCCTAGCAATCGGAAACGACGGCCAGTTCGCCAGGTTCTGCAAAGTTGTCGAATCCGAAGAACTTTCGGAGGATTCACGGTTTCAGACAAATGCTGGTCGATTACAGAACATCGCTGCACTCCGACCGGTAATCTCTGCCTTCATGCTAAGTCGCCCCACGGCTGAGTGGATCGAACTATTCGAGAAGAGCGGCGTTCCCTGGGGGCCGATCAATACCCTCGACCAGGTCTTCAACGATCCCCAAGTGCGGCATCGTGACTTGCGGGTAGAAGTTGGTCGCGAGGGTATGGCTTCTGTGCCGATGGTTCGTAACCCGATGCTCATCGGCTCCACGGTGGGAACAGCACCGCCCCGGTTGGGAGAGCACAACAACGAGATCCGGGCCGAATTGGCTTTCCGCCGTGACGAATACAAGGAGAACATCTAATGACGGACAACTTGGATGCAGTAAGGTCGATTGGGGCACATGCGACGGTTCGGCGCGACGGTGGTACTGCATGGATTGAACTTGTCGGCGCCAAGTCGATGAACGTTCTGGGCACACCGATGATCGCTGACTTGACCCGAGCGGTGCAGGAGACGGCCGCATTGATCGACGTCCGGGTCATTGTTCTCCGCGGCAGCGGAGACACGTCGTTCATGGGTGGAGGCGACATCTTCGAGATGGCCCGATTGAACAGGAGAACTGGCGAAGTTTTCATCCGTTCGCTCAAGGGGCTGTGTGACGCCATCACGCAGGCGCGCCAGCCGGTGATCGCACGCCTGGCAGGCTGGTGCCTGGGTGGCGGTCTCGAAGTCGCATTGGCTTGCGACCTTAGAATCGGTGGCCAATCGTCGATGTACGGCATGCCGGAAGTATCAGTGGGCATCCCATCGGTTATTCACTCTGCTCTCTTACCTGCGTTGGTCGGTGAATCACGGGCGGCTTATTTCCTCCTGTCATGCGAGAACATCAACGCGGACACCGCCTTGCAGTGGGGTCTCGTCCACGAAGTAGTTGCCGACACTACGTTAGATGACCGGATTAGGGCGCTGGCCGCGAAGTTGGGCGCATTTGGCCCGGAAGTCCTCGCCCAACAGAAGCGTTTGCTGCGGAAGTGGCGAACCATGTCCATCGACGGCGCCATCGAAGACAGTGTCAGTGAGTTCGGCCGAGCATTCGAAACCGGGGAACCTCAGCATTTCATGGGTGAGTTCGTGGAGCGGAAGCGTCACCATGATTCAGCGGGCTCCGGACACAGCCTGTAACGGCACCAGTTCGTGTGTAGAGGAGTTCGATGTCCGACGACTATCAGGAAGCAACTTGGTGCGAAGGTTCAATTCGGCGGCGGATTTATGGTGTGCGAACGGTGACGAGCTGGGAACCAGCGAGTGGGTGTCCGTAAGTCAAGAGATGGTAGATCAGTTTGCCAAGGCGACAGGAGACCATCAATGGATTCACGTGGACGTCGATCGCGCGAACAGAGAGAGCCCATTCGGCGCAACGATTGCTCACGGGTATCTCAGCCTTTCGCTGGTTCCTGCCTTGGCCGCACAGATATTCGTCGTAAGTGGTGCCCGCTTCTTGTTGAACTATGGATCGAACAAGATCAGGTACATCACTCCCGTGCCTGTTGGTGCGCAGGTGCGATTGCATTCGACCCTCACAGCGGTCGAGGAGAAACGCGGGGGTGTGCTTCATATCGTCGTCAGACACGAACTCGAAGTCGGAGACTTGCGTAAGGTTGCGATGGTGGCAGAGACCATTACTCATGCAGTGTTTTGAGTGGCGCGAACGCCGGAGGACGAGCTTGGTGTCGAGTCCTTAATCTGGGCCTCCAGCCTCAGTTGACGGTGCTGAGCATCCGTTATTACCGCGACGATTGCCGGTGTTTCGGTACGGGACAGAAGCTCGTGGAACGTCGACACCGAGACGATCATATCGGTGTGAACTCGAAGTGAGTGTGGGTGTTCTGTTCGCCGCCAACACTTCTGTCGAGGGCGTGGTCGCTGGTATCCTCGCGGTAGCCGAAAGTGCCTAGAGCTTCTACGGTGCGTGATCCGTCCTCGTATCGGATGTCACTTTCCTCGGTACTGAGGATTTCTCTTCTCACTGAACGCCGAGAACCCTTCCGCTGCATCGTCTGTGCGAACGACACTGAGGAAATGGTTGAATTCGTTCTCCATTGCGGCGCGCTCGGGCAGACTCTTCGATTCCAGAATCGAAGCGCGAGAAGCCTTCACCGCAAGAGGGCCTCGTGAAGCGATCACCTGGGCCATGTCGACTGCAACGGACAACAACTTCTCGATGGGCACGATCCGATTGACAAGGCCGACTCGCAGCGCCTCTGCGGCATCGATCGGATCCCCGGTGAGGATCATCTCCATCGCGAGCCCGAGCGGAACTGTTCTGGGTAGGCGGACCGTACCGCCGGCACCCGGAATGATCGCCCACTTCGTTTCCGCCAGTCCGATTGTCGCATTCGGCGACGCTAGGCGGATATCGCAGGCAAGCGCCATCTCGCAGCCACCTGCCAGTGCGTGGCCGTTGACGGCAGCGATGATGGGTTTCGCTCGATCGATGGTTGTGAATCCACCGAAATTCCATGTCGGGGATTCGCCCGCACGTACCTTCGATTGGTACTCAGGGAGCAAGGTCTTGAGATCCGCTCCCGCGGAGAACGCTACGGTCCCCGCTCCGGTCAGCACTGCGACATACAGATTCGGGTCTGCTTCGAACTCAGCCACAGCGGCGCCGAGCGCCGTGTTGTGAGCAGGATCGAGCGCGTTCCGCGCCTTGGGGCGGTTGATGGTGATGACGGCAATGTGGTCGAATCGATCGACATCAATAGACATGAGGGACTTCCTGTTTGGGGACTGCGCAGTTCATATCGGGACCTAGCCCCGGTTAGATTTGCTTATGCAGTGGCAACCGAATCGTCGAGTTGAAAATCACGTACGCTCTGCTCGCGCATGGCAATCTTGCGGATCTTTCCAGTCGGCGTCATCGGAAACTCACTTGTAATGTGCACATAGCGAGGAATCTTGTAGTGCGCGAGTTTCCCTGTGCAGAACTCGCGCAGAGAGTGCGCATTCAACGGCGGGTGGCCTTCGCGCATGCGGATCCAGGCGCACAACTCTTCACCGAACTTCGGATCGGGAACTCCGATGATCTGAACGTCGCCAATTCCGGGGTGTGAGTAAAGGAACTCTTCGATCTCTCGCGGATAGAGGTTCTCTCCGCCTCGGATCACCATGTCTTTCAAGCGCCCGACGATATTGACGTAGTCCTCGCTGTCCATGGTGGCGAGGTCGCCGCTATGCATCCATCCATGAATGTCGATGACGTCCGCAGTCTTCTCCGGTTCCCGCCAGTACCCTTGCATCACCAGGTAACCGCGGGTGCAGAGCTCTCCGGTCGTGCCACGGGGAACGGTAAGTCCCGTCTCCGGATCTACGATCTTCACCTCGACATGGGGTAACGGTGTGCCGACGGTGGACGTTCGCCGCTCGAGGGATGCATCTGTGCGGGTATGGGTTGAGATGGGTGAAGTCTCGGTCATGCCGTAGCTGATGGTTATTCGGTCCATGTTCATCTCTGCAACAACGCGTTTCATGTACTCGACAGGGCACGGTGCGCCGGCCATCGTCCCGGTGCGAAGGCTCGACAGATCAGCGCGGGTGAAGACCGGGTGCTCGAGCAGACTGATGAACATTGTCGGTACGCCGTACAGGGCAGTGCATCGCTCGGCTTGGATCGCGGCGAGGGTGGCTGCGGGATCGAACCAAGGGGAGGGGATTACGACACACGAACCGTGAACCAAAGAACCGAGATTTCCCAACACCATTCCGAAGCAGTGGTAGAAGGGCACCTGCACGCACAACCGTTCGTCGGAGGTGAAGCCCTGTCCCTCTGTGACGAGGAATCCGTTGTTGAGGATGTTGTGGTGAGTGAGTGTTGCGCCTTTCGGTGAACCGGTCTGCTGAAGTCAATCTCCACTCACGCGCCCCTCATCGGTACGTTCGTAGAATTTGCCCAGTCGCTGTCTCACAGTAGGGCTCGACGCGACAACGGAGTACCCGATGCGTGAAGTCTTAGCAAAGCGTCCAGTCCCTGCCATGAAGGCTGCTCAGGGCCTCGGGCAACCCGTAACTGTGTGCTCCGGGCTTAGGGAGCTGATGCTCGGCGTAACACCCCACGGCTACTTCAGCGTGGTGACGGCTGGGTGCCCAGCTATGCGGGTCAATAGTTGGGCCGTCAGCGCGGTTCTTTCGCTCATTCCGTCAAGGCTTACCCATTCGTCTCGTGCGTGTGCTCCACCGCCAACCGCGCCTAATCCGTCGAGAACCGGAATGCCTACAGCGGCAGCGAAATTGCCGTCGCTTGCTCCTCCCGCAGAAACCTCCGTCAGTTCGCTCCCGAGAGAATGTGCGGCTTCTTGAGCGATGCCATACAGATCCGCCGTGGCGGAGGTTCGTTCCATGACAGGACGGTTCCACTCACTGTCGACGGTGATTCGCGCAGAGGGGTTGTACGGTGTCAAGCTGGCAAACACCTGATCGATTCGGACCTGTTCGTCCTGGCTCGAGATGCGTACGTCGATCTCTGCGACCGCGTTTCCCGCTGTGACGTTTGTTCTCGTTCCACCACGGATGATGCCGACGTTCACCGATGTGCCTCGTTCGAGGTCTGCTGCTTCGTGTAGGTGCCTCACTACTCTGGCGAGTTCATCCACGGCGCTGATTCCTGCGGTGGGATCGAGCCCGGCATGCGCTTCCACACCTTCAATATGGACACGGAAGATTCCGACACCTTTTCGTGCGGTTTTGAGCGCGCCGTTGGCGCTCGCTTCGAAAACCAACACCGCTTCGCTACCGCGGACCTCGTGTTCGATGACGGGGCGTGAAGAAGGGCTGCCGATTTCCTCGTCGCCGTTGAGGATCAGCCGGATGTTCGGACGGGGGAGCCCGAGCTCGTCGCACGCCTTGATCGCCCACACAAGTTGGACGAGGCCAGCTTTCATGTCAAATGCTCCTGGCCCACTGAGCTTGTCACCGGTGATCGATATCGGCCACGATGCGAGAGTGCCCTTCGGCCACACTGTGTCGTAGTGGCAGAGTGTCGTGATCCAACGGGTCGAGGGATCGGGAGCAGGAAACTGCAGTACGTAAGTGTCCCCGTGGGGGGCGCCGGGCACGATTTTCCGGTCGGTGCACTGCGGTAGGCGTTCGTCCAACCACTGTTGCAGCCACTTGAATCCGATATTCAAGAGTTCACGATCGTCTGAGGGGGTTTCGTGTTCGATGTACCGGCATAGGTCATTGAGCATCGATGTCCTATGCCCGTCGGCCCATGCCCTGGGATCTGTTGAATCGTTCACTATGTCGCTACCGCCTTTGCATCGAGTCGGTCGAGGTGACGCTCGTCCATGCCGATTTCTCCGTCTTCGAGTCGGCGAATCGTCTCGATCAGGTCTTCGAGCACGGGCACCTCGATCGAATTGCTTTGAGCCAATTGAATAATCGGTTCGTACTGTGGCGCGATTTCCGTGCGACGATGTCGCACTGCGATATCGCGCCAAATCCCGGATCGGGTTTTCGACTGTGTTGCCAACCATGCGACAAGTTTGTCGGTTGAGGCCTCCCGCGTGACCGAGTCTCCGCCGCGGAGGTACGCGGTGGGATCGAATGCATCGAACCCTTCCAGTGAAACATCTTGGGATGCTGCAACTTCGAAAATTTCGGCGCCGAGCTTGTTCATTGTCGAACGATGTCGGTCGATCAGGAGACTCATGTCCTCGTCGGCGACGGCGGTCGCGGTCAGCATGGCCCCGAATCCCAGTTTTGACCACAGGTATCCAGCAACGTTGTCCGTGACGGTGGGGGTGCCCCACAACCTCAGATCGTGCGCTAGTTTCTTCACTCGCTCGCTGTCTGCGGGGCCTGCGTAGTCACCGACGGCCATGGCCCCAGCACCGCCATCTTTGATCAGGCCTGGTTCTATCACGTCGGCGAACAGGTCTACGAAGGCGGCGATGGTTCGGTCTGCGCCGATGTGGGCGGCGATGATGGCTTCGTTCATCCCGTTCTGCATCGACGCGACGTATCCGTCGGATCGCAGTCGGGGTGCGATCCACGTCATTGCCGATTCAGTTGCCTGAGCTTTCACTGCCAACAGCACGTTGCGCATAGTCGGTGGTGCCGTTTCGAGGGTGTACGCGGGGAGTTCAGTTCGTCTGGTTTCGGAAGGTGTTTCCAAGGCCAATCCGTTGGCCTGGATAGCGTCGACATGTGCGCTGTCCGTGTCGATGAGTTGGACCGAGCAGCCGGCTGCGCTCAGGTAGGTCGCGAGTGTTCCGCCGATTGCGCCGGCTCCGACGATGGTGTATTCGATATCGGTCACTGCGTGAGCTCCTCGGTAGGGGTATTCGACGGAGTTGCGGTCCAATGGAGGGGGAGTTGCCATGCACCCGTCGATGCGCCGCCGTCGATCCGTATGACCTCGCCAGTGACCCAGTGGGCGTCCCTGCCTGACAGCCAGAGGACGGCGCCGGCGATATCTTCGGGTCTGCCTCGCCGCCCCAACGGGGTAGCGCCGACTGCGTCGGCGTACTCGTCGGTGACCGGGTTGATCGAACTGTTGACTGTGACGAATCCAGGGGCGACCGCATTGACGCGTATTCCGTGCGGCCCCAGTTCAAGTGCCGATGCCCGGGTGAGCATTTCGAGTGCCGCTTTGGATGTGGAGTACGGAGCTGCGCCGGTGCGTGCTCGGAGGGCTGCACCCGAGGAGATGTTCACAATCGATGGCGTCCGTTTTTCCGCGATGGCCCGTCGAGCGAGAGCGACAGTGGTGAGCATCGGCGCTCGGACGTTGAGAGTTTGGACGTTGTCCCAGGTTGTCCCGTCGAGGTCGAGAAACGGGGTGGCCGGGTAGATTCCGGCGCAGTTTACCAGGACGTCGATCGGAGCGTGAGCCCACGCGTTGTCGACCAGCTCATTGCACGAGGTCTCGCTTCGAAGATCGACGGTCACGCTGCGTGCAATGCATGATCCTTGTGCCGTAACGGTTTCCAAGGCATCGGAGAGGGCAACGTGTCGGAGGTCGGCAAGGGTGACGAGGTCTCCATCGGCGGCGAAGCGGCGTGCGGTTTCGAGGCCGATGCCGCTCGCGGCGCCGGTAATGACGATGTGTCTCATCAGTCGAGGTCCTTTCCTGCGGTTTCGGGCATGGTGAGGTAGACGACGAGCCCGATGGCGGCGGCTACAGCGCAGTAGACCCAGACGAATTGCTGCAAGTTGTTCGAGCTCAACCAGGTCGTTACGTACGGTGCGGTGCCGCCGAAGATGGCGACAGCCAGTGCGTAAGGAACGCCGATCCCTGTGGCGCGCACGGCGGCGGGGAACTGCTCAGACATGATTACTGCACAGTTGGCAGAGTAACCGAGAAGTAGTACTGCTCCGATTGTTT
Organism: Rhodococcus sp. KBW08; assembly: GCF_003852455.1. Classification (NCBI taxonomy): domain Bacteria; kingdom Bacillati; phylum Actinomycetota; class Actinomycetes; order Mycobacteriales; family Nocardiaceae; genus Rhodococcus; species Rhodococcus sp. KBW08. Next base: position 27,801 of record NZ_QAJJ01000013.1, read on the forward strand.
CGATCACGACGAAGTTCCAGAATCCGCCGTTGAGGAAATGGAATGCTGGCCAGGCGTACAGGACGAAGCCTCCCGCGAAAGCCGCCATGGTGGGTTTGCGGCCGATCTTGTCGGAGAGTAGACCGGCGAAGGGGAGCAGGACGATGAAGATGACTACCGCAATGACGTTTGCGGTCAACGCGTGGCTGAGCGGTAAGTCAGTATTTACAGAGACGTATACGGGTAGGTAGGAAATCCACATGTAGTACAGCAGCGTTCCGGCGATGGTGATGCCGAACACTCGCAGAGTTGAGGTTGGGTGCTGGACGAACATGCTCAGGAGTGCGTTCCGTGGCTTCTTTGTCATGGCAGCCTCTGCCTCACGCGTCTTCTCGAAGGTTTCGGTCTCTTCCGCGGAGGACCGCAACCACAACCCGAATGCTCCAAGCGTGGCAGCGAGTATGAAGGCCAGTCGCCATCCCCATGAAGAGACGGCTTCTTCGGGAAGCGATGAAGTGATGATCGCGCCCATTCCGGATGCAAGCAGGATTCCTGTGGCCACGGAGACTTGCTGCCATGAACCGGCGAACGCGCGTCGGCGGGGTGCGGCCGATTCGATGAGGTATGCCGCTGAGGATCCGAATTCTCCGCCCGCTGAGAATCCTTGAACGAGTCGCGCCAGGACGAGGATGATCGGAGAAAGGACGCCGATATGCGCGTATGTCGGCGTCAAACCGATCACCAGCGACGCGCCGGCCATCAGACTGATCGACAGCACCAGTCCCTTCTTCCGCCCGTAGCGATCCGCGTATACGCCGAGAACCATGGCGCCAATGGGGCGCATGACAAATCCGACTGCGAAGACTGCGAGCGTGAACAGTAAGGCTGCTGTTTTCTCACCTGGAGGGAAGAAGAGGGGTGCGAAGACAACAGCGAAGGTGGTGTATACCGCCCAGTCCACCCATTCGACGGTATTGCCGATCGCCCCGGCGATGATGGCCTTTTTTCCGCGTGTGGAGAGTTTGGTGTCGTTGAATTGTTTTGAATGCTCTGTGCGTGTTGATGATTCGATCATTGTTCGCAGTCTCGATCCGAGAGAGCGCCGCTGACATGGTCGACAAGCCCGCGATGCGTTGTGAACCACACGTTTTCATGGGAAGCGATGTGGTCTAGGAGGATGGTCAGTGCCCGTATCCGGGAGGGGTGACCACTGATATGGGGATGCAGCGTCAATTGGAAGACCCCGCGCGATGAATAGGCGGCATCGAATTCGTCAATCCAGATTTGTGCGACGTCGCGGGGTGGGGTGTATGGACGAAGACCGCTGTAGCGGTCCATCAGAAAGTACGCTGCGTCGTCCCGGATCCATTCGACAGGAACTTCCACCACGCCCGTCGCTATGCCGCTGTCGAGAAGCTCGTACGGCTCGTCGTCGGCCATCAGCGAAGAGTCGTAACGAAATCGCAACTCACGTATGACGCGTAGGGTGGCCTCCGAAAAATCCCAGGAAGGCGTTCGGATGCCCACCGGACGTACGCCTGCTTGAAACTCCAAGACGTCCATTGCGCGGCCGGTGAGATCGAGTTCCTGCTCGTAGCTCAACAAAGTAGTGCGTTCGTGTATCCACCCGTGGACTGCTATTTCATGGCCCGCGTCGACGTAGCTCGGGACCTCGTTCGGTCGCAGCAACGCGCAGACTGCCGGGATGAAAAATGTTGAAGGGGCTCGGTAGCGCTCAAGCAACTCGAGGATTCGCGGTACCCCGACACGTGCGCCGTATTCGCCTTGCGCCATCGACCCCGGACTTGTCAGTCCGTCCCTCAGATAAGGGGTTTCGTGATCGGAATCGAACGAGAGTAGGACAGCGCACCGAGTGCTGCCGGGCCACCTGTCCGTTACCGTCCGGCTCAGGAGCGGCTTGCCGGCTCTGACCTTTTCGACATGTAATCGCCAGACCGCCTCGGGCCAGTCGATGGGTTCTAGATTCGTCAACGCTGGACACTTCCTTGTTGTTGATGAGGTCACGGCGAACGAGACATGTAACTTTCGTCTCTTTATGATGCATGGTGTTCAAGTCATGCGCAAGAGTGGCACTGAATGGTCATTTTTGCCGCTCTGTATGCCAGCGGTGGTCATTTTAACCAAGCGTGCGTTCGGTAAAGTTCGTACATGGACGCTACCGATCTAGCCCTACCTAGAGGGGGTCAGCAGATGGCAGCCCTGAACGACGCCCAACTCGACATTGTGGCGGCACTACAGGTAGCACCCAGGGCGCCTACCAGTGCACTGGCTGAGATCCTAGAAATGCCGAGAACCACTACCGCTCGACAGCTTCAGAAGTTGCTTGACGCCAACATTGTGCGTCTGATCGGGCGAATTGCGTGGCCGCTGATTACGAGCGGCCCGCCGAGTGAACTGTGGATCAAATGTCACCCCGGGCATACCGCCGCTGTTGTCGAGGAGCTGAGGCGATTTCGGGAAGTGCAGTTCATCATGGTCACGACCGGCAGTGTCGACATATGTGCACATCTTTATCCGCTTCGCGGATCGGATGTCAGCACTCTGGTCATGTCGTCGATCCCATCGATTTCTGGAATCGCCTCGATACAAACACATTTGGTGCTCAAAACCGCCAAGGTGGGGCAGTCGTGGCGGCTCAATCGGTTGACCGGGGATCAGGTTGTGGCGCTGGAATCGCACACCGAACCTGTTGTCCGGCAGCCGTTCACGAGCCCTGATCAGCTTTCAGAACTCGAATGGCAGGTCCTCGAGCAACTGGCGAACGACGTTCGTGTCTCTTCGACCGACCTGGCGCGCCGATTCTCAGTCAGTCCCTCCACCGCGTACCGAACTGTTCAAACATTGCTGCAGTCCGAGGCCGTCGCCCCGCGAGTCGAAGTAGAGCCCGCTGCGCTCGGTTTCGGCCTCAACGTGATGATTGCTTTGCAGGTAGACGCCGGTTCGATTCCATCGGTTCTGGCGGATCTCGCCGCACATCAGTCGTCGAGAATGGTGTCGATGGTCGCCGGCACTGCATCGGTGATCAGCGGCGGCGTATTTCGCAACGAAGCGGAACTATCGGACTTCATCACCGATGACATCGGCGCTCTTCGTGGCGTGCACACGATGAACATTTGTGTAAGTCAGAAGATCCTCCGGCGCTACTGGCGCGAACGAGACGGATTCAAGATCGGCGAACAGATAGACGGAATCCTGAGGCGCTGACCTGGCGAATGATAGTCCAGCATTCGGTCGGGGCCTGCAGTGCCACTGAATCACCGCTCGATAAACACACCCCGACAAAAGTGGCACCGCCATCGGGCATCAATCCGGCTTTAGTGAACGCGAGCAGGAAGTAGCCGGACTCGGCGGCAAGGACCAGGCCGGATGCCAGAGCCAGCGGTACCCCGAGTCCGGCTGTCGGGCCGTGTACTGCGGCGAACACCGGGACTGGATAGTCGACAATGGTGCGCATCAGGGTAGTCGCGGCGTCGATCAGTGCGGCTGCGGCAAGGTCTTCCGTCTATGCCCCTGTGAGCTCTGCTCGGGTGCAGAATGCGGCGCCAGTTCCTTCGATTCACCACCACTCGACCCGTGGCGCCCGTGTATGCGTGTGGAGGATTGCGGTGACCTGCTGCAGCGTCGCGGTCGTCAGTGCATTCATCCGGTGCGGTCGGTTGATGACAACGCAAAGAGTCCGATCCTCGAGCGTCGAGTAGCCCCTGCCCCGGATGGGTTCATGTGTTGCTCGGTTCCGAATCGGCCTGCTCTCGTCCTGTACCCGGCGGTCCCGCGAAGGCTTGCGCGATGGTCAGCCAGAACTCGGCCTGGCGGCCGACGGCGAGGAGATCGGTGTCTGCGCGGTGGATCCGCCGGGTGACCAGGCGAGCGAAGTCATATGCGCTACCGGTGATACTTTGCGCTGCGTTGTCCGGTCCCCACGTTGCCAGGGCTCCACTGGGCAGACTCAATTGGATGCGAAAGTCCTCATCGGGGGTGCGGAGGCCATGCGTGGTGTACGCGAAATCCCGGGTACGAACGCCCAGGTGGCAGACGTGTCGGATGCGGTCGGTGAGAGGTGGGTCAATTCCGAGAGTCTGGTAGACGTCGAGTCCGTGGGCCCAGGTTTCCATGTATCTGGCGGTTGCCATCGATGCCGCCGACATCGGAGGCCCGAACCAGGGGATTGGGCCATCGACCGACCGCAACGCGACAGACAACGCCGAACGTGACCGATCCCAGCGTCGCAACAGTTCTGACTGACTTGCCGTGGCGCCTTCGTGTGCCGCCTCGTTCACGAGATTCTGTGAGTCGGCGGTTGCCCGCTGAAAGAGACGGTTCCAGTCGGAAGAGTCGCCGTGTGTCGCCCTCACCGCCATCTGAGATGCTTCGTCGGTCCACGCGAGGTGAGCGAGCTGGGCTGCGACATCCCAGCCCTGGGCCGGCGTGGGCGTTTGCCATGCCGCGGCATCCAGACCAGCGACGGCGACGCGCAGCGCATCTCCCTCTGCTGCATAGTCCAGCAGCAATCCGTCCAGGATTCGCGCCTGCTTGCTATCGGGTGAGGTCACGGCTGATCGATTCTTTCAGATTTCTGTTGTCCGCCATAGATGGTATGAATACGCGTCGGTGAACGCCTGTGCTCGGGGCATTTGCGCATGAAGCCGTAGCCGCCGTGGAGTTGCAGACAGCAGTCGACGACTCGCTTCTCCAACTCGGTGATCCACCATTTGCCTTGGCAGTATCAATAGCATTGAGCTCGCCCTCGTTGTGCGCAGGGACAGAGGCATCGACGTACGTTTCGGCGATATCGAGTTCGGTTGCCATGGTCGCGAGTTCGAATCGGGTGTTCTGGAAGTCGGCGATCTGTCGCCCGAATGCCGAGCGTTGCTTGCAGTGCTCGACTGTCGCGTCGAGAATCACGCGTGCCGAGCTGATCGCAGTGTGTCCGTAGTTCTCGTGGTCGTCAGTGTAGAGCGCACGCCGTGTTTCTACAGACCCTCGGTGTCAGGGGATGTTTCGGCGGCTTGGAATTGATCGCGGAGAACGAACTTCTGGATTTTGCCCGACGCGGTCTGCGGGAACTCGGCGACGAACCGCCACACGGTGGGGGTCTTGTAACTCGCTATCTTGCCGCGCAAGAACTCGTGCAGATCTTCGTCGGTCACTGGGGTCGAGGTCTGGACGAATGCGCCGACGATTTCGCCCCATTCGGGGTCCGGGAGTCCGACGACGGCAACGTCGACCACGGCGGGATGCTCGGAGACAGCAGCCTCAATCTCACGTGGATAGATGTTTTCGCCGCCGCGAATGATCAGGTCTTTAAATCTGCCCTGGACTCGGATGTAGCCGTGCTCGTCCATGGACCCGAGATCTCCGGTGTGCAGCCAACCTTCGGCATCGATGGTGTCGGAGGTGGCCTCAGGGTTTTCGAAGTACCCCTTCATGACGCAGATACCGCGCGTGCAGATCTGGCCGATTTCCTCGGTGGAGGCGACCGATCCGTCGGCGCGGGCGATCTTGACCTCGACCAGCGGCAGCGGACGACCGACGGTCTCTCGCCAGTTGGGGAGGTCTTGTCCGGGGCGAGTGTGGGTGATGTAGGGCGAGGACTCGGTCTGACCGAAACCGATCGTGACGGAAACTCCTAGTTCGCATTCGAGTCGCTCGACGAGGGCAACGGGCACCGGAGCACCTCCGGTGGTGACTATGCGCAGTGAATCGAGGACCTCGGATCCGGCGGGTAGATCTTCGAGCATGCGGATGAACATGGTCGGCACGCCGAGAGTGACGGTGGCCTTGTAGGTGTCGATCAATTCGAATATGAGGGCGGTCTCGAAGACCCCGGGCAGGATGTGACACCCGCCAGTCTGCAGGATTCCTAGGGTCGCCAGTCCGCATCCTGCAGTGTGAAACAGTGGAAGGGGGTTTATCCAGATATCATGTTCGGTCACGCCGTTCGCTTCCGCGTACAGCAGGGCGTTGAGTGTCATGCCCTGGTGTGCGAGGTGTGCGCCCTTGGGGAAACCGGTTGTACCGGATGTGTACTGGATTTGGACAGCGTCCGAGGGGAGGACCTTCGGCAGGCCGCCCGGGACTGCGGCGGCGTGGTCGTCGGCCAATGTGACCCACTGATCGACCGTGGTAATCCACCGTAGTTCGGGAAGTCGATCAGCGATGTTGTTGACCACGTCGAGAAGATTGCGGCCACGCACCTCGCGCTGTACCAGGATGCCCTGTGCCCGGGACTGGCGAAGCACGAACTCGAGCTCGTTCTCCCGGTATGCAGGGTTGACTGTCACCAAGGTTAGGCCGGCGAGTGCCGCCGCGAATTGGAAGCGGCTCCATTCGGCACTGTTCGATGCCCACACCGCCACGCGATCGCCGGGTTCGAACTCCTCGAGCAGGGCTCGCGCCCAGTCTTCGGAGCTCTCGAGCAACTCGGTGTAGGTCCACTGACGCCGCGCATCAGGATCCTTGACTCCGTCGACCAGCGCCACGCGTTGTGGCCAGCGTTGTGCGGCGGCGCGTAGCGCGTCTCCCACGGTGAGCTCGACATTGTGATCGGACGGGGTGGGTGGCCAATGCGCTGTGGTCAAGGTCGCGTTGGCACTCGTTGTCGCATCTCGGATCGCCATAGTATGTTTTGTACCATTTGTTTGGCACTATCGGCAATGAAGCGGGAAGGATTGCGATGAATGCTCCAGCAGGGTCGCCGCGTCCACGTCTGAGTCCTACCTCGTATTTAGTCCTGGGGTTGCTCAGTTTGCGGGGACCCTCCACTCCGTATGAGCTCAAACGCGCAGCCGGGCGCTCGGTCGCGTTCTTCTGGCCATTTCCGCACACACAGTTCTATGCCGAGCCGGCTCGGCTGCACGGCCTCGGGTTTGTTGATCTCGATGATGAGGAGAGTGGTCGGCGCAGAAAGACCTACCGGCTTTCTGGCAGTGGGAGAGAAGCGCTCGCGAGCTGGCTCACGGTCCCACCCGGCGAGATATTCGAAGTGCGCGATATGGCTGTGCTGCAGTTGTTCTTCGGGGAACTCATGAGCACCGACGACCTGAGGAATCTGGCGCACGACCAGATCCAGCTCTGCGATGAGCGAGTTGCCGTGTACGAACAGATTCGCGAACACAACGCGCCGCGCGCGATACCGGAACGGCGACTTGTTCCCCTTGAACTCGGATTGCGCTTGACCGCAACCATGCGTGAGTTCTGGGAAGAGATCGAAAAGAATCCACCGGTATGAGGTCCAGCTGACCTCAGGCAAATCGAGATTATCGCTCAAGCAAGGAGATTCAATGGCATTGCCCCAGCCCTCGCCGGCCTCCTCACGCTGCCGGTCGTGGGTCCACCACCGTTCATCTCATCCGGGCCGGAACTGGTGATATCGCCAGGCTAGGTAGGTTGATTGGGTTGTTAACCGCGCTTAACACCCGGCCAGCCTCGGAACTGGGTAATTGGCTCGATCGCATCAGCGAAGGAAACGCAGCACGCGCGGCTGCGAATCCCCAGGTCGTTGTGGCGCCCGTCGCGGTGGCACTGTCTCGTTGTTGAACGCGGCAAACTGGGAGGATGTGGAATGACCAGTTTGATACCGTCGTACAAAGGTCACCGTTACCCGGTCGAGATCATCAACTACTGCGGGTGGCTGTATTGCGGTACCCGCTCAGCTTCCGCGAGATCGAGGAATTGAATGTTCGAAGGTGGTGTCGTGGTCAGCTACGAGACGATCCGCCGGTGGTGCGCCAAGGCGGGCAGGCATACGCAAACCAGCTGCGCCGCCGCCGGGCACTGCCCGCTGACACATGGCACCTCGACGAAGTCTTCATCCGCGTCAACGGCACCCAACACAATCTGTGTCGCGTGGTCGACCAGGATGGCAACGTAGTCGACGTGCTGGTCCAGTCCCGACGAAACGCCTCGAATCGGCCGCACACGCGCAACGATTCCTGTCTTCGGGCATCTCACCGCATTTCCGACCCACCCATCACCATCTCACGGCACTCAGATGACGTATCGAGATGGCCGACCGTTTCGTGGTCTGGCAGGAGGTGACCGTGATCGACGCCACCGCCTGAAAGTGAAAAGTGAACTGCCCGAAGGCGTCCCGAAACAGACTGCCCCAAACAAACTTCGCTGCTACGCTTTTCGACCAACGTGACAGTGCCATACCAGTGGTGGTTACTGGGTCGAATGGCGCCCCCTCAGCGGGGGTTATCATATATTGGCGATCCATTGTTGATGAGAAAACTTTCGATACATGGACGCAGCGTGCGCCACGGAGGGAACCGTGGAAGAGATGTCTACGTACGTTGCAGATGATTCGCGGTGTCTCCGATTGGACAGATAAGGTTGAATTTCGTCCGTCTGAGGAGGGCAATCCGCACTTTCGTGTATCTTCAGATCTTCACTATCGGTCGCGACGATTCAATGCTCTCGAAAGCTCATCCTGATTGAGTCTGGAAACTTGAAATTGTAAATATCGACCTGCAACCTGAAAAGTTGCTGATGAGGATCCGGCGGAAGCCAGGAAGCCTTACAGCCCCGGAAACGTGGGTGTGACCAAATCCCTGTCCCAATCGTTGGCGGAACGATGGACATCAGTTGATGTTGCGTCGGAACCAAATCGGAAATGGCGAAGATTTCGCGTTGTCGCTCAGTCATCAGATGTGATTGCCCATTTGTGAGCTTGTGGCGGCATGGGGGTAAGAGAAATCTATTCCAAACGGGATCCTTTAGTTCCTTGAGGGTAGGTCTATGGGGTACCAATGTGGCGCTCAGCGCATCACGAACGGATTTTCGGTACTCGGGTCGGTAGAGATCCAGACTGATTTGGTCTGCAGGTACTCCTTGATCGCCTCTACGCCACTCTCTCTGCCAAGGCCGCTGTGTTTGTACCCGCCAAAAGGTGAAGTGAAGCTAACGTCTCGATAGGTGTTGATCCAAACTGTCCCCGCCTCAAGTTCCTCCGACATGCGGATTGCGCGCCCAATATCGCTGGTCCACACTCCGGCCGCCAATCCGTAGATAGTGTCGTTAGCCTTGACAATTGCATCTTCTTCATCGTCGAATCGAATCACCGAGAGCACCGGCCCGAATACTTCTTCTTGAGCGATGCGCATCGAATTATCGACGTCTACGAAAATTGTCGGTTGGATAATCTGGCGCGATATTCCGTCGGCGTCGATGTGGGCCTCACCGCCGAGCACACAGCGGGCACCCTCCTTGGCGGCGATATCGATGTAGTCCAGAACCTTCTTAAATTGGAGTGGGGTCGTCACTGGGCCCACCTGAGTTTCAGGGTTCATCGGGTCGCCGAGCTGTGTGTGCCTAGCAACCTCCACCAAACGTTCCACGACGAGATCGTGGATCGAAGACTGTACCAGCAGGCGGGATCCAGCGATGCAAAGTTGCCCTGCTGCTGCGAATATCCCGGAGATCACGCCCATCACGGCCGCTTCTAGGTCCGCATCCTCGAAAACTATGTTTGGTGATTTGCCTCCGAGCTCGAGTGAGACATGTTTGAAGTCTTCGGCCGCCGATTTGTAGATTTGTTTTCCCGCTGTGTCGGAGCCCGTGAACGCGATTTTGGCGACGTCGGGGTGTGAAACCAAAACGGTTCCGATTTCAGTTCCCAAACCTGTCACCACATTGACCACGCCCGGTGGAAATCCAGCTTCTTCGAACAGTCTGACGAACTCCAATGTAGAAGCGGAAGTGAATTCGGAAGGTTTGATGACCACTGTGTTGCCAGCGGCGAGTGCCGTCGGCAGTTTCCACCCTAAAAGTAACAGAGGGGAGTTCCACGGTGTGATCATAGTGACGACACCAAGAGGCTCGTGGCGTGTGAAATTGAAACTGTTCGACTTGTCGGTTGGAATGACAGATCCTTCGACCTTGTCTGCAAGTCCTCCGTAGTAGCGGTACCATTCGGCGATGTACTTCATCTGCCCAGAAACTTCGGCATATACCCTGCCGTTGTCGCGGACTTCGATCTCAGCGAGTCGTTCCGAGTTTTCCTCAATCAGGTCAGCAAGTCGGAGGAGAAGCTTTCCCCTAGCATCAGGCTTGGTCCTCTTCCAACTGGCGAAGGCCGTCTTGGCGGTGGCAACTGCCCGATTAGCATCATCGGCGTTTCCTCTCGGGATCTGTGCCCAGACCTCACCTGTGTAGGGATTCTGAGAATCGAGATACTCGCCTGTTGCCGGCTGAATCGATTCCGCACCGATATAGTGGTTATATACATTCATTCGAAGTCTCCGTTCCAATTTTGCGTGCTAGCGATCTTGATGTCTTCTACCTGTTGGTTGTTCCAAGACCATTCTGCCGTGTGAGCGGCCTTGACTCAGAGCGTCAAGTGCAGATTCAAGATTCCGCAGAGACATAGGCCTAACGCTGATTGGGGGGCGGGGCAATTCCCCATGTCTGGCCATCTCCACACAGGCCTCCAGGTCGGACAGGCCACCTGTATAGCTCCCTATGATTTGTTTTTGCTGGAATATCAACGTCGCCGTGCTCACCAGGAACTCGCCACCGAAGAGTCCCACTTGAACCATGGTTCCAGCCTTGTCCAATAGTGTAAATGCAAGTGCAGCAGTAACACCCGAGTTCACGAAGTCCAAGACTGCCGCCGATGGACCACCTGTCCGCGCCAGGACTTCCTGCGGAGTCGAGGTGTCGTTTGTGAGGAATGTACTGCGGGCGCCGAGTTCAATGGCCGCCTCAAAATTTGCTGCGGTCCTGTCGAGCACGGTGATGTTCTCGTGCCCTAACGCCGTCAAGACTGCGACCGCGGTAAGCCCGACACCACCAGCCCCGATGATCGTGACGTGCTCTTCAGCGTCGAGAGGCAGTACTTTCCTCACTGCGGCATACGCGGTAAGCCCCGAGCACGACAACGTGGCACCCCATGCGCTATCGAGTGTCCCAAGAGGGATGCAGTATTTGGACGCTGAAACCAAGACCTGTTCCGCATACCCTCCGGGTTGTGCAATGCCGAGTGGCTGACTCATCACTCGACACTGATTTTCGTCACCGGCAGTACATAGCTTGCATTGACCGCACCCAAGCCACGGGTAGACTACGACCCTGTCCCCAACCTCCAAAGTAGTGACATCGGGACCGACCTTGGCAACTGTGCCAGCGATTTCGTGCCCCAATATCAGAGGGAAAGGGACTCCTCGGTCTTCGACGCTCAGGACTCCTTTCGAGCCCATATCGTAGCCGCCCTCACGCAGATGAACATCCGAGTGACACACGCCCGAGTGAGTAATATCGACGAGTACCTGGTCAGATGTTGGAGTGACGTCGCCTATTTGGATCTGCTCAAGTTTCCGATTGCCGGGCGATTTTAATGCATACGCTTTCATTCTGTTCCCTTCGGAAGTTATGTTGCCATTCTAACGATATGTGTGCAAGCTATGCGTGTGATTTAGGCAGATTCACCCTTGCCTCATTGAGATTTACTTGAATATTTGTATTTTTTCGATCTTCTTCATTTTGCCCCGGTAGAGGTTTTCCGCCAGTTTCTTCGTAGAAGAAAGTCGCAGCAATGAGGGAAAGCAAAGCCGCCGTGGTCAGGAAAAAAGCTGGAGCTTCAACGATCTTGGTGATTTTGATAAGCCACTGTGAGACGTATGGTGCAATTCCGCCACTTGCGACAGCGGCGAGATTGTAAGCAAGGGCCAGGCCGCTAACGCGCACTGCGGGCCGAAATATCTCGGTCGGAGCGGTGAGGAGGACACTTAGGTACGCTGCTTCAAATAATCCGAGAGTGATCTGAGCGAATAGAGCGAACGCAAAACCTTGATTCATCAGGACAAACATGGGGTAGGCGAGTAGTGTGAGTCCTAGCGTAGAGCCTACGAAAATTGGTTTCCGTCCAATTCTGTCTGAGATTTTCCCCCAGAATGGAATTGATGTCCCAGAGATGACCAGAGCGATCACGGTTGACCATGAAGCCTGAGTCGCAGTCATCAGTCCCTGCGTCCGGAAGTATGTGATCAGATAAGTGAAAGTGATGTAGTATGCGGCCAATGATCCAACGCTCATTACCGTCACCAATATGACGCTACGAGGCTGCGCAGAAAAAGCCTTGAGAATTGGAGAGCGTGTGGTTTCCTCTGCTTCCTGAGCCTTCACAAACTCGACAGACTCTTCCATCTTCCTGCGGAACATCCAAGCGGCCAAGCCCATCGGTATAGACAACCAGAATGGCACCCGCCAACCCCAGGAAAGCATCTGTTCTTCTGAGAGAAGTCCGTAGAGAATTCCTGAAACGGTTGCAGCGATGGTGGTTCCGATGACAACGCACAGGAGGACGACGCTAACATCGAAACCGCGCCGCTTCACGTCGGAGGCTTCTGAGGCGTATACGGCAGCGCTCGCGAGCTCACCGCCTGCTGCGACACCCTGAATTGCGCGCAATATGACCAGCAGAATGGGAGCGAGAATGCCGACATGCCCATATACCGGAAGGAAGCCCATAAGGGCGCTGAATACCGCTATTCCGATCACCGATATGGTTAGGGCTGGTCGGCGTCCGTATCGATCAGCGATATGTCCGAAGATCACTCCTCCCAGCGGTCGGCAGAGAAATGATACGCCGAACACTGCCAGTGAATACAGCACAGCGCTTCCCGGATCCTCAGTATCGAAGAACAGAGTGGCCATTGTGACTGCCACGAAACCGTATACGACGTAGTCGTACCATTCGATGATGGTTCCTGCGCCAGAAGCGAGTAGTGCAGTTCGCCGGGACTTTGATGAGGGGGCTGCGTGCTCAGTCACCTTTGAGCCTTTCGGTGGTTGTGAATTGTAGCGTATTTTATTGCTAATGATCTATATAGCATTATGTGTTCGTGGCCTTAAATTTCCTATTTAAGATATTGGTAACAGTTCGGAGTGGAGGGGGCGTCGCGTCCATCCGGGAGGCGAATTCATACTCGGCGACGGGTGTTAAGAGTAGATCTAAATATGTCGTCGCGCGGCAACTTCGGCGACAGTGCCAGTCATGTAGGACGATAAGTCCGATGCATAGAAAAGGGCGACTGATGCAACCTCCGACGGTTCGCCTGTTCAGCGTAGGTTCGGGCGATTTCCAGACCGAGACCTCGGGCACCGCCGGTGATTACCGCTGTCCGACCATTGAGCATGGTGTTACCTCGTCTTCGGAAACGATATTGTCGTCTGCACCCGGTTGCGTTGCGAATAGCAGATAAAGAGTTTCAGTTCTTCCGATTCGCCGCGCTTGGCGCATATCGTGCGATTGCGTCGTGGGTCGTTTGGTTGGAAAACAGTTCCGCAAAAATATCGACACTAATATCGATTCCTTCTTGCAAGCTTGTGTTGAGCCATGTTTCGAACAAGATTTTTTGTGCCGCGATGACTTCGGCGGTGTGCTCAGACAATTTCCCAGCTGTGCGATGAGCCTCTGCAATGACAGCTTCGGGCGCCACGATTTTGTTGAATAGTGGTGATGTCGTGCAATCGTCGATTCCGAACAGGTCTCCAGTGAGGATGATTTCTTTGGCTTTGGATAGTCCGACATGATGTTGCAGGAGGGACGCATCAACCACGGAGGGTATCCCAAGCTTCACCTCGGGTAGGCCGAATCGTACTGAAGGGTGCGCAATTCGGATATCGCATGCGAGAGCCATTTCAAATCCAGCTCCGATGCAGACGCCGTTGACCGCGGCAATCGTCGGCTTGGGACAAAGCCGGACGGCACCGACGCAGTCACGGATGGCCGTGATTCTTTCACGCGCTTGATCGACGGTGATTCCAGAAAAGGTCTCAATATGCATGCCGGCCGTAAAAGCGAGGTCTCCAGTGCCGGTTATCACTATCGCTCGGATGTCCTTGTTGCTCTCAGAGACGGACTCCTGCACTAAGCGAAGATCTTCGACAGTGAGGGCGTTGCGAATCTCTGGCCGATTGAACGTGATCCATCGGATTCCTTCTTTGTCTGCTACCTTAGGTAATCCCACTTCTACTCCTGATACATCGGTGATGTGGATAATATTTGGGTGATTTTCAGTCGATCAACGGATCGTTGCGGACGATCTGCTCGGGGAGATGCGCCCCAGTTTGGTACCGCGAGAGACTGAGTCGCGACGTGGTACTTCTGGCTCTCGCGGACGGTTACGACGTGACGTCCGCCATCTCTGAAATTCCGATGGCACCTGAGTCGCTGAGTTCCCTAATCGCGGTACGGGAGTAGCCGACTTCTTCGAGAATCTCAACCGTATGCTCTCCGAGATCCGGAGCGTGGCGAACGAACTGCACGGGGGTGCGGCTCATTCGGATCGGAGTGCGGGTTGAGTTGTACACACCCTCCGTGGGATGTTCTCGACGTGTGACGAGTCCTTGCCCGACCACGTAATCATCTGCCGGGGCATCGGTGAGATCGAACAGATCGGCGGCAGGGATGTTGCGCGCGCTGCACAGTTCGAGCCATTCGCCGGTGGTATGCCGAGGTGCCGCGTCGCGAATTACGGTCATCAGGTCTCCCATCGAACGATGGCGGTCACTGATCGACGCAAAGCGCGGATCACCAGTGAGGTCCGGACGTTCGGCCAGCGCGAAGAAGTCATCCCAGTTCTTGGCGGAATAGGGCATGATGCAAATCCATCCATCCGCCGTACGGTGTGGAACCCGTTCTGGGGTAAGAACTCTCGACCAACCGAATTCGCCAATGGGGGGGTCGAAAGTGCGCCCGCCGAAGTGTTCGACGAGGTTGAAGCCGATCATCGAATCGATCATGGGAACATCGACTTCTTGGCCGCGGCCCGTCGCGTGCTTTTCGATGATCGCGGCTGTGACAGCTACGCAAATGTACAGGCCGACAACCTTGTCGGCGATCACGTGTGGAGAGTATCGGGGTGTGCCGTCGACAAGCTCTTCAATCTTGGCGGATCCGGAGGCGGCTTGGACGATGTCGTCGTAGGCAGGGTAATCGCGCTTGTCCGTAAGCGATCCGTACGCCTGTGCTGTGCACAGGATCAGTTTGGGGTTGATGGCCGAGAGGCGTTCGTACGAGATGCCGAGTTTCGTTCTTGAACGTGGGCGT
The DNA here is from genome assembly GCF_003852455.1 of Rhodococcus sp. KBW08. Taxonomy (NCBI): domain Bacteria; kingdom Bacillati; phylum Actinomycetota; class Actinomycetes; order Mycobacteriales; family Nocardiaceae; genus Rhodococcus; species Rhodococcus sp. KBW08. The sequence continues at coordinate 42,853 of NZ_QAJJ01000013.1, forward strand.
AAGTTGGTGACGAGTACGTCTGCTGTGCGTACCAGTTCGTCTAGAATCCTGCGGCCGTGTTGTGAGGCCAGATCGACTGCGATACTGCGTTTGTTGCGGTGGAGGTTCATGGCAAGGGCGCTCATGCCCTCATGGCGCCCTTTGCCCATCCGCCGACTCATGTCACCTTCGAGGCTTTCGACTTTGACGACGTCCGCGCCGAGGTCGGCGAGTGTTGCGGTAGCGAACGGACCCATAATCACCGTCGTCAAGTCGATTACACGTAGGCCCTTCAGTGCGCTGTCTCCGGTGTTCATAACCACTCCCTCGAATATCTGTGACCTGGGGCACGAGCATGTGGAGCCCACCGTAGCGTGAGTTACGCAAACAGGGAAGTCGTTACCGATATACGTAAGACTAGGATTGATCGATGTGCTACCTAGGACAGACCGCATGAGTCAAATTGGGGCTGGGGGCGAGCCAGCTCGTCCGCGACACCGAACGGTGGATCGAATCGCTTCTATACTTGAGCTCGCTGCCCGGTCGCCCAAAGGTCAGACGCTTTCTGATATCGCCCGATCGATCGATGCTCCGGTGAGTTCGATCCAAGGTTTGGTGAGCGGGCTGGTTTCGGCTGGCTACCTCGATGAGGCGGCCGGAAAGCGCTACACGCTGGGCGCGGCAACATACTTGCTCAACCGAATTGCCGGACGAGAGCAGGTAAGTTCGGTTAGCTCAGCCGATCTGGTTGACTTGCGTGACGCAACGGGACTCACGAGCGTCCTCGCAATCGCTGTGGGGCATTCCGGTTTCTACGTCGACTACGCCTCATCTGATCCTCGCTACGCGTATCTGGCAGAAAACTATGTCCGTAGATCGCTGATCCGAACTTCGGCAGGATGGGTGTTACTTGCTGGCATGGATCGTCGGGATCTTTGGTCGTATCTTGCGAGTCTCTGTGATGCAGAGCGAGTGCTTGCCGATCGCTTCCTTGTCGCGCTTCCGGAGATTCAGCGAACTGGTCTATGTGTGGCTCCGGGTGTGTCAGACGCCGGCGAAGGTATTGCCATCGCCGTGCGCGAAGGCGACCGTGTAGTTGCTGCAGTAGGAGTGATTGCCACTCCCTCCGCGATCGCGCAGCGGCGGGAGGACCTAGTGCGGACACTCCGTGTACATGGCCAGAAATGGGCTTCAGAGGTGCGTCGGTTTTGATGATTTGCTTTTCGCGCCAGTAAACGATCTTCGTGCATTGTTCACTGGCAGAACTGAGTAACGCAGTTGCAACTTCGTTGACGGAACAACGTCGGCACTGTTGTTCGGCCAAACCACTGTTCTGAAACAATGCGTGCTGTCGCTGTCTAGTCTGAAGATCGAGCTGGAGCGGTCCCTTGGCTGATGTAGTCGCCATCTGTTCAGGCCGACGATCTCACTATCACGGGGCGGGGCTTCCGAAGTGAGAACTCGTACTCCATCGGCTATTTGGTCACAAGCCTCAGATTAGGTCGAGTTAGTCGCTGGTATGGAACAGTGCCATCTTCACTTCCCTGCCGAACGGGGTTCAACTGCCAATGGATAATGCGGCCCTGTGAGGCGCGAAGGTTCTGACGTGAAGATTCTGATCGGCGGTATACCGTCGCGTCATCGGCGAGGAGGTCCGACGGTGGGTCGCTGATATGAATTCGAGTCATCTCCGACGCGCTCTCCGGCAACTGCGACGTGTAACCTACAGTCAAGCGGTGTCCGCCCTGGGAACTGGTCGGCGGATGGTCCGTAGGGATAAGGTAAAGTTTCGCAAGTAGTGGTCATCAGAACAGCTCTTTTTTGTTGTGGACAACCTTCTCCGGATTGCGGTACGCGCGCTGTCGATCGAAAGTAATGTTTGAAAAGAAGACACTACAGCCGAAGATATGATAATCCGGTCGATGAAAACGGTCATCGTAGTTTACGTCTCGCCCTTACTTCTACCGACTCCGGGTGCGACGAATTGAACACGAAAGCGCGAGTCCGGGAGGCGTATCAAATTCGACACGCTGCAGTAGAATGAAAAAATTAGCAGTAGATTTGACCTAAATTGCAGGTCCGGGCTCGATCGGTCGTTCTTCGCGCACTGAGTTGGCAGTTCATGGCGATACAGCGGTGTGGAACTCGTTTATCGACTTCATAGGTGTGGCGATCGACTTCGTTGGCTCAGAAGCGTACCGGTACATGGAGTACTCAAGTTGACATTACAGGCAAGGAGTTCAAGGAGCATGCGGATATTTACCTCGGTTGAAGAACTACGCGCCGCGGGCAGCAAGGAATTGGGGGTAAGCGATTGGAAGCTCATTACGCAAAACATGGTTGACCTCTTTGCTGAGGCAACCGGCGACCATCAGTGGATACACACGGACATCAATCGTGCAAGGCGTGAAAGTCCATTCGGAGGGCCAATCGCTCACGGTTATCTGAGCTTATCCCTCTTGCCTGCATTGGCTGCGGAGATCTTTACCATCGACGGCGCGAAACATGTTGTGAATTACGGTTCTAACAAGGTTCGATACGTCAACCCGTTGCCAGTCGGCGCGAGAGTTAGATTGCGTTCTTCCTTCATCTCGATCAGCGAAGTTCGTGACGGTGGGCTTCAGGTAGTCATAGCCCAACAACTTGAAGTCGAAGGCGTTGAAAAACCAGTACTGGTGGCTGAGACGGTCTCTCGAATCGTGTTCTGATGAATTCTCGGTATATCGTCCGGACCGATTGTCTTAATTCGTGAGCGCTTCTTCGAGGATGAGTGAGATCTATTCGAGATGTTTTCGAACCAATGGCGTTCGGCGTGCGTGGGCATCGTTTCGGCCCGGTCGTTTGTGCGCGATCTTGCCGCCGGTTCCCGGCGAAGTACCGAGAGTTCGGGTCCTTCTCGCTGGCGAGCACACGCCAAAATTTCGATCTGGTCGAGTTTGCTGGTGCGGTCAGCATTCCTAGTCGTGCCGCGGGGCGGATCGAGTTCGCCGTCGATAGGATGGATATCTGGCAAGGGTCTGCCGAGGCCGTGCCTAGCGCACCCACCTCGACCGACCGCCTACAGCCTCCCCGGACTCCACGACCTCGTACCCATCCCACCAACCACACCCCCAAACGGGCCCCGGCCACCGCGGTGTGGCCCAGCAACCACTGTGAGAGGTGCGGACGGTGATGGTTTGGCCGGCGGTCAACCTCAGACGCTGGTCGGTCAGTCAGCGGTTCAGATGGGGTAGGGCCCGAGCCAACTATGGCTCGTTCCGGTCGAAACCGGAACGAGCCATAATCTTTTCAATCTCAGGGTGAGACTGTGTTCTCACTCATGACCGATCTTCGGTGAGTCAGATGAGTATCCCGCGATCCGATTGACCCATCGGCGAGTACGAGGATCACCGACGACGAATCCGGGAATGATCGGCGCAGTCACTGCAATGATGATCGCCCTGGTGTAATCCCCACTAGCAGCTTCCGCCACTGCGACCACAGCCCCTAACGACAGGTACGTGACGGCGACGAACACTGCTGGTTCCTGGTGACGGACCCGAATTCTCCACCCCAAGATCGCCACTGCAGCGATCAGACACAGAACCAACAGCATCAACCGCCAACTGAACTCACCCAACAGGGCTGTGGTGTGTTGACCGACGATCACCACGCAGGCAATCGAAAGAACCACGGCCACCACGAGATTGAACTTCATGACACCTCTCAGTAGCAGTCAGATCCGGTGTGATGCTCGCCGTTCACACCAATCGCAGGCGGCCACCATGTACCGGTTGCGCCGAACTTGAGCGCCAAGCACTTGCCCGTTGCCTGTGCCGAGATCGCCCACGCCGAGATGTTCACGACATTGGCCAAAACCACTTCCTGGAACGGCGGCGGGATCAGTGCGATCCACGGTAGCGCAGCGATTCCGCCGGCACCGGCAGCAGCCATCATGCGTGTTTCTTCCTCAGAATGTATTGCGTACTTCGATGGAACTCGGCGGCAACGCACCCTTCGTGGTTTTCGAGGACGCAGATATCGACCGAGCGGTCGACGGCGTGATGCTCGCGAAATTCCGCAACATAGGTCAGGCATGTACCGCCGCAAACCGCATATTGGTACACGATTCCGTGGCCGACGAATTCGTTCGTCGAGTAAGTAAAAGGGTTGCTGCGATGAAAATTGGTCGTGGGGCCGACGAAGGTTACGACATCGGCGCACTGGTCGACAAGAAAGCCATCGCGAAGACAGAAGGTCTCGTCGCTGACGCGGTGGACACCGGCGCGGAGATTGTCACCGGCGGTCAGGCCATCGTCGGCCCAGGGAACTTCTTTCAACCGACCGTGATGGACAAGATCGGGCCTGAAGCTCGGATGGTGAACGAGGAGATCTTCGGACCAGTGCCGGCAATAACTCGCTTTTCGTCCGAGGACGAGGCCGTGCACATTGCCAACAACACCGAGTACGGCTTGGTCAGCTATGTCTACACAGAGAACGTCGGCCGAAGCCAGCGAATGATAGAAAAACTTCAAACCGGGATGATGGGCCTCAACACCGGTCTCGTCTCGAATGCAGCAGCGCCTTTCGGCGGCATCAAGCATTCGGGGATCGGAAGAGAAGGTGGCTTCGAAGGAATTCGCGAGTTTTTGTCCACGAAGTACACGTTGACCCCCCGATGAGACTTGAATCGACCGCACGAAAAGCGTCAGTAGGCGTCAGGACTCGTACCGAACGTAGTCGTCGTTGATTTGCAGTCCGGTCCTGATTGTTGCTCGTAATCTACTACTAGAGAGGACGTTTCGTGACCGAGAATGCACGGCATGCTACGTCGAACTTTCGGGTAGTCGCCGCATACCGGCTGGACGAGGAAACCGCGGACGAGGCGCTCGGCCATCTGGCCCAACTCGCTGAGGCAAGCCGAAAGGAGCCGGCCAATCTCGGCTACGAGTACTTCCGCAACGTCGAGAATTCGCTACACATAACGATCCTCGAGATGTATATCGACGAGGCAGGCTTCGAAGCTCACCGGACATCGTCGCACTTCACATCTATCGGCACGGCCAAAATCCTTCCACTGCTCGCTGATCGTGTCGTAATTGGGTACACCGACGGGGGAGCACTGCCTAGTTGTTAAGATCCGCAGGCTGGGTTGATGCGGCAGTGTCGCCGACGTACGGGGGCTCGTTTCCTCCGGAGACTCAGATATCCGGCGACCACTCGTCCTCGAGCATCGACAACGCCGTATCACGAAGAGCTGGGAATCGTTGCAATAAGCACGATTTGGGTTGTTTGGTCCGAATGTTCCTGTGCGGCCGCAGCTCGGCAGGTGTGCCGTCCAAAATTCTTGTTGATATTCCCACTCACAGTGGAGAACGCACGCCCATGAGCTGACGCTGTTTGGCGTACGGAATCGCCGAGGCTGTTGCCCGCGAGATCGACTCACGCTCATCAGGAATTAAATGAGCGGAACGCGCTTGTGTGCTACGTGCAATACCCCGTGATACTTGGGGAGTGTGAAAACCGATCGCGGGGCCTTCCCGGCGGCGCGGGAGATGGCGCTGTTTCACTCCCCATCTCGCCATAGTCGCTACATTTCGGCTTCTTCGGTATGCCCGACTGACCGACCTTCGCACTCGCACCTCATTCAACTGTATTGTTGCGGTGACCCTTTGATCGTGAAGATTGAACTCGTCGGATCCGCTGAACGAACGCCGCGAGTACAAACTAGGTCCCCAGATAGTCGTGATTGCGTTCGATGATCCTTTCGCTTCGGTTCGGCTGGCTTGCACAAGAGCACTGTCGCACCGAGGGCGCCGTGAAGTCCCAGGCATCCCTGTAGTTAGTTCAACCGTGCGGCGCCGAGCCCGGCGCTGAGATGCCACCAGCCGGCGAACAGGTCTTTCTCCATCGCGAGTGGGTATCAAACCTGCGCAGGAAACGTGTACTGCTGCGCGGTGTTGGTCACATTCAGTCGCAGAGTCGTCGGCTGGTCGATCAACAACTGCGAGGACTCGATTTCAGTAGCAGCCCGAGCGGTTCCGTACTGCCCAGCCTGCTGTTCCCGGAGCTGCCTTCGGCACACAGGACCTGCGAAACTCCTATCTGGTGGTGGCCGGCTAGTTGCCGAACATTCGAAGTACGCTCGCCCCGTGGCCGAGGCAACCGCGCGGCGAAAATATTGGGCGACAGAAGGAGTCATGAAAAAGGCTGCTTCCAAGGGTTTTCGGGAAGTGAAGCTACAGGCACGTCAGTTCTGTTGATCAGCGTGTTTGGACAATGTCATTGAGGGTTAGGGCTACCGCGATCTCCATGGATTGGGGCGGATGATTCAGATCAAGCCCGGTCAACGCGCGCACTCTTCGCAATCTTTGGGCGACGGTGTTGGGATGAACGTGCAGTGCTCTTGCAGTTTTGCCGGCGTCAAGATCGTGGGCAAAATAGGTTCGTAGCGTTTCGATGAGATTTGTGCCCCGACTCTCGTCGTGACTTCGGATTGGTCCAAGTGTTCGATCGGCATATCGGGAGAGTTGGTCGGTGTCGTCGAGTTGAAGCAGTAGGCCCACCAAACCTAGGTCGTCTAGAGATAAGGTAGTCCCGACTCCGCCAGCCATGGCTAACATATCAAGCGCCCCCGCTGTCGATCGATAGCCCTTCGCATACGATTCCAGAGTGCACGGTCCGGTGACTGCTGCTGTTGCGACCGCTCGTGGGCGGATAGACCCTGCGAGTGTCCGGATTCTCTCGGACACCTGCGAGATGTCGTTTGGTGTCGGAGCGAGAAATGTTGGAAATAGTATGACTATCCGGTCGTGATGCACTGCTGCGAGCGGAAGGGGGGTGCGTTCTCTGATGAAAGACGAAATGCGCCGAAGTGCTTGCTGCAGAGAAGTATTCATCTCTGCGGGGGCTGTCGGGGTCAGGGATATCGCTATGATGGTGTGTGGAACAGAGAGATCGTGACCGAGTCGTTGCGCCCGTTCCACGACGGTGGACATTGCTGATGCTTCTCCGCTGAGGAGATCGTTCAATACGGCTCCGTGGAGCCGCCACTGCACCTCGTCTGCGGTACGTATTCGGAGAATCTCGAGTGATGTCACCACGCTCGCATGTTCGATTGCCCTCTTCTCGAGTGGCGTCAGTGACGCCTCCCGTTCTCCAACCCAGATCTTGGCAACTTCTGATTCCGACAGTAGTACTGGGTGCATTCGGTAACTGTCGGTTTGAGGCACGTCGGAAGCACCAGCCGAGTGCCCGATGGTTGTCCCGTGTGCATCCTCGATGGAGATCGGTCGTGAGATCAAAATTGACAATGCGGTTGCGATGCCAGAGATTCCACCCCCTCTCAGCGCAATCTCGGTGAACTTGTGATGGATTTCTTCGGATTTCTCCAGGAGGTCTCGCTGCTCATGGAGTTCATGGTTGAGTATCTCGAGCTCGTTGATTCGGCGTGCTTCGGAGTCGCGCAGTCGGGCGGTGGTCAGGGCGATCGCAGCCTGATCGGCGAGCATCGTCAGCAGGCGAATCTCCGGCCCGGAGAAGGAGTGGGCGCCCGCACGGTAGCAGTTCAATGTGCCGATTACGGACGTTGCGGACTCGATCAGCGGCACCGAAATCATGGAACGATAGCCCTGTTCCCTTGCGACGCCGCCCCACGGTGCGAACTGCGGCGCTGCGGCGATGTCGCTGATCGAGACTGCTCGTCCCTCCCTGAACGCAGTGCTCGACGGCGCTTCAAAAAAGGGATCCTGGTCGAGTCGAACGGGCCGATCAGCGTTGATATTAGCCACGTACTCCGACGAGAGCCCGCTCCACCCTTTGATCGTCAGCTTCTTACGAGCAGGATCGGGGAGAAGTACGCCGCAGAAGTCGTACTCCATCAATCTGACCGCAGTCTCTGCGATCAAATCCAGCACGTCCGGCAGCGGCTGGGCGGTGGCGACAGTCTGGGTGATCGTCCGCACAGCGTCCAGCCACTGCCCGAGTTCGGGTTGCTTTTCCACTTTTCAATCCTCCTGACAGACCAAGTGGAGTGTGTGCAGACACACCCATTCTCGATTTTTGTGTCGGTATCAATATATCTACTTTGTGATCTGGATCGCAGAATCAAATAACTAACGACTCCCAAGACAGCGAAACGAGACCTCAAATGATCGAGTACTCGATGTTCATCGGCGGAAAAGACATCCCCGCTAACAGTGGCTCCACACTAACCATCATCAACCCGGCGACGGGTGAACAGATCGCGACTGTGCCGGACGGTATTCGAGTTGACGTCGACAATGCGGTGGCGATCGCCCGCGCGGCTTTCGACTCCGGCCCATGGCCGAGAATGTCTCGGACCGAGCGCGCAAAGGTACTCCTCCGGGCAGCTGACGCGCTGGAAGCGGCAAGCGAAGAACTATTCACGCTCGAGACGCAGAACAATGGGCGCCCGATCACCGAGACCCGTGCCCAACTCTCCCGAGTGCCCGAATGGTTCCGCTACAACGCCGGACTACTTGCAGCGCAGCGCAATGCGGTCCTGCCGGGTGATGGGCCGTATCTGACCTATCAGAAGCGGTCGCCGCTCGGGGTCTGCGGGATAATCACACCGTTCAACCACCCTGCGCTGATTCTTGCACGAAGCCTGTCCGCAGCTTTGGCAACAGGAAACACCGTAGTGATCAAGCCATCCGAACTCACTCCTCTGACCACCCTTAAAATCGCCAAGATCGTCAGCGAAGCAGGCGTTCCAGATGGAGTAATCAACGTCGTAACCGGCGGACGAGAGGCTGGCATCGGCCTCAGCGAGCATGCTGGTATCGCCAAAATTACGCTCACGGGGGGCACCGAAGCAGGCCGTTCTGCAGCAGTGTCCACCGCGTCCAGATTTGCGCGCATCACCGCCGAATTGGGCGGTAAGACGCCGGTTATCGTATTCGATGACTACGACCCAGTGGCTGCGGCAGAAGGGGCTGCCTTCGCGGCATTCGTCGCGTCCGGACAGTCATGTGTCGCCGGCGCTCGTTTTCTCGTGCAGCGCGGACGGTACGAAGAATTCGTGACGGCCTTGACTGCCCGTGCCAACGCGATCCGCATTGGAGATCCATCGCTCGCATCGACACAAATGGGTCCGGTAATCAGCGACAACCAACGACGAAAAGTATTGGACTACATCGCAATAGGAGTGCAAGAGGGAGCGCGACTAGCCGCTGGGGGCGTTATTCCAAACCTTCCTGACGCACTTCGAGAAGGATTCTTCATCGCGCCCACGGTGTTCGCTGACGCAACCAATTCAATGCGTGTCGCGCAAGAAGAGATATTCGGACCTGTCGCAGTGGTGGTGCCCTTCGACACGGAGGCAGAAGCCATCGAGATGGCCAACGACAACCGGTTCGGCCTCGGAGCCGCCGTGTGGACACGCGAGATCGCCCGAGGCCACCGCGTCGCGGAATCCATTGAATCCGGCATGGTCTGGGTGAACGACCATCATCGCCTCGAACCATCCCTGCCTTGGGGCGGAATCAAAGAATCAGGCACCGGAAAAGATGCCGGCACTGAATCTTTCGATGACTTCACGTGGAGCAAAACCATCGTCGTACGCATCGCCGACAGCGACGTCGATTGGTACGGATCGGAAACACCTGACCGCCTTAACTGATCGCTGCCCACCTACTGCACCCTGAAAACGGAGCACACAGTGACACAGAACGACGGTTCGCCCCCCGCCCCGGGTTGGCGACAACAGATCACCCGCATGCAATGGCTCGTGTTGTTCGGAACCACAATGGGTTGGGCGCTCGACGGATTCGCCGGTAGCCTCTACTCGTTGGTCCTCGGGCCCGCCATGACTGAACTTCTTCCCAACTCAAGCATCGGTGTCAATTCCGGCAACATCGGACTCTACGGTGGTCTGACCGTTGCTCTGTTTCTCGCTGGATGGGCAACAGGCGGAATCCTATTCGGGGTCCTGGCCGACTACTTCGGCCGAGTTCGAGTCCTCTCCATAGGAATTCTGACCTACGCGCTCTTCACTGCTCTCGCCGCATTCGCGGATACATGGTGGCAGCTCGGAATTCTCCGGTTCATTGCAGGTCTGGGCTCAGGAGTCGAGGCACCGGTCGGTGCCGCACTCGTCGCCGAAGTCTGGCGCAACCAATACCGCGCCCGCGCATGTGGAGTCATGATGTCGGGCTACGCCGGAGGATTCTTCATCGCTGCGCTCGCCTACAGCATGCTCAGCGAGCAAGGATGGCGTTTCATGCTCGTTCTAGCCGTCGTTCCAGCGTTCTTGGTCTGGTTCCTACGCCGCTACGTGCCTGAGCCTGAAGAGATTAAAACGGTTATCGCAACGCGAAAAGAGCGCAAGAAGAACGCCGTGCGAAGCGCTGAAGATCGGTTCGTCTTGCGACGCCTATTATCACCACCGCACCTACGCGCGACGCTCATCTGCACAGCTCTCGCCACTGGCGCGCTGCTTGCTTTCTGGAGCGTATCGACGTGGTATCCACAAATCATTCGCAATGTTGCGTCCGCCGAGTCATTGTCAGCCGAAATCGCCAACCACCGCGTGGCAATTTCATCGATGATGTTCAACGCCGGAGGAATACTCGGGTACGCGTCGTGGGGATTCCTTGCCGATTGGATCGGCCGACGCAAGGCATTCTTGGTGAGTTTTGTGGTATCCGGCGTCAGCATCGCCTACCTCTTCCCGTTCGAGCATTCCTACACCACATACCTGTTCGTGTTGCCGATCGTCGGGTTCGGACTCTTCGGGGCGCTATCCGGGAATTTCGTCTACGGCCCAGAGATGTTCGCTCCGAGCATGCGAGCGAGCGGAATCGCTCTCGCGAACAGTATCGGTCGATACATCACTGCCGCTGGACCCCTCGTCGCCGGAGTGATCGCCACGTCATGGTTTGGAGGCAACCTCGGCATAGCAACGGCAGTGCTGGCTTCTACCGGAGTCATCTCGCTCATCGGACTGTACTTCGCACCCGAAACACGCGACGCCGAACTGCCCACGGACACAATGCCTGAGGCTCCGCTCGAACACCCAACAGTGAAAGGAATTTCGAAGTGAGCACATACTCTGGATCGCGAGCAGTGGTCATTGGAGGATCGATCGGGGGCTTGACTGCAGCACTACTTCTTCAGGATCTCGGATTCGAGGTCGACGTTTTCGAACGAACCGCATCTGATCTGGACGGTCGCGGTGGAGGGATCGTTCTACAACCGGATACTCTCCGGTGGTTTCGAGAACGGAGTTCGCAGCGTCCGGAAGATGTCAGCACGACGACGGATTGGGTGCAGTACATCGAAGACGGTAACCGCATCGTTGACCGCGACGCCCGATCATGGGCACACACGTCCTGGGGAACCTTCTACCGCGCTTTGCTCGCTGACTTCGGCCGCGAGCACTACCACCTCGGCGAGTTCGGATGCGGATTCGAGCAGGATGAGGATTCGGTCACCGTCAGGTTCGTCAGTGGTCGCCGTGAGAAGGCCTCGCTCGTTGTGATCGCGGACGGAGTTACATCTGTTAACCGCGCGCGCATCGATCCTGACGTCACGCTGGATTATTCGGGATATATCGGGTGGCGTGGAACTGTTGATGAATCACAGTTGTCTGCGGAGACGGCCGGTATTCTACGGAACGCCATCACCTACAACATCATTCCGCATTCGCAAATCACGATGTACCCCATTCCCAGTGAGAGAGGTGCCGGTGCGGGCGATCGATTGATGAACTACGTCTGGTACCGGAATGTCCCTGCTGGCCCAGATCTGGACGAGATGCTCACGGACAAAAGAGGATTCCAGGGAAAGGTATCCGTTCATCCGCATCAAGTGCAGGACCGATACGTGGACGAGATGCGCGATGCGGCAGCCAGGCTTCTCGCGCCGGCAGCGGCAGAATTGGTAACTTCAACCGACGCCCCATTCATACAGGTGGTGTGGGACTCCAGAGCATCGAAGATGGCCAGCGGCCGAGTTGCACTCATCGGCGACGCTGCGTGCGGTGCCAGACCTCACGCCGCGGCGGGAACCGCGAAAGCTGCAGCCGACGCTTGGGCTCTGAGCGAAGCTCTCACTGCCTCCTCGGGAAATGTGCCCGAGGCGCTGGAGAAATGGGAGCCCGGTCAACTCGAGCTCAGTAACAATCTTCTGACACGAGTAAAAGCAATGGGTGAGAGATCACAGTTCGCCAATACCTGGACACCGGGCGACAAGGATCTTCGATTCGGTCTCTACGGCCCGGGCCGCTAACAGCAAAGAGAGAGGAATTGCTATGTCCCCGAATAGTTTTCTGAGTGATCTTCCCCTAGCCGGCACTTTGATCGGTGAGAATTTTGATGGATGGTCCGACGAACTCCGCGCCGAGTTCGACACTCACGCCTTCGACGGCGAAGTAGGGTCGAGACTGCTCAGCGAAAACGACCGAGTTCGCGTCTGGGAGATTCGATTGGCGCCGGGCGAGCGCTGGCACGCGCATCGCCACGTCCTGGACTACTTCTGGACAGCGGTCAACGCTGGTATCAGTCGCCAACATACGTTCGACGGCACCACGAGGGATGTTTCGTACAGCGTCGGCGAAACGCGCCATTTCCACTTCGCCGCAGGAGAATACCTGCTACATGATATCGAGAACATCGGTGACTCCGAACTGATCTTCACCACCGTTGAACACATGAATTCGGAGAACGAGCCACGGCCGGTGAGAGGATCGTGACTGCCGATTTGGTTGATATCCACGCCCATTGGTTGCCGACCGAACTATTCGAACTTCCACCGGGCTCCCCTTTTGGTGGGATGCGCGACAACGGAGGTGAACTGTTCCTCGGTGATCTCCCGCTGTCGATACGCACCGAAGCAATGAGTGACGTTGACGCCATAGTCGCCGACATGGACAGCAACAATGTTGCGTTGCGCGCGCTCTCACCTCCGCCATTTGCATTCGCGGTGAATTCTGCGGCCGAGGAGTACATCGATACGTACAACGAAAGCCTGGCCCGAGTGGTCAGCGAGTCGTCCGGCCGTCTCGCCGGGTTGGGATCGGTCCGGCTCGACGACGCTGCCGCAGCAGATCGCCAAATGGCTTCGATCGCACAGGAGCAGATACTGTCCGGTATCGCGATCCCTCCGCTACTGCACGGCTCCTCGCTCGATACAGGAATCTTGCGTTCCATTTTGCGATCAGCATCAAACCACGGTCTGGCGGTCCTGATTCACCCAATGCAATTGCCGAAACCAGAATGGCCGCAGTACTACCTCGCCAATCTGATCGGTAATCCAGTCGAGACCGCCACAGCCGTGGCGTCAAGCATTCTCGGTGGGGTGCTGGAGGAGCTTCCCGATCTCCGGATTTGCTTCGTCCATGGCGGAGGGTGCGCTCCCGACCTTCTCGGCCGTTGGTCCCATGCCTGGCACGCGCGGCCGGACGTGCGGGCCGGCAGCACACGAAACCCGCGAGAGTTGTTTCACGAACCCTACTTCGACACGGTGACCCACGATGTCGATGCTCTTGCCTTGTTGAGAAAACAAGCGGACAAGAAGCGAATCGTGTGTGGAACCGACTACCCCTTCGACATGGCTGAAACCCGGGTGTCTGAATTCGTGGATAGTTGCGGACTGGACAGAACCGTACTGGCAGAAAACGGAAGAGCCTTCCTCTGTCACGAGCTATATCCGGCAGACGTGTCATGACCGGGCTGTTTGATCTGTTCACGTTGCGCGGAATGACATTCGAGAACCGAATCTGGATGTCACCGATGATGCAGTTCGCGTCCGAACCCTCAGGACCCGATACAGGAGCTTCGACGGACTGGCATTTTCAGCACTTTGCTGCACGCTCGGTCGGCGGCGTAGGTCTCGCCATGGTTGAAGCGACATCGATCCGTCCGGATGGACGCAGCAGCGAGTACGACCTAGGGCTTTGGAACGATCAGCAAGGGCGATCACACCGTCGCACTATCGACTTCCTGCACAAATACGGCACTGCTGTCGGAATCCAACTTGTGCACGCTGGCCGCAAGGCCGCCACTGGTCGGCCATGGTCAGACAGTCCATACGTAGAACAGGAATGGGAGCGGGTTGCACCGAGCGCTGAGCCCTTCGGCCGAATTCCTGCGCCCAGGGAATTGGCGATTGAAGAGATCGAATCTCTGGTAACTGATTTCGCGAGAAGCGCACGTCTTGCGCGTGATGCAGGTTTCGACGTGCTGGAACTGCACGGGGCACATGGTTATTTGATTCATCAATTCCTCTCGCCGCTGACAAACCAACGGAGCGACCGCTACGGCGGCTCGTGGGAGAACCGAACAAGATTCGCAGTAGAGGTCGTCGACGCAGTCCGGCGGGTGTGGCCGGACGATAAGCCACTGTTCTTTCGGACCTCGGCCACTGACTGGCTCGGTGGTGACACAGACGACGAACGGGAGGGGTGGACGAGTGCTGATTCCGTGTCCCTTGCGCGTGTTCTCGGCGATCGAGGTGTCGATCTGTTCGACGTATCGACCGGCGGAATCACACCCGACGTAAAGATCACGGTGGGCCCGAACTATCAGGTGCCTTTTGCTGAGAAAATTCGAGTAGAGAGCGGAATGCCCACCGCGGCGGTGGGATTGATAACCGAGCCCTATCAGGCTGAGCAGATTGTTGCTTCAGGACAGGCAGACGCTGTGTTTTTAGCCAGGGAGTTACTGCGAAATCCGAACTGGGCTCAACGAGCAGCTTTCGAACTCGAAGTACCAGTCCGTCACCCGCAGCAGTACGCCCGCGGTTTCCAGGAGCGCATTCGAGTCACCACACGGTGAGTTCACAACTCATCGGCTGTGCACCGCGAATCGACGAAACACAATTCATGGGAGATATTTGTGATCACTCTTGACCACATAGCAGTTTGGTCGGACAACCTCTACCGGACGACGGTCGAGCTGAGCCAATCTACGGGCATTGGATCCACAGACGGCGGCTACTTTCCAGGGCTGGGTCTAGGGCAGAAGATTCTCTCACTGGGCGAACACGTCTACATCGAGGTCGAGAGCATCATCGAACATCGGATGATTGCCGATCGTAGCCCGATGGCGTTGGAGTTGGAGCGCCAGACCGCGAAAGGCGACTGCTTCGCCGGACTGTGTCTGCGAAGTGATTCTCTCGATGAAATCGAAGCCTTTGCACAGCATCGTGGGATTACGCCAAGACAAGGAATCGATGGCGGCAAGGTGCCTATGGAAGCAGCGCGTGCCACTTCTGGGACAGTGCACGCACCTGACTTCTGGAATTCGTGGCGATTGGGAAAACCGAATATCTACTACGTCCCTGACTTGAGTGGGCATGCGAGCGCAACACTTCCACAAGAGGGGACGGGCGACGTTCGAGCTACCGGCGTCATTTCAATCGAAATCGGCGGGAGAAAAGCGGATTTACAAAGGTGGCTTGGCGACGTGGCCGACCCTGAAAAACTTGGAACAAAAATCATCTACAACGGAGGGCCCGACGGCCTGTATGCCGTGACATTCGGATCCACGGTGGGAACTCAATCAATCCGATTGAACCCGATTACGCTCTGAGGAAACTCGCAGCGTCGCTAACATGGAGTAAATATTGTCCATCACCGAAGTTAAAGTGCAAAATAACGCGAAGGTGCGTCGCGCGGCCATCTCCGGATTCTTTGGCAGCGCTCTCGAATATTATGACTTCATAATCTATGGAGCAGCAGCTGCGCTCGTCTTCAACAAAGTATTCTTTCCCAACCTCGCTGGTGAGTTAGGAATCTTGACCGCTATTGCGACCTTTGGTGTTGCCTACGTGGCACGTCCATTCGGCGCGGTATTCTGGGGTCATATCGGCGACAGATTTGGTCGGCGGATTGCACTGATACTCACGATCGGTACGATGGGTGGCGCTACCTTTGCCCTCGGGTTACTTCCCTCGTATCACTCAATTGGGGTCGCGGCTCCGATATTGTTGATTATCCTCCGCCTTCTTCAAGGCATTTCTGCGGGAGGAGAGGTGCCCGGCTCGAGCAGCCTTACTGTCGAGCATGCACCAGACAACAAACGTGCCTTCTACACAGCGTTCTCGATGAGCGGAATGCAGTTGGGAATGTCGCTGGGAACTCTGGTTTTCATTCCCATCGCAACGCTTCCCGAGGATCAACTCCTATCCTGGGGGTGGCGACTTCCCTTTTTGTTCAGCGGCGTCTTGACTGTCGTGGCATTTTTCCTGCGGCGAAACGTGGAAGAGACTGAAACATTCAAGCAGACACGTGCACGCGATGCGGCCAGCGGAATTCCGATCGTGACACTCGTCCGTGATCATTGGCCCGCAACGCTGCGAGTAACAATGTGCAGTGCCATCAATGTGGTTGGGACGATCTTCAATGTGTTCACGCTAAGCTATGTCAGTCAGTACGGAGGGATCTCCGGGGTGGCGATGCTCACAGTTGTGTCAGTAGGAAATATCGGGGCCGCAATAATGGCACCGGCTGTTGGGCTGTTGGCGGATCGTTTCGGCCGCCGGCCTATTTACATAGTCGGTGCTTTAGGAAGTAGTGCAACGCTTTTCGTTCTCTTTGCAGCTATTGATGACGGCAACCTACCACTTGTGGTGGGTTCTGGAATCGTCGGCATCGGCGTTTTCTACAGCATGGCAATAGGTTCAGGCGGGGCGTATTACGCTGAACAGTTCCCGTCCAAGGTGCGATACACGGGTATGGCGGTCGGTCTTATGCTCGGGCTTCTCGCCTCCGGATTTGCGCCTACCATCGCGCAGGCGATAAGTTCCGGCTCGCACTCCTGGCAACCCGCAGTGTGGATTTGTGTGGCCGTCGCACTCCTTGGAACCGTTGCGGCGCTTGCTGGTCCGGAAACCAGTCGATCGACGACCGCTGAACTTGGATAGTTTGCAACTCGCTAACTGAATCGCACCGGAGTGTCCGGAGACTTTGATGTGCCACGAGTTTTCCTGAGTTCGTTCGTAAACTTCAGGAATTGATGCGCCCGAGAGAGGTCCACGATGCCTCGGCGCTATCCACCCGAATTCCGCCGAAAAGTCCTCGACCTGTTGAAGTCAGATCGCACGGTCGCCGACGTGCTTCGAGTCGTTCACCGGAAGGTGCCGAAACCTTGCTGCATGGTGCGGCGTGCATGGGCCGAGCCCGCAGAACAGTTCGAAACCGAGTTGGGCAAGCATCCTGACGGGCCGATCCCGATGTCTCTGCCTGGTGTCGGTTGTCGCACCTCGGTCACGATGCTCGTCGAGATCTCCGAATCGACAGGTTCGCCAACGCCGGCCATCTGCCGTCTACGCGGGCATCGCACCGTGAACTCATAGATCGGGAGCTTCGATCAAAGATGAACACCACCGGTATGGCGGAAATGCCAGACTCAAACGCGCCATGTATCTTTCGGCGTTCGCAGCACCGCGCGATCTGCTGTCTCGTATGTGTTACGACCGTAAGCGCGCCGAAGGTAAGAACCACCGAGCCACTGTGATCTGCCTAGTCTGGCGACGAAGCAATATTTGTGCGCGATGTTGAGCAACGGATTGACGTAGACCCCGACCACTCAGCAAGGCATTCCCTCTGATGGATCAGCCACACGCAGCGGAGTCCGAAACGCTGCTTGGCAGCGCAAGCGGACTGCGCGCGTTGCACCCACCCAGTGTCGTGCTCGTGACCGGGTGTTCATCGAAAGTATCTACCGTTTCCGCTAGACAGCGGTGCCGGGACGGAGACCGACCACCAAACAGGGCGATCAACGCCGAGACCACCTGCGAGCTTGGCTGTACCCAGCATCGGGAGCCACGACGGTGGTCCGACAATTGCGTGTCAGGAGGGCGTTGACGACGCTTCGATTGGTCAGTCGGTTCGTGGATGCGTTGAATAGCTTGTTCAGCTGGAGCTGGAAGAGATTTTCCCGTCGGGGTGCGTCATCTCCTGCCCCTCATTGTTGTGGCACAAACCCATCCCCCTGTGTTGGCGGACCATTTCGGTGTCGCACCCGCTTACTTCTTCCCACCTCGCAAAGCGGCGACCTCAGCCTGACGTGCAGCGAAGACGGCCAGATCGTGGCCCGTCTTCACCGCGGTGCACTGAAAGCCCTTTTTACTGTCGCGGACGGACTCTCCGCTGTATCTTCTACAGGTTCTGGATGCTTGGCAATGAAGCTGCGATCCGCCGATCAGCGACGAATAGTCCCGGCCGACTCACCGTCCTATGCACGTATAGCTGAGATCGGAGGTTCGACGATTCCGCCCCGCGCTGCTCGGCCCTGACGAACTGCCAACGAAAATGAGCGGATGGATCGAAAGAGAGTTTCCGTCAGTCCTTTTCGGCAAACCATGTGCTGAGCACCATTGTCGTCACCACTCAAATCCAGGCCACGCTTGCACGGAATCCGAGGACGCGCGTCAGAATGCCGTGATACGCGGGCACCGCGAGCGTAAATGTGTTGGCGGACATCGAAGCCACCAACGCATGAACCGTAAATGTCCGAATATTTCGATTCCACCGCTGGATCGGAGGCGTTTCGTTGTCGGTCTCGTGTGACTCTGCCACCTGTTCGTTGGCACCGCGCGCCTCCACGCGCCCCACGCTCGGCGCTGTCTGTCGCCCATTTCACCCTTCGGGCCCCTCGAAGGGCTGCTCAATGTGCCCGATTACAGCATTGAATTGAACCAGACGTAACACCCAATCAAACCAATGCCCGCATACCAAGCCTCGGAAGTAGGAGATGAAAATGTCGAAACAGCTCTACGCCGATATGGTAGTCGGGGCGATGATGTTCGTTGCGGGTGTGTTGACGGAATTTGCCCTGAACGCATGGACGGTCGCGTCGGGGGATCTTCGCTATCTGCGCGGGTTTCATTGCTTGGATTTATGTTCGGGGCGATGTCGAGAGAAACCGATTGCAGTGGTGAATTCAGGTTGTCGAGGGAGCAGCGAAAGACCGTGAAGAGACTAAGGGCTGTGATCAGCTCGGGCGGCGATCATGCCCGAGCAAAGAAAGATGAATCGGACACCGCGGTTCAGTGAGAACTTCGGGCCCATCGAAGGGTGACGACGGTCCATGGTACTTCCCGAAATCTCTTATATCATCCCGGGAGATCCAACTCCACTCGAGATGAAGGAATGGCCATGTCCCGCAGCAAGAGTTCGGATAACCTCAGATCCACCGCGCCGCAGCGGTGAAGGGCACCAGCAATCCCGGCTGGATCGCCTGTACCATCTTCGAAAAAAATCGGCCTCGCGGTGGTAGTCAGCTTTCTCACCATGGGTAGCATCCGAGCGACCTTCGCGGGTGCGGGTTTGATTGTGGCGGCGGGTTTCACTTCGTGCAGCGTTCACGCTCCGTTGATAGGCTGCCAAGCCACGGGCTGTGAATACCGCACACAGTCCATAGTTTTCGCTGCCTTTTTCGCCTTACTAGAGATACGGAAGCTGCTGATCCCCGCTGGCGGATCAGGCCAGCGGGCGCTTGGTATGTCGCCTGTATAACAGCCACGCCCAGGGGCCTGCCAGTGGAAGTATGAGGATGACGATCAGCCACTCCGCGCGATGTGTGAAAGTGAGCCGATTTGCCCCAGCACATGTTACGAGGGCCGTGAGAAATGCGGCTGCGTAGAGAACCAGCAGTGCCGCGAGCGCCCACACTGCAACTCCGTTCAGCATTTTGTCTCCTTAGATGGCATGTGAGTTCGGCAACTTTTTGGTGGAAATCAGCCTGATTCGGCGCAGCTTCGCAAGATCTGCTGCCGATTGAATCAGAGCTTGCAGTCGTTGCGTCCGGCCCAAATTGGACTGTCGACTATCTTCCGAACCTTCGGCGATCCGCCGATGGAAGATATATTGAGCATCAACCAATTCCAGATTCTCACGGCTACCTCTCACATAGTGGTTCCCTGTCCAGGGTAACCGACCGAAAGGACTCTTTCGGTCGGTGGGCGGTATCTGGTCGAGGGCATTCCGATACGCGCCGCGTTGCGTGCAGAGCGCAGTCTCTGCGTTCACAGATCCTGGTATCTGGTCAGGCGGGACGGATTCGTGGACAGAAGCTGGTCGCCGCCACAGAGACAAGGTGGCCGCGCCGATGACGATCGCGAGTGTCACCAGTGCGGCGCCAGTCCCGAGCGGGGCGCGGTAGCTCAGTCCCATTCCCGATTGCCAGCCCGCCGAGCGCCGGTCCCCGTGCAGCACCGACGTTGAACGCGATCGTCGCGAACGATCCACCCAAAGTCGGCGCACCGTCGGCGGCGTAGAGGAGCACCTGGGAGATCAAGTCGGGCCGTCCCCGAAGCAACAGTGCGCCCTGCACGAACAGCATCACCAATGTCACTGAGGGGTGGGATGCTGTGAGAGCGAAGGCAGTGCTGCGGATCCCACAGCGAGCAGTTGGAACGGCCGGGTGCCGGCGAGCCCGCCTCTGACGCTGACACCGATGAAGGATCCCAGCCCGAACAGACCCAGCAGCAACGGAATCCAACGGGAGTCGAAACCGGAAACGTCGGTGAGACTGACCAATTCTCACTGAGGGACTGCGCTTCCCGACCAATCTTGCGCCTAGGGAGATCGCCGCGGAGGCGGTGATCGAGTGGTAAGGCGCCGAAGGTCTTTACGAATGCCCGCGCTACCTGGACCGCGAGGATGTCGAAGGAGACGCGTACTGGCACATCCAGTCCGTGTTTTGAGGAGCCATACCTGGTCGAGGACATTCGGATACGCACCATGGTGCTCGAGATCAGTACTGCCGCGAAGTACAACGATCTGAAGGCGCCCGCTGACGAGCTCTTGGACACTCGCAACCTGTCAGCAGAAGGGCAGGGCGTCCTGAAGAAAACACCGCAGTGAGCTGCGGCGGGGCGCGCGAGGGAATCCGCTGGGCACCATCCGATCTCAGCCCAAGCCGCAAGAAACTCCCTCCCGCTGGGTGACTTTAAGCCAAGGCCTCGTCTAACGATCGACATTCGAATCGCGCTGCGTAACCGAGGACGACCAAGTGAAAATCGGGATCGAAGGCGTCTCGGTGTTCACGATCGTCGGCGTCGACGAGGACGCTCACTCCGCAGTCATCGGATCTAGCGTGGACGCCCCAGTGAGTATCCATTTCCGGTGAAGCTGGCCACTCTCGTGCCGGCAGCCTGACAGCACCGCTGGATCCAAGTCGGAGAAGGACGTCGATCGCGGGATTCGGTGGACGCGCGCGCGTCTGGGTTACGAGTGTCGCGGACCTGCACGGTGCGCTGAACGCTTCGATCGACGATCCGGACTCCTGATGTACTTCTATGTCGGAGTGGCATGCCGTTGCATCTTCATGATGATCGGCTCCGCATCCTTCGTGTTCGGGTTCGCATACGAGCCTTGATGTCCCGATCGGTGAGGAGAAGTCACGTGAGGTGGTTTCTTGATCGAAAGCCTTCGTCAGTGGCTGGGTTCGACCGTTCGGGTGGTGTTCGGTTCGGTTAGATCCTGATCGGTCTTGATCAGTTGCGTGGTCAGTGCATCGGTGATGGATTGAAGTCGGACGGCGAAGTCGATGGGGTCGGTGCCGACGGGGAACCGATCGAGGATGGCCCGGTAAGTCTGTACCGATGCGGGGGCGACGGGTCTGTCGGTGCGGGCAAGGGTGTGCGCTGCAACTACGGCGAGCAAGGACAGGTTGTTGTCGAGAGCCGTGCCCGCTTCTTGAGCCTTCCTCCAAGCGAGAAGATCGGGGGTACCGGTGTCGGTTTGACCCGCCCCCCCGATTCCGATCAAAGACGGTGTCGCTGCTGCACGGGATTCCTCGGCCCACCCTGCCGAGGTCATATAGAACAGGCCCACTTGCGATTCTGGTTCAGTTGCCGCTAGGCCCGTGGGGTCTTCGACGAGTCTGTTCACCTGAGCAGTCACAAGTTGGCTGATATCGGCCCAGGATCGTGCGAGTGAGTCCAGGGTTGGTGCGACCAGCGCGTTGTGGTAACCGCCATTCGACAAGATCGCCCCTAGCGGGGGTACCGTGCCGGGCCCTACGAAGACGGGGTTGTTTGATGACGCGGCGAGTGCGATCTCTGCGCATTCCTCCGCCGCTGCGAGTGTGCGCCGGCTCCAGCCGACTACCCGCGGCGCGCTACGGAAGGAGACGGGTGCCTGGTATGGCAACTCTTCAGAGTGCGCATCGTGTTCGACGAGACGGCGAAAATTGCTTAGCGTGGTCGCTTGATGCTCGTCGCGCCATAGGACCTCGAGCTCTTGCGCATAGTGCGCTGCTGGAGCACGAATGGCGAGTGCCGCCAGTGCCATTACCTGCTCGACTGCGATGATTCGTTGTTTGCTGTCGAGCACGGCATCAACGAGAGCAGCTGTAGCCACGGGGGAGCCGTTGATCAATGCCATTCCCTCGCCGAGTTGCAGGGTCCCGTTGAATTCGGCTCGAAGTAGATGACCGAGGGGGACGATGTCGCCCGGCTCGCCATTGCCTCTCGACGGAACTGGAGGTAGCTGAGGGTGTCTTAGAAGTCCGAGTAACCTCGTGGCGGTCTCCGAACGCAAACAAGCCGTGCCGTTCAGAACATCTGTGAGTCGAGCCAGGATGATTGCCCGTACTAGGTGATCCGGTAGAGCTGGCCCGCCGGTTGCGGGTGTTGAAGGCAGGCGGGTGGCGAATTCGGCCCTACTATCTTCGCCCAGTACAGATTTTGCCCCCACATGGTGTTTCGTCGTGATTCCGTATAGATGCTTGTCTGAATGAGCATCGACATAGCGCAGGAACTGCGCGCGGCGTTCATCGATACGGACGATCGCGGCGGGGCTTAACTCGCAGTCTTCGCCGCCGCGAGTAACTCGTTCGAGTGTGTCCAGAGTGAGATCTGTCGCGGTGTCGACAATGACGGTCATGAATAGTTTCCTTTGTGTGAGCTGATTCGCCACGCGTGCGTTCGATCGTGCATGCCGAGTTTGCCGTCAGGGAGCGAGGGGAGAACGGGCTTGATTTCGGTCGACGGACTGGATGCGGTCGGAGGGAGCTTCGCCGGCAGCTTGGGCCAACGTCAGCTTGGCGGTTTCAGGTGCCCACGCGATGCTGATCAGTAGACCAAGGCTGGCGATCGCCGCGGCGACCAAGGTGACCCCGTGTGCGCCGTAGTGAGCGATACCCACGGGAAGAAGCAAGGTTCCGACGGCCGCTCCAATGCGGCTGAAGGAAACACAGATCCCGGTGGCTGTGGCGCGCACGTTGGTGGGGAACAATTCGCTTGGGTAGACGGTGTCCAGTGCAGACATCGCCGAGGAAACGAGTGCGAAGATCGCGAACAACGAGATGACGTATGCAGCGGGCGCGTTCTGCCACAGGCCGATTGCGAGTGTGGATCCGGCGAGCAGTGTGAACGAGATCAATGTGTAGGGCCGTCGGCCGATTCGGCCGATGGTCAAGACTCCGATGACGCCTCCGACGAGGAGGAACAGGTTGACACTGGTGGTTTGCCAGAATCCCGATGCGATGTTGAACGAGTCGAGGATCGTCGGGAGGAAAGTGAACACGGCAAAGTACGGAACGACCTGGCAGAACCAGAACAGGCAGCAGAATGCCAGCCGCTTGCGATGTTGAGGTGCGAAAACGTCTGCCCAGGAGCTGTTCGACTCGCGGTCGTCCTCGTCGGCAAGATCTGCCAATGTTGCAGTGGGAGAAACGTGTTCACGCAAAATGGCGAGTGCCTCGTCGGGGCGCCCGTTTTGTGCGAGCCAGCGTGGCGATTCCGGAGTTTTTCGTCGAAGGACGATCAGTACGAGTGCGGGGATCGCGCTGGTTGCGAGGATCCATCGCCACGAGTCGTCGCCGGCGAGGTTGGCGATGCCGGTCCCCACCATGATGGCGGCGACGTAGCCGACGGTCCACATCGCGGGCCCCATGGCGAGCAGCGTCGCTCGTTGTTTCTTGGGAGCGAACTCAGCGACCAGCGTTGTCGCGATTGTGTAGTCCGCACCGACCGCGATGCCGAGCAATATTCGCAGTATCAACAACGTGATGGCGCCGGTGACGGCCAACTGGGCGACAGAGAGAATGACGAACAAAGCGAGATCGATGACGAACATTCGTCGCCGACCGATCAGGTCCGTTAGCCGCCCGAAGATCAGGCTGCCGAGGAAGACACCGATCAACGCCGATGCCCCGAGAAGCCCGCTCATCAACGGTGTGATCTCGTGCATCTTTGCGAACAGTGGTAACGCGGGCACGATGATTCCGAGGATGTAGCCGTCGACTAGGTGCCCCCCGTTTCCGTACAGCGTTGTCTTGAGGTGGAATCGCGATAATTTCGCGTCGTCCAATACGTTTGTCGACACTAAGTTCTCCTTGCGATGCAGACCGAATGGGTTGATCTCGACATTTCGTGAGACCCCAAACCGGCTGGGTACGACTTCTGGTGAAAGTCTGTAGGTGTGTGAATTGGATCGATCGAGTTCTCGATCGACCCGCTGCTCAGGCGACACGGTAGTTTTGATGCTGAGTGTGCCGCGCTGTGACCTCGAACACTAGGCGTGTATGGCGGTCCGGTCTTCCATCGGTTTGCGGGAGATCTGGCGGATATTGCTCACGGTGTCGAAATGTAGTGTTCGGAGCGCTGAGACGGCGGATCAATCAGCCTTGAGTGCGGTTATGAGAGCGACCAGTCGAAGAGCGGAGTCGAGTCCGTACCGCCGGTCGCCGTCTGTCCAATCCCCACCCAGTAGCTCTCTCACTCGGTCGAGTCGGTAATAGAGCGTTGTGCGGTGAACTGCCAAATATGATGCGGCACGGCGTGTGTCACCTCCGAAACGAAAGTACGCATCCAGACTTTCCCGCAGCAACGACACGTTGTCGTCAAGGAGGCATGAGGCGCCGGGGAAGAAACTGTTCACCGTTTGGGGTGTCCAGGACAGGCCGTAGAACGCTATATCGGTGCCGAGTTCACTCCATGCAAGTTCTTCGACGCGGCGTGCATGCGCGATTGTGGCAGCGAATGTGGAATGGGCACTGGAGTTGCGCAGTCCGCGCAGAGAAGACGCGGGAGTTCCCACGCCTGTTCCTCTGAGTACCCATCCACGCCTCTGTGCTGCCTTGAACAGGGCCCGACGGAACGGCTGCAATCGCGCGCTGGTGACTTCGGTGCTGACGATCAAGTGCACGAGATCGGAATCGACCCCGATGAGCGACCGCCCTGTGGGGCGGGCGTAGATCACTTCCTGCAGTGCGTCGCGAATCCTCGGCCGGGTAAGCGAATCGACTGCGTGACTCCCGGAGGCGATGCGTGTGGTGATCACGGTCAGATTTGTCTCGAAATCGAGTAGCGGTTGAGTTCGAACGAGCTCGTCATGTTCGCCGATTGCGAGAGGGTCGTCGAACAACCGCTGAACGAGCGTTGTTTCACTGTCGAGCTCGGTGAGGGTCGATTGGGCTCGTCCGTGCAGGATTTCGGCGAAGGTCTGCGCCGCGGTCACCGCCGAGCCAAGTTCGCTTTCAGTCAGCGGCGGACTGTCTATCAACCACAGGTACCCCTGCAGCTGTTGCTGATACCGCAACGGGATGCACACCCGAGGGAGTGACTTGAGCTCGGCTTGGGGCGGATAACGCACCGGCCCCGACGCGTGAGCGATGTCGAGAGAGAATGCGTACTCGTACACCTCTGGCGAGGAGTGCCGCTGGAGAATCGACCGAATTCGTACGTCGTCGATGTCGCCGTGTTGCTCAGTCACCGCTATCGGGAAGAGTCCAGGGTCGTCAATCTCGATCGACCGGTTCAGTTCATCGGCCAAAGCGTCTGCGTACCGTTGGATGTCGTTGCTCATGCAGTACCTGTCAAACTAGATGCGAGCGGCGGACGCGCATTTCAGGTCTCAAAGAACCAGCTTACGTCGTGTGGTCTCGGACGGCCTTGGCGGTCGAGGACATCGCCTGCGACCTGTGTTCCTGCATGCCGATCCTCGTCCGGGAGCTGCGGAACCTGAATCGACACGAGCGTCGGCAAGCTGTGGCTTAACGGAGCAGACCCCTCTGTATGGTTGCACCGAGGATGGCACGGGCAGGTTCATATGGCCGCACAGTCGGAGGTGTCTCGCGGCATTGGATGCTTCACCGATGCTCGTCTTCGACTGCGGTTGTGACAGCAAAGCCAGCTATCCACTCGGGGACTGGCTCGTAGAACCTGGAGAGGGTCCGATACTTGCCGGTGGCGGCAAGTGAGGCGTAGGCGGCGATCCACGTACGCACCTCATGCGCCGATCCTCCGCCCTCGGTTCCCATCCACTGCACGGTCCAGTCGTCGATGGCGGCCAAATCGGCATTCTCGAACGTATCGAGTACGTGGTTGTCCCACGTGGGATTGATCGGGATCATCGTGGCGATACCGGCTGCGTAATCGCGGCCGGCTTGCAGTACCCGCTCTTCACCTTTGGCGCGTTGTTCCGGGGTGGGCGCGTGGCCCTCGATGAGGGCGTCAGCTACGCGGGGAGGTGCGCCATCCAGGGTTGGCACCGGGGGGTCATGGGAGAGGCCGCCGGATGCGATGAACAACACCCTTTTATCCAGTGCGGCAATTGATTCGCCGATTGCTGTGCCGAAGGACCGGATGCGATGCAAGGGGCCAAGCGGAGTTGCGACACCGTTGATGAAGATCGGTACGACAGGTACCCGATCGATTCCGCCGAACAATACTTCCAAAGGCTGCACGAAGCCGTGGTCGACGATCATTCGGGCGGACACGGTCAGATCGATTCCGCGGTCGAGCGTGCTTTGGGCGAGGGATCTCGCAGCAGCGCTATCGACTGACAGGGGGCCTGCCTGCGACCCGAAATCGCCGATCGCGTGTGCTTCGGTCGCCAGGCAGAATGGGGGCATCTCTTTGTAGAAGAAACCGTTGTAGTGATCTGGTGCATACAGCACGACTAGTTCGGGATCGAACTTGCGGACGAACGCACGAGCGTTCTTCACGGCAGCGTCGATGCGTGCAAGTTTATCGGGATCGGGGTCGTTCTTGCCGATGAGCGGTGAATGCGATAGTCCGACTAGAGCGGTGGTCATAGGTTAAATCCTCACTGCGGCTGAATGTTTGGGTTGATGACGAGTTTTCCGGTCAAGGAACCGTCGATCATGATCTGAAGTCCCTTGTGGATCTCCTCCAACGGCAACGTGCGGTCGATGACGGGGCGAACACCGGTGGCATCCATCATTTTGAGCATGGCGACAAGTTCACTTCGAGTACAGCCGGTCGAGCCCAGGACTCGCTGCTGCAGATAGAAGATCCGATTAAGATCCGCAGGCGGGTTCGCCCCGCTGGTCGCCCCGGCGACGACGATCGTCCCACCAGGCCGTAGACATTTCATCGAGTGAGCCCAGGTGGCTTCACCTACGGTTTCGATGACCACATCTACTCGTTCAGGTAGACGTGCTCCGCTCTCGAATGCGCCTCGTGCGCCCCAGCTGATCGCCTCGCTACGCTTTTCTTCGCTGCGGCTGGTCGCATAGACGACGGCGCCTGCCGCAGCAGCCAATTTGATTGCTGCGGACGCGACTCCCCCTCCCGCGCCCTGAACGAGCACGCGGTCACCGGCAGTCAGCCGAGCCTGGGTGAAGAGCATTCGGTACGCCGTTGTCCAAGCAACCGGTAGGCACGCAGCTTCGTCGAACGAGAGCCATGCCGGCTTTGGCACCAGGTTACGAGTGGGGACCGTGATGTATTCCGCGAAGGCGCCGTCGTGCTGCTCGGACAACAGCGCTCTGTTGGGGTCCAGGGTTTCATCACCCATCCCAGCATCGGCGTTGGCGATGACGGGATAGATCAGTACCTCGTTTCCGTCCTCGTCCGTTCCGGCGGCGTCGCAACCGAGAGTGATCGGGAGCCGCTCGGGCGGGTGCCCGACCCCACGAAGAGTCCACACGTCGTGCATGTTCAGCGATGATGATACGACGCGGACGACGGACCATCCAGGCTTCGGTTCGGGTTTGGGAATGTCCTTGAGAACTAATCCCGACAAGGGGTCGAATGCATTCTGGGAGACTGCGATTGCTGCGAGCATGTGAGCAACTTTGCCGACGTAGAGGCTGCGAGGACAGTGGTCGTTACCCACAGCGGAACGATCGGTGGAGCAACGATCGTCCGGCGGGTTGTGTGTAGCCCATGACCTCCACCATTCCACCCGCCGCCGAGACCGGGGCTTGCGGCGGAGCTTGCGAACTGCCCCATGGCGCCGCCACTGCTGCCCCTCGCGGGGCCTTGCATCGGCCGGCGTCGATGACGCGCAACATCGATGTATCCGGACTCGTAGATTCCGAGGGTGGTTTGCTCGACCGAGCGATCTTCACCGACGAGAATCTCTATCAGCAGGAGATGCGTCGGTTGTTCGCGCCGAGCTGGCTCTTCCTTG
Source organism: Rhodococcus sp. KBW08 (assembly GCF_003852455.1). Lineage (NCBI taxonomy): Bacteria > Bacillati > Actinomycetota > Actinomycetes > Mycobacteriales > Nocardiaceae > Rhodococcus > Rhodococcus sp. KBW08. Next base: position 71,168 of record NZ_QAJJ01000013.1, read on the forward strand.
CGCACACCGACCAATTTCACAAACCAGGCGACTTCTTCACCACGTACATGGGTGAGGACCCCATCATCGTGACCCTGGACAAGAAGAAGCAGATCCGCGCGTTCTTGAACTCGTGTCGACATCGCGGGGCGCGGGTGTGCCGAGCAGACTTCGGCGCGACGCGAAACTTCACCTGCACGTATCACGGCTGGGCGTACGACCTCGAAGGGAAACTGATCAGCGTCCCGAATAAGGACGGTTATCCCGAATCGTTCGACGTCAAGGACTGGGGTCTGGTGGAAGTGCCACACGTCGAGGTCTACCACGGTTTGATTTTCGGGACGTGGAACCCGACGCCGGTGCCGTTACGTGAGTCACTCGGAGACATGGCCTGGTACATGGACGCCATGCTCGATCACGACGACGAAGGAACCGTTGTCGTTGGCGGAGTTCACAAGTGGGTGCTCGACGGTAACTGGAAACTTTCCGCGGAGCAATTCGCCACAGACTGGTACCACGTGAACATGAGTCATGCCTCGGCCCTGACGGTACTCGCGCCCTCAGGTAGGGCTCCCAAGGACGAAATCGTTCACCGAACCGGCCGACAGTACATCGATCCCAACGGGCACGGCGCAGGCTTTCCAGTCCATCCGAAGAACAGATTCGACGCCCGCACCGTCCATGACTGGACCGACTACTCCGCGCTACGGCAGCGTCTCGGTGATGCAGCGGTCGAAGGACCGTTGACCAACGGTCATGCGACAGTGTTCCCCAATTTTTCCTACCTACCGGTAAACGGATCGATCCGCATCTGGCACCCCAAGGGGCCGGACAAGATGGAGGTCTGGGCGTGGACCATCGTCGACAAATCCATGCCCCAAGAGGTCCGAGAAGCCCAACGACTGTACAACCTTCGAACCTTCGGCCCCAGCGGCATCTTCGAGCAGGACGACGGTGAGAACTGGAGCGAGGTGCAGGCCATCTCCCGCGGATTCATCACAAACGGCGTGGCACTGAACTACCAAATGGGCATCGGATCCGAACGAGAAGACGGCCGTCACCCGGGCACAACAAGTGAGCTGTACAGCGACGCTGCGGGACGTTCTTTCTACGCGCGCTGGCGAACCCTTATGAATACACCGGCGTGGCACGAGGAGCGATCATGACTACCGGAATCGGTATCCGCGTTGCAGCAGTAGACGATATCCCCGAGGGTGAAGGAATCGCCATCGACAAAGCGATCACGGGAACCGCCGACAACATCGCCTTGTTGCGCGATGATGACGGAAGTGTGTGGGCTCTCGATGACACCTGCACCCACGCCGATGCCTCGCTCGCCGAGGGATGGGTCGAAGGCGGCCAGGTCGAATGCCCACTGCACTCAAGCAGATTCTGCCTCAAAACCGGAGCCGTGGACGGACTTCCCGCCACCAAAGACGCCTGTCCGCATCGCATCGAGGTCCGAGACGGCGAAATCTTCTTGTTTCCGAACGAGGCACCCTGATGCCCAAGCGACACGATCGCGTCGTCGTTGTCGGTGGTGGCATCGCAGGTGTTTCCACCGTCTCGGCGCTTCGCGCCGGCGGATACGACGGCAACCTCACTCTCCTCGACGCAGGGACCTTTCCTTACGACAGGCCGCCTTTGTCGAAGGAGTTTCTCGAAGGAAGCAAGAACCTCGACCAAATTGCATTGCAACCACCCGGATGGTATGACGACCAGTCGATCGACCTGCGCACCGAAACTCACGTGACTGCCGTGCTCCCGACGGACGGGGCTGTAGAGCTTCAAGACGGTTCACTGCTGCACGCAGACCGGGTCGTCCTCGCAACCGGTGGCCGCGCAGCACGACCACCGATTCCCGGCAGCGACGATGACCGCGTCCATGTCGTCCGAACAGCCGCGGATGCCGATCGGCTTCGCGTACAACTCAAAAACGGTGCCCGCGTCCTGATCGTCGGGGCGGGATTGATCGGAGCGGAAGTCGCTTCCACCGCAATCGGTTTCGGTTGTTCCGTCAGCATCGTCGATCCAGTTGCAGTTCCACTCGCTGGGGCGCTTGGCCACGAGACAGCGCATTGGCTGCACAGCATTCACAAACAACGGGGGATCGACACAGTCACCGCAGGAGTCGAATCGATCAAGTCCGCTGCCACCGGCCTCGAGGTTCACCTCAACGATGGAAGCGGTTCCCTCATTGTCGATGTCGTCGTGCTTGGAGTGGGCATGATTCCGGAGACAGGTTTGGCCGAACAAGCCGGCCTGCACGTCGATCGGGGCATCGTCGTCGATCCAGGACAGGTGACCTCGAACCCCGCGGTATTGGCGGTCGGGGATCCCACACGCATCCGCACCGCCGGCGCATTGGCGGGCAGAACCGAACACTGGGATGCTGCCGAGCAGAGCGGGCGCCGAGCCGCCGCCACAATACTGGGGGTGACCCCGCCGCCGTCCGTCGCGCCGTGGTTCTGGACCGATCGGCACGGTCTGCATATCGAAGCAGTCGGCTCGATGAGCGGCGCGGAGCAGGTCATCCGCCGGGGGGAACGCAGCCCGAGTGGCTTCTCGGTGTTCGGTATGACCGGGAAGCACGTGGTCGGCGCCGTCGCCGTCAACGATGCCGCAACGGTACGGGCAGCACGCCGCATGATCGACCGTGCCATCACCGTGGACCCGGCGCATCTCGCAGACCCCTCTGCCGACCTCCGCAAACTACTGCGGGGTTGACGGCACCGCACCTCGTGGCACCGTATTGGAAGGAATACATTTCCGTGACAACACCTCTGGACTATCCTGCCGAGGCCACACTCGCGCGTCAGCATGCTGACCGCGACGTGCATTTTGAAGTAGAGCAGTTCTACTACTACGAAGCCGAACTGCTCGACGCCGGCCGATACACTGACTGGCTCGACCTGTTGGCAGACGACCTCGATTACTGGATGCCCACCCGGACCAATCGCCTCCGGCGCCAACAAGCGTTGTCCGTTGCCGCCCGCGGCGAAGCGGCGTTCTACGACGAGACCAAAGAATCACTTGCCTGGCGTATTCGCCGATTCGATTCAGGAATGGCGTGGGCAGAGGATCCCCCTTCACGTACTCGCCATCTGGTCACCAACGTCACCGTCCATCATGTAGATCCCGACGAGCATCCCGGTTTCACAAACGCCGACTTGATGGTGCGATCGGCATTCCTCGTCTACCGCAACCGGCTCGAACGAGAAGAAAACATCTTTGCCGGCGGACGCACAGACATCCTCCGACGCACTGCTTCCGGGCACCTTCAGGTGTCTCGGCGCACCATTCTGCTCGATCAGAACATTCTGCAGTCGAAGAATATCTCGACCTTCTTCTGACCTCGCCCAACCGATGGGAGTAAACGTGACCACAACGATTTCGACCGGCCTCGACATCCACCGCCATGTCGTTTCGACGACGCTCGGCGACATTGCGGTGTCCGAGATCGCAGGCGACGGACCGGTATTGGTGATGTTGCACGGCGGTGGACCCGGAGCTTCCGGAGAAAGTAACTACCACCAAAACCTCGCTGCGCTCGCGCAGCACTTCCGAATCCTGCTTCCCGATCAACCCGGCTTCGGCGGCAGTTATCGGCCCACCGAGTCCGACCTCGAGGCCCGATCGATCACAGAGATCGCTGTCGATGCCGTGTTCCAAGCCCTCGATCATTTCAGCATCGACGATTTTCATCTTCTCGGTAATAGCCTGGGCGGTGCGACCGCGATTGCCATGGCCCAGAGCCAGCCAGAGCGGATCACAGGGCTGGTGCTCATGGCTCCCGGTGGAGGATGGTTGCCGTTCGGCCCGACCCCCACCGAGGGACAAAAGGAGATGTTCCGGTACTTCAACGGAGCGGGTCCCACCGAGAAGAAGATGAATGCGTTCATCAGAACGATGGTTTTCGATCACAAGCAATTCGGCGCCGATGTTGTCCGGGCACGCTACGAGGCCTCCCTCGACGAAAGCCATATCGCGTTCTACCACCTCTACAATGCCGCGTTCGCCAAACGTCACGGTATGGATCCCTTGTGGAAGAATCTTCACAAGATCAAAGCACCTACCCTGCTGTTGTGGGGGCGAGACGATCGCACCATCACACTCGACGGCGCCCAGATCATGCTCAAACAGATTCCGGATGTGCAACTACACGTCTTCGGTCAATGTGGTCACTGGGTACAACTGGAGAAGCGCACCGAGTTCGAGGAACTGGTATCGATGTTCCTCGGCGATCACGCATGACCGGCTGGCTCGACGGATACGTGGCACTGATCACCGGTGGAGGAACCGGCATCGGCCGCGCCGTAGCCGAGCGCTACCTTTCCGAAGGTGCATCGGTTGCGATAGTCGGCCGCAACCTCCACCAACTCGAGAAAGTGGTTGCGGAGTCCTCGGCCCCCGCACGAATGGTCGCCCTCACTGCCGACGTACGCTCATCCGAGCAATTACACGACGCCGTGAACAACACCGTCGCACACTTCGGGAAACTCGACACCCTGGTCACCAATGCCGGGTTGTGGGATTACCAGCGGCAGTTGACCCGTCTTACCGCCCAAGAACTTTCGGACACCTTCGACGAGCTGTTCGCGGTCAACGTCAAAGGATATCTTCTCGCCGCAGAAGCGGCGTGGCCTGAACTAGTCAAGAGCCGCGGCAGCATCATCATGACGCTGTCCAACGCCTCCTTCTACGTCAACGGCGGCGGCCCCGTCTACACCGCCAGCAAACACGCGTGTCTCGGACTGATGCGCGAACTCGCCTACGAACTTGCACCCAAAGTGCGCGTCAATGGCGTCGCCTGCGGCGGCATGAACACCGACCTGCGCGGCCCGGAGTCACTGTCGATGAAGGAACGCTCCATTTCGGCATCGTTCGCCAAACGCGGGCCTGATACACCCCCACCGCCACTTCCCTTGCGCGATTCGAGCACCGAGCCGAAGGATTTCACCGGACCGTATGTCCTACTCGCATCGAAAGAACAGAGCGGACCGATCACGGGAGAAGCGATCTCCATCGACGGTGGCATGGGCGTGCGCGGTTTCAGCTCCGACGCCGGCGGCAACCATCTCTGACCTGAGGAACACCACATGACTCTCGGACTCCCGACGACAACCAGGCCCGCTGTGGACATCAATCCTGCCACTGCAGTCCGGCAGAACGCGTGCCACGCACCGCAGACCACCGTGATCGACTACCCCGGCTACTCGCTCACCTATGCCGAACTCGAAGACCGCACAGCACGATTGGCCACCGGCCTTACTTCAGACGGTGTCATAGCGGGTGACCGCGTGGCCTACATCGGACTCAACAGCCCAACCTTCCTGATTACCATGCTCGCCAGCTTCCGGATCGGGGCCATCTTCGTACCGGTCAATTTTCGGTTGGCAGGCCCCGAGCTCCAGACCGTTCTCGATCGCAGCGGCGCAATCGTACTGATCGGCGAGGAGAGCCACCGGCATACAATCGAGGCCGTTCGCGAGCGCACTGCGCTTAAACGGTGCGTACTCGTCGACGACGACCCCGAAGTTCCCGCCCCGACCGGCGCGGTCACAGGATGGGAGAAATTGAGCGATGTTCTCGCGTGTGCCACACCGCAAACCTTCGTCGTCCCTGCAACATTCGATGATCCTGCGATTCTGATGTACACCTCGGGAACCACGGGACTGCCGAAAGGAGTGACCCTCACCCACGGCAACATCTGGTGGAACTCGGTCAACGTCGACTCGCGGATCGACACTCGCCGCGGTGACGTCACCTACGCCTCGGCTCCGCTGTTCCACGTCGGTGCGCTCAACAGCTTCGTCCTGCGCACCGTGGTGCGCGGCGGCACCGTGCTCGTGCGGCGCTCGTTTGATCCGAGCGAATTTCTCGAAGATCTAGTCGAACACCGCGTGAACTCCGTATTTGCAGTTCCCGCAATGCTCTCCACGCTCAGTAGAGTCACCGGAGTCTTCGATACTGATCTGACACATTTGCGGTCCATTGTCGTCGCTGGTGCGCCAGTCCCGCCGTCGCTGATTCGCCGGTACGCTGAGCACGATATCTTGCTGCAGCAAGCGTGGGGTCTTACCGAGACCGCGCCGTTCGCCACACACCTTCCGGTCGAGCACACCATTACCAAAATTGGGTCTGCCGGAATTCCGATGCCATACAACGAAGTCCGGGTAGTCGATCCCGCGACCGGACAAGTGGCCGTAGCCGGAGTGGCAGGTGAGATCGTGGTCCGCGGACCCAACGTCACCCCGGGCTACTGGGAAAATCCAGAGGCCACCGATGCTGCATTCGATTCCGAGGGCTGGTTCCACTCCGGCGACATCGGATATCTCGACGACGACGGTTACCTGTACATCGTGGACAGGCTCAAGGATATGGTCATCAGTGGCGGAGAGAACATCTACCCTGCCGAGGTGGAACGAGTTCTGGCGAACATGCCGGGCATCAGCGATGTCGCCGTCGTGGGGACACCAGATGATAAATGGGGCGAAATTGTTGTAGCGGTCGTCTCCGCAGACGCCGGTGCAGACCCCTCGCTGGAGGACATCCGTGATTTCGCTGCTCGTGAGTTGGCCAGATACAAACTGCCCCAACGTCTGCGTATCGTTGAGCGCGTTCCGAGGAATGCATCTGGCAAGCTCGAGAAGTCGACGATTCGCGAGTTGGTCGGTGAAGGCGATCGAAATGCCCGATGAACCATTGGCCGAACATAGGCCCGGCAAGCCGTGGTCAACCATTATGGAGATACCGACCAATACACATGAGCCTCTGCTTCTCAATCACGTAGACGGTGTGTCCGTCGACCTCGAACGCTGCATTCGTGGTCGATTGCGGGAAAGCTACCCCGTCGGTGCCCGTGATGTGGAAGTGCGAATAGGAGTAACCGGCGACTTGAACGTCTTGACTGCGACGTTGAACGCTGCGGTGGCAGCGGTCAGTCACACAGATCCGCTATGTAAGAAAATCGTATTCTGTATTGACAAGGACGAGAATCGGCACGGAGCGCATCGCTTCGACGAGGTTCTCGAAGCCGCTCAGCGCGCGGGCTTTCGTTTCGTGGTCGATGTCGATTCCCTTGACGCCGAATTGAGTGTGTTGGTTCACGAGCCAGCCTGGGTGACCAAAGTGGACATCGACCTCGATCGCGTTCCGGGGACCTGATTTCAGGTCGGTCAGGCCGGCTTGTGAAGAATCATCTCGGGATCGACAGCGCATTGATCGTTGCGGAAGCAGCGCAGTGCTCGCGATGCATCGTTGGATACTCGTCGAAGAATTGGTTCCCATCGGCGAGTATTCAGCCGGTCCGACGCCCCGGAAATTGACAGAGCTGCCAAGACGCGAGATCGGTCTCCGAAGATGGGGACCGCGATGCAGCTCAAACCACGCTGTATTTCGCCGTTTTCGATCGCTACGCCGGTACGCCGGATGTTGATGAGTGCAGACCCCAATGTCGCGGTATCTGTAATCGTTTGCCTGGTGTAGGCCATCAACGAACTGTTGAGTACGAGTTCTGCCTCGACGGGTGAGTGCGCGAGCAAGACTTTTCCGGCTGCGGTGCAATGGGCAGGAATGCGTCCGCCGATACGTGATGGCGAGGACGGTTGACGATGTCCGTACAGCTTTGCGAGGTACACCACGTCAGGGCCTTGCAATGCGGTTAAATGTACCGTCTCCTGAGTCGCGACGTACAGTTCGGTCACGAAGGGGATGAGACGGTCGCGCAAGGTTTCGAAGTTCGACGAATACGCTGAACCACCCAAATCGTGCAGCCGACTACCGAGACGATAGTTCGTCCCGACTCGCTCCACGACGCGATTTCGCTCCAACAAGGCCAGTACTCGGTAAGCGGTGGACTTGTTCAACTGGGCTCGTCGAGCGAGTTCGCTCACGCCGACTCCGGTCGCAACATCACCACGGAACGATGCCAAAAGGCTGATGGCTTTGTCGATTGCTGCGCGGTCTGCGATTGCTGAAGTCATGGGGACACACCTCGGAAGATCTCGAAGGCGATGAGCCGAGCCCCGGACGTCATCGAATGAATGAAACTTGCGTGCGTAGAGAACCATGCCAAACCGCACCGTGAACGTCAAGAATGACGATTCGGTTACTGAAAGTGACGGGTAATGCGATGGAGAATCACAACCAGCTCGTAGCACGCAACGTGCGCCGCTATCGGCAGGAGAGAGCGCTGTCGCTTGGTGACCTGGCACGACGAGCGGGATTATCCAAACAGACAGTGTCGAAAATCGAACAGGGAACAGGAAATCCTACGGTCGATACGCTGACCCAACTCGGCGCAGCCATGAACATCTCCCCGCGGCGACTGCTTACTGAATGGGGATCACCCGTACTCGTCAACCGGCATTCCGATACTGTCGGATGGGAGTCAGAAAAACATTGGTCGACAAGGACTCTCGACGAGGTGTTCGGATCCGGTTCAGTTCGAACCTCGCTGCTGCGTTTGAAACGTGAAACCGAGTTCACCGTGAGAGAACCCCAGTCGCAGGGCACCTTGCATCACATGTATGCGATCGAAGGACTCGTGTCGGTCGGCCCTGTAGAGGATCCAGTCGAGATCGGTGTAGGCGATTTCGTTCGATTCCCAGGCGACGTCGTCCACCAGTATTTCGCTTTGAGCGCCCATGCGTTGATCCACGTGGTGACAACTGTGCCTCATGTGCGGCAATTCGACCCGATAATTCCCTGAACTCGATGCACCGCCTGACCTGAGGTTTTCGACAACAAAAGTAAGAGTAGTTGATCTTTTCCGAACATAGCTGGAAGACGCCCTACCTAGGGCGAAACTAGTGTTGTGCACATCACGAACACCGCGCGCCACTGCAGAGCCCCGCAGTTGTTCTCAGCAGTTCGTGATCGGTCATCGTCCCCGTGTCGAGAAGAAGGCCCGCTTGAATACCAGTCCCGTTAGTCTCTGAGTCTTTCCCCTAGTGTCAGGGGCAATCGATGTGAGTGAATGGTTCACCGATGGAAGCGCCGGCGATCGTGACACCGTGTTCGACGGTTCGACAGATGGCGTGACGATGAGGTTCGTTGTCTGGCTCATGGGCCATTTGGTGTTCGAATTTGGTGCAGGAACTTTGATCCTCACATCCCTGGAACCACGATATCTTTTGCCTCACTTGACTATCGGCACGGACCGACCTCATACACTCTAAAAGTGGAAGAGCCGGTCCGAGCAAGAAGTCTCGACCATCTTCAAGGAGTTCTTTGTGTCGACCGTGGTGATCGGCGGAGGCGTTATCGGATTGAACATCGCCTGGAGTCTGCGTCGGCGCGGCGAGGAGGTGTGCGTTCTCGAACATAGTGCCATCGGGCGGTCTGTGTCGGCGGTGAACGCAGGATGGATTACGCCATCACTGTCTACACCCCTGGCCTCACCTGGTGTATTCACTTTGGGTCTCAAACACGCATTCGACCGTGACGGAGCGCTGTCCATTCGCCCCAAGTTGGATACGGAGTGGATCAAGTGGCTTTGGAAATTCAGGCGGGCCGCACGACCCGATGTGTATGAGACCGGAGTTCGGGCTCTGTTCCATCTCAACGCCCAAACTCTGGACCTGTTCGACGAATTACACGACGACGGCGTCGATTTCGAGATGCACCAGGCTGGACTACTTGCACTGGCACAGACACCCGGTGGCCTCGGGTGGTTCACTCAGCTTTTCGACCAGCTTTTGCCGATGGGCTTCACCGGAAAAATTGACTACCTCACAGGTTCAGAAGCGCGAGAACTAGATCCCGCAGTCGGGACAAGCGTATCGAGCGCAGTCCTCACCTCGTTGGATCGTCATGTCAATCCAGAAAGTCTGCTGTGCGGCCTGCACAAACGAATAGATGAGATGGGCGTTTTAGTTCGCGAGAACACCAGTGCACAGAAGCTGACACGAAACGGAAGCAGTTGGAGCGTCGAAACAGCGGAGGGCAATCTCTCTGCCGACAACGTGGTGGTGGCATTGGGTGCGGCAACGAACACGGTCTTGCGTCCACTCGGGATCACACTTCCGATAGTCGGGGCAAAGGGATACTCCATCGACCTTGGAGGTGCTGGAGCTTTGCCTCAGCACTCCCTCTATCTCATGGAACCGAAACTAGGACTGAGTCCCTATCTCGACACCGTGCGAATCGCAGGTGCCTTCGAGTTGCCGGCCAATGACGAATCGATAACCAACCGACGCATCCGGAATCTGGTAGACCAAGCACGGCCATACCTCTCCGGATGGACACCTGACGCAGACTTGGACATATCCACTGGACGCGCAGGGTTGAGGCCCTCGACCCCGGATAGCCTGCCGTTCATCGGGCCCCTTCCCGGGCACAACAGCCTATTTGTCGCAGCAGGTCATGGCATGTTGGGCGTGACGCTGGCACCGGCAACGGCTGAAGGTATCGCGGAGCTCGTGACCTCCAACAGTTTGCCGAGTCATCTGTTGCCGTTCCAGCTCGCAGGGCGGATCTGATGACTGAGGACGTTAAATCTCCTCGGCGCCATAGTGCCGCGAAGCGAACGACATGCTCTATCTATCTGGCCATGTTGGTGTTGATTCATCTTGGGGGGTATTTGGATTCGCGTTCCAAGACGAGGCTCGGCAGGTGTTCCGCAATATCGCATCGACTCTGTCTGCTGCGGGTTGCACACTCAAGGACGCCGTCGTCGTTCGGACATATATATCGGACTTTCGGCGACTTCGAATCTTTCAACGACGTCTGGCGTGAGGTGTTCGGCACAAACCGCCGGCCCGTACTACCGTTCAGGCGGGCTTGTTTCCACCATTCAGAATTGAATGCGACGTGGTCGCCCAAGTGTCTTCTCGCTGATTTGGCAAGTTATCGACACCGTCTCTTTGGTTTGGTCGATTGCACGATCCAAATGGTGGTTGCTGGTGCGACGCGGCCTGACACTTCGTGCTGCGGCTCGACGATGCCTCGATGACCTTTACTGATGGCCGAACTTGCGCTGAGCTACGACCTGAATACTGCTGTCGTGCAGTAGGGTAGGACCCCGTTTGGTGAGCCACTCGCTATCCGAGGAATGCGTGTGAATGCAGCTGGCTGCGTACTCATTCGGAGTTGGGTACGCCAGCGATGACCGGAGGTGTCGGTTGTTGTGGTCCTCCTTTCAGTCCTCGATGACCCCGAGCCTCTGTCCGAAGTGGAAACCTGGCATTGGGAATACCTATGTTGTGTGGGGGTTAGGGCAGCCCGAGTGCCGCAAGCCAGTGAAACATGGCAACTCGACGAGGTTTTCATCAAAGTTAACGGCAAACTGCATTGCTTATGGCGGGCGGTCGACCAGGACAGCAACGGCTCGAGGTGCTGGCCCAGTCCCGCCGAAATGCGGTGGCGGCCAAACGGTTCTTCCGCCGGCTGCTCAAAAGGCTGGCGTATGTGCCGCGGGTGATCGTTACCGACAAGCTCGCCAGCTGCCGGGTGGCACACCGCGAGATGCTGGCCTCGGTCGAGCATCACCAATCCAAGTACTTGAACAATTGAGCCGAGAACTGGCATCAACCCATCAGGCAGCGAGAACGGGCTATGAACGGTTCACATCACCTGAGCACGCCCAACGATTCTTGTCCACCTTCTCGGGGTCTGGCAGCAGGTCACCGCTGCCTGAAAGCGAACTGCCGGGCGTGTCCCGTAGCAGCATGCCCCAAACTAGCTGCGACGCTGAACTTTGCGACTAACGTGACAGTGCCGGCAGGTGCGGGCAGTGTTGTTCGGTCGCTCCCACCGCGAAGATGACGTTGCGGATCCCGTCGTTCATCCCCTCCTGCGGGACTGTCTCTAAATCGGTGTTTCGGCCCGACTAGCTGAGTGAATGCTCGGCGAGGAGGTGCCGAGATGACGACACTGGAAGATGTGACGAAGAAGAGGGCCGAGCCCTCCGCGGAAGCTGCGGCGGCTGCGGAACTGGTCAGATTGGCGAAGGAGCAGGGTCTGTCGCTGACCGGCCCAGACGGTTTGCTCAAGCAGTTCACCAAAACCGTTCTGGAAACCGCACTGAACGAGGAGATGACCGAGCACCTCGGACACGACAAGAACCAAGCCCCGCCCGATCGGGAATCGACGAACATCCGCAACGGGACTCGGTCGAAAACGGTGTTGACCGAGGCGACCGGTCATGTTCCGATCGACGTCCCTCGCGATCGGGAAGGGTCGTTCGAGCCGCAGATCGTCAAGAAACGCCAACGACGATTGAACGGGGTCGATGAGATCGTGTTGTCGTTGTATGCCAAAGGGTTAACGACTGGTGAGATCAGTTCGCATTTCGCTGAAATCTACGGCGCCTCGGTCTCGAAGGAAACCATCTCGAGGATCACCGACAAAGTACTCGAGGAAATGCAGGACTGGTCTGCCCGGCCGCTCGACGAGGTGTACGCGGCAATTTTCATCGACGCGATCGTCGTTAAGGTCAGGGACGGGCAGGTCGCGAATCGGCCAATTTACGCCGCAATCGGCGTCAGTCTCGACGGTCACCGCGACGTGCTCGGTTTGTGGGCCGGCACCGGCGGTGAGGGCGCCAAATTCTGGATGTCCGTGCTGACGGATATCCGAAATCGGGGCACCCGGGACGTGTTCTTCCTGGTCTGCGACGGATTGAAAGGCCTGCCGGAGGTCGTCGAGAATGTGTGGCCGGCGACCACGGTCCAAACGTGTGTAATCCATTTGATCCGCAATACGTTTCGGTTGTCGTCCCGTCAGCATTGGGATGCGCTCAAACACGATCTCAAGCCGATCTACACTGCCCCGACCGAGGCCGCCGCGAGTGCAGCGTTCGATGATCTCGCTGATCGTTGGGGCAAGCAGTATCCGGCGATCACCCGATTGTGGAACAACGCCTGGCAGGAGTTCATCCCGTTCCTCGATTACGACACCGAGATACGGCGAGTGCTGTTCTCCACCAACGCGATTGAGTCCTTGAATGCCCGATACCGGCGTGCTGTCAAGGCTCGTGGGCATTTTCCCACCGAAGCTGCCGCACTGAAATGCCTCTATCTGGTGACGCGTTCACTGGACCCGACAGGCAAGGGCCAGGCACGATGGATAACGAGGTGGAAGCCTGCTCTGAACGCGTTTGCGATCACGTTCGCCGATCGTTGGCCTGGATCGGAAACTTACTGATGGAAATCCGCCGAAACACCGTTAGCGAGATAGACCCTCAGCTCACACCGACGCTGACAGCTGGGGGAGTCCGCTTCGCGTTATTGATGGGAGCGCCGCACCCTCATCGGCTCGTCGCGAAGATCGCGCCCCGATCCGAAACGGTCGTGAGAGGGGCTGGGTGAACTCGGAGCGGCGGTACGTCGATTCATTCTCGATGAGTACCCGGGGTGATTGAATGCTCACTCCGGGCCAGCCGGAGTGGCCGGGGGTTACTCCGTTGACTTGAGGAGATCTGCCATCCCCCCCGACCGGGTCGGCCCCCAATACGCCGGAACGGTTATGTCGCGGCCGAAGATTGTGCTGTGCGCGCAGCAACGGATAGCGCTTTCATTCCGTGAACGATTGCTCCTCCGGAACGCATTGCAGCGGCGATGTAGGTGACTTCCGCTATCTCTTCCGTCGATGCTCCGAGGGATACCGCATCTTCGGTGTGAAAACGGATGCATGATTCACACTGGGTGGTGAGGGCGACGGCGATGGCGATCAATTCGCGGTATTTTCGGGGGATTTCTCCTGGCCCTGTGAACACTGCTGTGTTGAACGCGGCGAGTGTCGCACCCATCTCGCCTGCAAGTTCGGGGCCGAGAGGGGGATGCTGATGGTTGTGCGGCATGGATTCCTTCCAAGTAAAGGGCGGATTCGGGCCTAAGCCGTGCATGATCTGTTAAGCGCAGATCCGCTGGCATCGGCTACGTGTGCAACCTATTTGCCCGTTCGTGCTGATAGTTGTTCATGACGGAGTTGCGGTGACGGTGGCGGGACAGGCCTTCCGGTGACCTCGACAGAACCACCGTCGGGTGTACGGCGGATGGGCAATGTTCAGCCCGCGCACCGGCTGCGTTTTACGTACCCCGGATTCTGTTGGTTCGTCGGTTTCGCGGCCTGGGCCCGCATGCATAAGAGTGCGCGATCGGCGAAGGGTATGCGGCCGTGTAGAGGCGAACGGCTTCAGGGGAGAGCTCTATGTCGTTGCGGATGAGCAGTTCCCAGACTTCTCGATTGAAGCGGGGACGCGAGATGCCGAATCGGATGAACACATCCTCATCTGACGGCCCGCCATACGGGGCCCACTGCCGAGCGAATTCGATGGCCTGGACAATCTCTGGACTGATCGATTGACTGGTGGGCCGGTTGGGTAAGGGTGTGATCTGGGTGTGGGCCATTGACGTTCCTGGGGACTGCGATGGGAAGGGTTAGTTTCTCTCGGCTGTGGGGAGTGTGGATTTTCTGACCTGTTGGACCAGCGTGGTCAGAGCTTGTTGGGGGAGGACTCCCGGTTGGGAGAACACGAGTTCACCGTGGCGGAAGACCATCGTGGTGGGAATCGAGGAAATGCCGACGGTTGCAGCGAGCATTTCCTGCTCTTCCGTGTTGACCTTTCCAAAAACTACGTCATCGTATTGCTGGGCAACGGATTCGAAGATCGGTCCGAATGCTCGGCACGGACCACACCATGGTGCCCAGAAGTCCACGACGACGATATCGTTGTCTGCAATTGTGGTGTCGAAGGTGTCCTGGGTTAATTCCTGAGTGGGCAATGAAATTCCTTTCCGGGGCGAGTGCTCTGGACTCTTCGGGCGCGTTGTGCGCTCGTCTCGGGTGATGCAGGTGTTCCCGTATCTTCCAAATCATCGAGGAGTGAGAGCGCTTACTGTCGAACAGCTTTCGCTTAATTCATTCTGTTCAGGAGAACGGTTCCAGGCAAGAGCGTCTTCTGCAGGGACATGTGCGCCATCGCAGATTAGCCCGGGCGCCGAAGAAAAGGTTATGGGTGCCCGACCAGCGCGAGGGAAACCAGGTGGTGTGTGAACTTCCGCATCTGTTGCGTTTCGAATCGCACGTGCCTGTGTCGTCCTTCGGTGATGATGCTGATCACTCCTTCCTGAGCGAGTATCCGAATGTGGTACGAGACTGTGGATGCGGTGACGTCGGCCTGTTCTACGAGTCGAGTGCACGGTATTTCTCGGGCGGCGCCGATTATCGCCAGTAGCCGCAACCGAACCGGATCGGCAAGAACACGCGCCGTATCCGTAACGGGTTGAAGGGTGTCGTCGGTGTTGTGAGTTGTCAATTGTTTCAACTTTTTTGGGCGTGATTGCGTGTCGTGGGTGCGAACGTCAGCACGGCCATCGCTGTTGCACCGATCAGTGGTCCGATCGCGAGTACCCCGATAGCGAGGGGCCAGGACCATCGTTGCACCAATACAGGCACGAGCCACAAGCTGAGCGTTGTCGTGAGGTAGCCGAGGGCGAGCTGAATGGACACTGCCCCGCCGACATAGACAGGATCTGCATGCTCGGTGATCACTGCTGAGAACTGTGCGGAGTCAGCGATGACCCAGAAGCCCCAGAAAATGCACAGTGCAAGGACGAGAAGTAGAGAACTCGTGCCGACCAGGCTCAAGGCAACTGCAGCTGACCCCGAACAGATCAGGCAGATCAACGCCGATTGGGGGCGCCCGTATCGGTCACTGAGTCGTCCGCCTACGAAACATCCGAGCGCCCCGACTCCGATGCAGACGAAAGACAACGCGGATGCAGTGGTGTCCGCGTGGGGAAGAACGGCGATGGCGGGCATCGACGCGATGAAGGTGCCGACCCACGCCCACATCGCGTACAACTCCCACATGTGTCCCATATATCCGATGTTTGCGAGCGCGACATGTTTGTTCCTCAGGCTGGCCAGAGAGGCCTGCAGGCTGAATCGTCGTCGAGGAAAAGGGTAGGGCCCTTCGTCGCGTAACAACAGAATCAGCGCCCCGCCGCCAGCCGTCATGAGGGTTGTCGCGATAATGACTCCCTCCCAGCGGATTCCGCCGAAGGAGCCCACCAGATGAGGGAGTGCTGATCCGAGAGTCAGGGCCCCGATCATGACACCCAATGCCGTTCCTCGTCCTTGACGAAACCAGGTCGACACCTCCTTCAGCGCCGGTGGGTAGACAGCAGCAAGAAAGACCCCCGTCAGTAGGCGTAGAGGTAACGCAGCCGTGAGCCCACCGGCCCAGAGCAGGCCGAGATTGGCGAACGCTGCACCAATCGCACCCACACAGATCAGTGCCCGGGCGGGGACGGCGTCGGCAAGGCCTGTCACAGCAGCCCCGACCGCCCCGACGACGAATCCCACCTGCACTGCGATCGTCAAGAGGGACGATCCGCCGGCGGACAGGTGCCAGACGGTGGACAACTCAGGGACGACGAACGACGCCGAAAACCACACACTCATCGAGAGCGAGGTGCTGATCGCGATGAGTGTGAGTGCGAGTCCGGGGCGCTGCGTTCTCACCGTCGGAGATGAGAGATCAGGGACGGCGTGGTTCCCGGCGTCGTGAGCGGTCACTGCCGAGAGCCTCCTGCCGACTTGCCTCGCTGAGTCAGCCAGCGGACGCCGCCGAGAGCATCGATAGCCCGGTCGACAGAATCGAACAGTACGACCCCGGCGGCTGCCGCGGTGGACCGGAGATCGCGGACGAGTCCGTCCTGATTCTGATCGAATCCACTGCGTAAGACCAACGCGAGTGGCGTGTCGCCGCGATCAGCATTGACGAGATCTTCGGTCAGCGAGTGGACCAACTTGTTTCCCGACTCGACGTCCCGCATATCGAACACGGTGCCGAGGTCGAGGAACGCACAGATCGAGTCGATGGACTCGTCGGCGGCCACCGCGGAAACGATGGAGCCGGTAAAGCTGCTGTTTTCGTCGAACAAGGACCAGATCGGAATGTCGATCGGATTCGACAGACTGGTTCCAGGAGCCTCGAAGGCCTGCAACCGCGCGCGCGTGTCCTCGCTCACGGCTGCCATTTTCAGACACCATCGATCGGCCCGATCGGATCCGACGACAGCGACGCCCCCGCCGCTACCGACCAACGCGAGATTGTCTCCGTCGAGCGAGGGGATGAACTGCAATGCGGAGGCAATGTCGAGCAACTGACCGAGATCGTCGACGAGTAGGACGCCAGCCTGTCGTGCAGCGTCTTCCAACAACTGTGGGTCGCTGGCAAGCGCCCCGGTGTGCGATGCGGCGGCAGCACCGCCCGCGACTGTGCGCCCGCCCTTGAACAGCACGACAGGTTTGGTCATCGTGCGTGCGAGGCGGAAGAAGTCACCAGCCCAACGGTCGTCTTCGAGGTAGAACACCGCAGCGCGGGTGAGCGGGTCGGCTTCGCAGAAGGCAAGCAGTTCAGCAGGACTGACGTCGTCACAGTTGCCGACCGAACTGACGAAGCTGAACTCGATGCCCAGCTCGGTACCGCGACGTAAAATGTCACCGGCGTACGTGCCTGACTGTGACACGACGGCGAGGTGGCCCTTGGCCTTGCTCGAGGCGGCGGGAGAGATCATGGTCATCTGTTCGTACGGCGTGTAGTGGCCGATGCAATTGGGACCCAGCACCCGCAAATCTGTTCCGGCGAGGACTTCGTCGAATTGAGGGGTGTCAGCCGTCAGGATGTGCGCAGTCCTGGTGCCGCGTTCGGCGAGTGCCCGCAGTGTCTCAGGAACAGCAGCGGCAGGTAAGGCGATGACAGCGCGGTCGACATTGTCAGGTAGTTCACCGATGCCCGCGACTGTTTCTACACCGTAAATACTGGAATTCTTACTGCTCACCGGCAGGATTCGGCCGGTGTACCCGAAGTCGACGAGGCTGCGTACCGCGCGGTAACCCATCTTCTTCTCGTCCGCAGATGCGCCGATGACGGCGACGGATTTCGGGTAGATGGCCGGTCGTAGCTCGTCGTAGCTGATGGCGATGTCAGGGGAAGCTTTTTTCCGATGTCGCGCGGGGGCGAGCGCGGTCGCGCGAGCATCGACTGCGACGATCCGATCTGCGGTGACTACCACGGGGTTGAAGTCGACCTCGGTGACGTCTTCGTTCAAGAGGAGACCGGACTCACCCCCTACTGCTGTGAGCATCTCGACGATGTCGTCCATACGCTGGGGGAACCGCTTCTCTACGACCTGGCCGAGTCGAGTGCGTGTGACCATCGTCCGCGCATCATGCTCGTCGATCGGGGCAAGTGCGAAGACGACGTCGTCGAGGATTTCGATGTCGACGCCCCCATGCCCGAACATCACGACGGGGCCGAAACCTTCCGCCTGAAGACCTCCGACGACGGCTTCGATGCCGGACTCGACCATGGCCTCGACGGTGACACCGCGTACTTGCGCCCCTGCCGATTGCTGAGCGGCGAGCATGCGCGAGGTGGCCTCTCGTGCGTCTGCAGGGTTCACATCGAGCAGTACCCCGCCGGCCTTACTTTTGTGAATTACATTGTCTGCGACCAACTTGACCGCCACTGATCGACCGATCGAGTCCGCAAGAGCACCCACTTCTTCTGCTGTGGCGGCGAAGGTGACTGCGTTGGCAGCGACGCCGTAGCGGATGGCCATGTCGCGGACGGCATCTTCGCGTAGGCGTCGAGTCATCGTGTTGCTCCTACCTTGTCGAGGACGTCTTGCAAGTTCGCGGGTGCGTCCGGGTAGGACGGTTGCCTCTTCTCCAGAAACGACTGCACTCCCTCGTCGCCGTCGGGAAGTTCCCGAACAGCCGCGGCAAGAAGGGGTTCGAGGGCATTGCCGGCGCCGAGTCCTTCATGCAGGGTCGTTCGCAACCCTGTCTTGATTGCCCGTACGACCGCAGGGGATACCTCGGCGATCTGTTGTGCGAGTGCAATTGCTCGATCGAGAGTGTCTTCCGGTTCGGCCACCTCCGTGACGAAACCGGAGGCCAGTGCGGCCTCGGCATCGACGGGGGTTGCGGTGGCGAGCATCTTGAAGGCGACCGGGTAGGTGACCACGTCGAGGAGTCGGCTCAACTGTCCGCCGACGGGGACGAGGCCGATGCGGGCGCCGACTGCGCAGAATTTTGCATTGCGGCCGGCCACTCGCATGTCGCAGTTGAGCGCGAGGATGAATCCGGCGGCGTACGCGGCGCCGTTGACGGCCGCGATGACGGGCGTGCCGAGATCGGCAGGCAAAGTGAAGGCGGCATTGGCTTCGGGGTCGCCGGCTGTTTCCGGATTGTGCAGGACCTCCTGCAAATCGTGGCCGGAGGAGAAGATCGTTTCGTCTCCGGTGATCACGATGGCGCGCACGGAGATGTCCTGATCGGCTGCAATCAGCAGGTCACGCAGACGAGGTGCCATATCTCCGCTGAACGCATTTCGTTTGGTGGGGTTCTCAATTGTCAGAATCCGGACGGATCCGTCGTCGGATGTTGTGATCGTGGCGGTCATGGCGCATCGTCTCTCTTGATCGGTTACTGGGCAGTGGATGGGGTTACTGGAGTGGTCGGTGCGGATTCTGTGGGTATCGGCGCGGTCGCACGACCACGTCCGTTCTGCCGGAGTACGGAAGCGATTGCGCTCCAGATGAGCGTGACCGCGAGATTGAGGATCAGGGCGGAGACCGCGATGTACATCGGCGAAGTAAGGAAGAACGGGGTGGCCGTAGACCCACCGAAGTGGCTGGTGTTCGGGGAGGAGATGTTGTAAGCGGCGAGGGTGCCGTAGACGATCCCGACGGCCCAGCCGGCCAACAGGGCCCTCTTGTCCGCGAAGCGGTCGGTGAACAGGCCGAGCAGCACGGTGGGGATGGTCTGCAGAATCCAGATGCCGCCGAGAAGTTGGAAATTCAGCGCGAATTGGCTGTCGAGGGTGAGCACGAACACCAGCGCACCCAATTTGACGAGGACGGAGACGATCTTGGAAATCGTCGTTTCACGTCTGGCACTGATCTGAGATTGTGAAAACTGGCGAATGATATTGCGGCTGACCAGATTTCCAGCTCCAATGGCCATAATCGCGGCCGGAACCAGAGCGCTCATGGCAATGGCAGCGTAGGCCACCCCCACGAACCAGGACGGGAACATCTCTTGCAGCAACTGAGGAACAGCGAATTGAGGATTGCCGTCGAGAGGCTTGATTCCGGCTGCGAGAGCCATCATGCCGAGCAGTGCGACGAATCCGAGTAGCACAGTGTAAATGGGCAGGACTGACATGTTTCGGCGAACCGTGCGCGCACCACGGGCCGCGAAGACGCCGGTGATGGCGTGGGGGTACAGAAAGAACGCCATACCGGATCCGAGCGCCAAGGTCATGTAGATGCTGGCATTGACGCTGATCGTCGCTGCGGCGGGGTCTGTCGTGTTGTTGCGTTCGGCAATTGCAGCTCCCGCGTCAGCAAATATCTGTCCGAACCCGCCGAGTTTGATCGGGATGACGATGACGGCGACGATGACGACGATGTACGTGAGCCCGTCCTTGAGGAACGCGATCAATGCGGGGGCGCGGATGCCGGAGGAATAGGTATAGGCCGCGAGGACTCCAAAAGCGATGAGCAAGGGGAGGTCCCGCACGATCCAGCTTGCCGAGGCATCAGCCTTGAGCCCCATGGAGGCGAAGACGACTTCGAGGCCTACAAGTTGCAACGCGAGGTAGGGCAGGGTCGCCAACAATCCGGTGAGGGTGATCGCCAAACCCAGAGCCTGGGACTTGAAACGGTCGTTGACGAAATCCGTCAACGTTACGTAGCCCTTTTCGTGGGCGCGTTTGACGAGTCGGGGGAGGAACAAGAAGCCCAAGGAGTAGAGAACAACCGCGTTCGGCACGGCATAGAACCCGAATGCACCGATGCTGAAGATGGCGGCGGGGACCGCGATGAGAGTGTAGGCGGAATACAGGTCGCCGCCGAGCAAGAACCAGGTGACGAACCCGCCGAAGCCACGCCCGCCGAGAGCCCACTCTTCGAGTTGATGTTCGTCCTTCGCGCGTCGCCATCGACTGGCGATGAAACCGATTCCGGTGACGAGAACGAACAAGATCATGAAGACGCTGAAGGTGACACCGTTGAAGTTCATTGTGTTTCGCTCACTTCGGTCTCATGGCGAAATGCGATGAAATACGTTGCGCCGCAGCCGCACGCGGCGGCGATCGCCATGGTCATTTGGAACCAATAGAAGAACGGGATGCCGCCGAGGGTTGGTTCGACGCGTTGGTAGAGCGGTACCGACAAGGCGAGGACGACCGGTGTCAGTACCAGGAGGCCACACAGAATTTTCTTTCCCCAGGAAAGCTGTGGAGCCGTTGATGTATCCGGTGGGGACGCGGATGATGGATTGATATCCATTTCATATTCCTAAATATATCGAAGTATTAGGCACGCGTGTTGCGTTGCTCCTCCGAGCACGGAAGCAAGGGCAGGATCTAGGAATCCGGCAGAGGTTCGGCGATTCCTGGTCCGACCGGGGCTATCCCCGCCGCTCCTGCCTGGAAGATGAATCGAAATAGGCTGAGAGAGGCTGCGCCCACGCGCAGCTGAGAACTCCAAAACAGGCCAGAAGAGAGCCCACGAACAGCATCACAAGCGCCACGGGTCCCGCCACTACAGGAAGCGCGATCTGGGTGAGGGTGCCGGTGCGCTGCGCGAGTGCCACGGTGCCGATCCCACAGATGATGAGCTCGACTCCTGCGGCGGAAACGAGAAGCGGTGATGATGCCATGTCTCTCCTCCGACCTGTAACGGGCGCAAATTCTTCCTAAACGGTTCGATTCCACAATCCTGCAGCGGTGTAGTCGAAGTCGTTGTCTTGCAGATCAGTCCAATGGGGAGTTCTGTCTTTGTCGACGAGTCCTGCCCGCACACCCTCCACGAAATCGGGTGTACGTGTCAGGTGTGTGGCGATCTGGAGTTCCATGTCGAGACAGCGGGCAAGCGTAAGCTGTTTACCTGCAGTGATCGCGGCCAACGTGACTTCCAAGCTCAGCGGCGACATTCCGTCCAAAGACTGCAGCGCATCTCTCGACCATGCGCTGTTCTCGGCTTTCAATCGCGACCGCATTTCGGAGATTGTGGGGGCCCCGAAGCACCAGTCGATCTCGGTACGGTGCGCCGCCAACTTCCCCTGGGGGCGAGCACTCTCGAGAGAAAGTGCTCGAAGGACCTCGTCCACCGACCATCGTGGTACCGCGTTCAGCGCATCGACTACGTCTCCGACATCGTGGACCCAATGTGTCGCGAGGCCGGTGTAGATCGCATCTGCAGCATCCATCCGGTATCCCGTCAGCCCGAGATAAGTACCGAGCGAGCCGGGAAGACGGGCCAGGAAGTAGCTACCTCCCACATCGGGAAAGAACCCGATCGAGGTTTCCGGCATGGCAAGAAGTGCGTTGTCTCCCACGACACGGAACGCACCATGTACGGACAACCCCATCCCGCCCCCCATACAGATTCCGTTGACGAGCGAAACGACTGGAGTGGAAAGCTCGGCGAGACGGAGATTCAGACGATATTCCGAAGAGAAGAACTCCGTGCTCTGCTCGGGCACGCCATCGACGGTGTTCTGTCGGATTTGGCGGATGTCGCCGCCGGCGCAGAACGCCTTCGGGCTAGAACTCTCGAGGACGAGTGCTGATCCCGGATTCTCCTCCCACACATCCAAGGCAGCATCGAGTTGTTTCACCATCGAGGTGGTCAACGCGTTGAGTGCTTTCGGGCGGTTGAGGATGATCCTCCCGATGGTTTCCTCTCGGACGTACGCGATTTCAGGTTCGCCACTCTCATCGAGAGCGCTTACGGCAGGACCCGGTCGTGAGCTCGGTGCAATGGTGTATCCGCACCGCCCGAAGTGCACCTCACTCATGGGTGGGCATGGAGAAGTCGGCACGAACTTGGGAATCGTCAGGCCACCGCGTGGTTGCCGTCTTGTTGCGGGTGTAGAACCGGACACCTTCGGGCCCGTGGATGTGGTGATCGCCGAAGAGTGATCGCTTCCAGCCGCCGAAGGAATGGAATGCCATAGGGACCGGAATGGGAACGTTGATGCCGACCATTCCAGCCTTGACCTGGGCGAGATATGTACGAGCGGTGTTGCCGTCGGCAGTGAAGATGGCGGTCCCGTTTCCGAATTCGTGGTCGTTGACCAACTGAAGTGCCTCTTCGAACGATGCAGCCCGCACGATCGAAAGGACCGGCCCGAAGATCTCTTCGAGATAGATACGCATCGAAGGCGTCACATGATCGAACAAGGTTCCGCCGAGGAAAAAGCCGTCGCCGCCGTCAGGTACCCGCTGGCCACGACCATCGACGACAAGCTCTGCGCCCTCTTGGACCCCGATGTCGATGTAGGAAGCAACCTTGTCGCGATGCACATCGGTGACCAGCGGA
Organism: Rhodococcus sp. KBW08; assembly: GCF_003852455.1. Lineage (NCBI taxonomy): Bacteria > Bacillati > Actinomycetota > Actinomycetes > Mycobacteriales > Nocardiaceae > Rhodococcus > Rhodococcus sp. KBW08. Next base: position 94,498 of record NZ_QAJJ01000013.1, read on the forward strand.
CCCATCTCCACCTCAGGCTGGGTTCCAGGTCCCACCTTCAGTTCGGCCAGGGCAGCGATCAACCGCTCCCTCAATGCGTTAGCGGTCTCTTCGCCGACCGGGACAGCGACTGAAATGGCCATGCAGCGTTCTCCGGCGGATCCGTAAGCCGCACCCATCAGGGCCGACACTGCTTGTTCCAGGTCAGCGTCGGGCATGATCACCATGTGATTCTTGGCCCCGCCGAGGGCTTGTACACGCTTGCCCTGCGCCGACGCGGTGGTGTGTATGTACTCCGCGATCGGGGTCGAACCGACGAAACTGACTGCCTCGATCTGATCGTGCGTCAGGAGCGCATCGACCGCCACCTTGTCGCCGTGCACGACGTTGAAGACGCCATCCGGCAGCCCCGCTTCGGTCAGAAGCTTCGCCAGCTCGACCGTGAGAGTGGGGACCTTCTCGGACGGTTTCATCACAAAGGTGTTGCCACAGGCGAGCGCGACCGGGAACATCCACATAGGTACCATCGCCGGAAAATTGAACGGGGAGATGCCCGCGACGACACCGAGCGGCTGACGAAATGTCACCCCGTCCACGGCACGCCCGACGTTCTCGGAGAACTCACCCTTGAGCATTTGCGGTATACCGCAAGCGAATTCGACAACCTCGAGGCCCCGGGTCACCTCGCCCTTGGCGTCGGAGAGCACCTTGCCGTGTTCGGAAGTGATGATCGCGGCGAGGCGATCCGAATGCTGGTCGACAAGGTCCCGGAATCGGAACATCACTCGGGCACGGACATGCGCCGGAGTGGCTGCCCATGCCGGGAATGCGGTGGCGGCCGCAGCGACTGCCGCGTCGACATCTGCAGGGGTGGCCACAGCGACGTGGCCGGTCACCTGCCCAGTGGCAGGGTTGTAGACAACCGTGCGCGCGGAGGCGCCACGTGCGTCGACACGGCCGGCGATGAAGTGGTCGATATCGACGGGCTGGCCCGGAGCGGGATTGCTGTGCGTCGAACGGGGGATAGTGGTCGTCATGTCGGTTGTACCTTCCTTGGTGGATCAGCCGTAGATCTGGGCGTACAGGTCGCGAATCTCTGCCTCGGTGGGCACACGCGGATTGTTGTTCGGAGACCCCGAAGCGAGTGCCTGTTCAGCCATGAGGGGAGTGAGCTCATCCCATCGGACCCTGTCTATGCCGTAGGCCCTGGGCGTCGGCACTTCGACGTCGCGGCACAGGTCCGTGAGCGCGCGCACGAGGCGATCGGCCGCACTGGCGTCGGAGTCGTGTTCCGCGGCAACACCCAGAGCGCGGGCGCAGTCCGCGTACCGGGACTCCGCCGCCCGGACGGAAAATGCTGTCACTGCCGGAAAGAGCATGGCATTGGACAGACCGTGTGCAACGTGAAAATGCGCACCGATCGGCCGACTCATTCCGTGAACCAGAGCGACCGAGGAGTTGGAGAACGCGATCCCGGCTTGGGTGGCTGCCAGCATCATCTGTTCGCGCGCCTCGGCATCGTGTCCGTCGGTATAGGCACGCCGCAGAACACGACCGATGGTGCCGATCGCGATCAGCGCCAAACTGTCGGAGAACGGATTCGCCTTCTTGCTGACGTATGCCTCGATTGCGTGGGTGAGCGCGTCGACTCCCGTATCTGCTGTCAATCGAGGCGGCATCGATACCGTCAATTCGTAATCGATCACCGCGGCGAGCGGAAGAAACGCCAGTCCTGGGCAGAGCATCTTCTCATCGCTCTCACTGTCGCTGATGACGGTGAACTGCGTTGCTTCGGAGCCGCTACCGGCGGTAGTGGGTACGGCGATGATCGGGAGGGCAGGACCGACATTGATGCGCGGTGCTTTGTAGTCCCGCATCTCGCCGCCTTGGCGACCGAGCAGCCCGAGCGCTTTCGCAGTATCCATCGGGCTACCGCCCCCGAAACCGATGACCGAGTCCGAGTTGTGTTCACGTATCGCGACCAGACCCGCCTCGAGAGAAGCCGTGGTCGGATCGGGGACGGTGCCGTCGAACAGACGCGGTGAGAGACCGGCAGTTTCGAGATTCTTGATCATTTGCTCGGCAGCGCCCGTGCCGACGAGAAACGAATCGGTGACCACGAGAGGGCGGCTCAATCCAAGGGAGGTGACCACCTCACCGATGTCGGCGACAGCGCCGGCCCCAATGCGCATGATGCGAGGTAAAGCGATAGGTACAGACATGATCTGGTCCTCTCAGCGGTTGGTGAAGTTCGGAGAGCGCTTGTCGAGGAACGCAGCCATTCCTTCGGCCTTGTCATCAGTAGCGAAGGCAGCGTGGAACATTCGTCGCTCGAACCGGAGCCCCTCGGCCAATGTTGTCTCGAACGCGCGGTTCACCGATTCTTTCGCCATCAGTACGGCTGTGCGAGAGAATCCGGCGATTTTGGTTGCGGCATCGACTGCTTCATCGATGACGGTGCTTGCCGGCACGACACGCGCGACGAGCCCGATTCGTTCAGCTTCTTCGGCATCGATCGTGCGGCCGGTGAGCACCATGTCCATGGCCTTCGACTTGCCCACCGCGCGGGCCAATCGTTGAGTGCCTCCCGCTCCCGGGAGAATTCCGAGGGTGATTTCGGGTTGTCCGAACTTGGCGGAATCCGCAGCGATGATCAAGTCGCAGCTCATGGCCAGTTCGGCACCGCCACCGAGCGCGTATCCAGCGACGGCAGCGATGATCGGCTTACGGGTAGTGGAGGCGCGCTCCCAACTCGACGTGATGAAGTCCTCGAGATAGACATCGGAAAAAGACTTGGGGCGCATCTCGGCGATGTCCGCGCCTGCTGCGAATGCTTTGGCGCTTCCCGTCAAGACGACGGCGCCGATCGTGTCGTCGGCTTCGGTGGCGTCCAAAGCCCGTGTCAGTTCGATGGTCAGAGCGTCACAGAGCGCGTTGAGCGCTTTCGGGCGATCGAGGGTGATCAAGGCGACTGGTCCACGCCGTTCAAGGCGTAGGTGTTCGTAGGGTTCTTGACGGTCGATCGGTGAAAGTTCCTTTTCAGCAAGGGAAGCCATATGCGATTTCGTTTCCTCTACTTGTATTTGTGGGATGAAGGCAGCGGTGTCAGATCGTGATGACCGTCTTTCCCTGTACCCGTCCACTTGCGAGTTCGCTGAGAGCAGCCGGCACTTCGTGCAGTTCGGCCCGGCGGTGGATCAGCGGAGTGATCAATCCGCTCGACGCCATGTCGAATACGGCGCTCTGGGCGCGGTGGACAAGATCGGGACGATATTTGCTGTACAGGGACCAGTGCAAGCCCGCGATGGTGTAGTTCTTCACCATGGGGTGATTGAGTCGCGCATGGGGTATCTCGGAGCTGGCGAACCCGACGACCACGATGCGCCCCTCGAAAGCGATGTACTTCGTCGCCTGGCTGTAGGCGTCACCGCCGACAGAATCGAAAACCACATCTGCGCCCTGCGGCGCCACGGATTTGACTGATTCGATGACGTTCTGACGGGAGCGGTCGATGACCACGTCTGCCCCCAACATGGTTGCAGTAGCGGCCTTGTCGGCACCAGAGACGATACCGATCACCGTCGCGCCGGCGGCATGAGCTAGTTGAACAGCGGCCGACCCGACACCGCCGGCCGCCGCGGTGACCACGACGACATCTCCGGCAGCGAGCGCTCCTCTGCGATGCAAACCCAGCCATGCAGACAAGTAGGTCAAATGCAACGTAGCTGCGGTGACATCGTCGATAGCGGAAGGAACGACATGGGCTGCGGTCGCGTCCATCAGAGTGGTCTCGCCGAAGCCTCCGTGCGGAAGTACGGGTTGGCCGACTACTCGGGCTGTCAGCAGCCCGGAATCAACGTCAGCGCCGAGAACATCCACCCAGCCACATGCTTCGAGTCCGGGAGTGAACGGAGGGGTCGGTTTCTGCTGATATCCACCCCGGCACAGCAAAACATCGGCGAAGTTGCACGATACGGCCGCCACACGCACACGTATTTGCCCAGGCCCGGGTGCCAGTTCCGGAGTTTGTTCCAGTCGGAGAACAGCTTCCGGTTCTCCATACTGATGGACTCTCCACGCTCGAGACATCTGTGCACCTTGTTGTATCGAAGTTCGACTATGCCGGACGCGGGTCAGCCTCGTCGGCCCTCATCGGGGGTCTTCGCGCCGATCAGATGGACTGTGTTGCCGAAAACCTCTTCACCACGCCCCATTTGGGCATGCGACATCGCAATGTCGTCCATCGGGAGAACACGGCCCACAACCGGGTCGATCTTGCCGTCAAGGACGAGCTTGTTGTAAGCAATCGCCTGCTCGTCATTGGTGCCGTGTGAACCCTGGAGGCGCTTCTGGCGGGTCCAGTGGTACCGGAGGTCGACCATGGCGTCGAATCCGGTGGTTCCGGCGCAGATGGCGACCATTCCACCCGGCTGGCACACGAAAATACTGGTGGGAATGGTCGCTGTGCCTGGATGCTCGAAGACGATCGCCGGATCTTCGCGACTACCGGCGATCTCCCAAATCTTCTTGCCGAATGCGCGTGCGCTCGCAGTCCATGCCTTCTGACCGGCGGTGTCGTCGACGAGCGGCGGAATACCCCAGTGGTCGAATTCGCGTCGGTTGATGTAGCCGATCGCACCGTATTTCATCGCGAAGGCGCCGCGGTCGTCGTCGGAAACCACCGCGATTGCCCGGCCACCCGCCTCCCTCACGAGCTGGCAGGCCTGAGTGCCGAGGCCTCCGGAACCACCCCAGACCAGCACCAGGTCGCCGGAGGTCACCGTGTTACCGGCCCAGCCGTGCAGCATTCTGTACGCAGTGGTTCCCACCAGCGTAGGAGCGGCAGCCTCCGCCCAACTCAAATGCGCAGCCTTGGGAAGCACCTGGTGTGCCTGCACGCGAGCAAACTGCCCGAACGATCCGTAGTTCGTGTCGTAGCCCCAGATCTTCGCGCTCGGGGCGATCATCTGATCGCGGCCCGCAGTAATCCATGAATCGCTCTCGTCCCAGACTCCGGGGTGGATCACGACTTCGTCGCCGATCTCGATACCGGAAACACCAGTGCCGGTGGCATATACGATTCCGGAGGCGTCGGATCCGCCGATGTGGAAGTCTTCGGATTCGCCGCGGCGCTGCCGCGTAGCCACTTGATCGACCGGGTAGCCGCGTGCAGCCCAGACGTTGTTGTAGTTGACGCCGGCTGCCATCACGGCGATCAGGACCTCACCGGCGCCGAGTGTCGGTGTCTCGACGACCTCGTGCTCGAACGCAGTAGCCGGGTCCCCATATCGAGCGGGGCGGATTACCTGCGCGTGCATCGTCTTCGGCACGACCCCGAGCGGGGGCAGCGTTCCCGGGTCCACGGCATCGGTCGTCGCGTCGGAGACGATCTGACGCATCATCACTTCGGTCACCACATACTCCTAAAGTCAAATAGTTGTACAAGTATCAAATTATAATTCGGACAGAATTTCCACCCCTCGACCACAAGTCCTGCTTCTCTATGTCGCGAAAACCGGTTGCGCGAGAGGGATTGTCACGCAACCGGTCATTCGGACTACTCCTCGACGGCCCCGTAGCGTTCGTCCCGCCACGCGAGTGCGGCACCGAGGCCCTGTGTTGCAACGAGTTCGGTGAACTCGGCGCGCTCGGGGGTCGCGGCCGAGTTCAAGACCGCAGCGAGATCGAGATTCGATTCCACCGCGTTCGTCAACCCCATCGCGTCGTAGGCGCGGGTGATCGTGCGCTTGGTGTAGCGCAGGATCGACAGCGGTGTCAGGGCGATCTTGCGGGCCAAGTTGTCGACGGTCTTCTCGAGTTCGGCCTTGTCGACCACCCTGTTCACCATTCCGAGGGTCGCGGCACGCTCGGCTCCGATCACATCACCGGTGAACAGAAGTTCGTTAGTTGCTTTCTGTCCCAACAGAAATGGCATAAGTAGAGTCACGGGCCCGGAACCGAAACGAATCTCCGGCTCGCCGAACTGGGCATCGTCGGAGGCGATGATCAGGTCGCACGCCATCGCGAGCTCACATCCGCCGGCAAGGCACCAACCCGACACCGCGGCAATCACCGGCTTTTTCAGGCGCCACACCTGCATCGAGAGACCGATGTTGTTGGTCAATCCTGCGTGCCACTGTTCGGCGGTGGAAACCCCCATCTCGACCTCTTGCGCGATGTCGTAACCGACGCTGAATGCTTTGTCGGTCCCTTGCAGGACAATCACCTTGATCGATGAGTCTGCTTCGGCGAGGGTCAGCGCCTCCGAAAGTTCCTGCATGACCTCAACTGAAAGGGCATTCAGTTTCTTGGGGCGATTGATGGTCAGCCATGCTGTTTCGCCACGATGTTCGGTGCGGACGAGACTGTCGGTTGATGTACTCATGCTATTGCCTCACTTCGTTTTTCGGTTTCGGTGGATGCCCGAAGGCGCAGCCGAGCCTTATCGACCTTGCCCACTGCCGTCCTCGGGAGCTCGTCGACGACGATGAACAGATCCGGGATCCAGTAACGCGGAAATCGTTCTCCGACGTAGGCGCGCAATGCGGCCTCGATGTCATTGATGTTGGCTTCGGTGGTCACGATGTAAGCCAGGGGCCGCTCGATCCATCGCGGGTGTGCCATTGCCACGATGGCAGCAGCTGAGACGGAGGGATGGGTACACAGATACTGTTCGAGCTCGGCCGACGCGATCCATTCGCCCCCTGATTTGATCAGGTCTTTTGCGCGGTCATGCAAACTGAGACGACCATACGAATCGATCGAGGCGATATCACCTGTGTCGAACCATTCGGTGTCGCTGTCGTGTACACCCACGATGAATGGTCCGCGCACCTCCAGGGTTCCTCTGACTGGGCGGCCGGGCACGTGATCGAACCCGGAATCATCGATACGGATTTCCACCAAGGGGATCGGCTTTCCTGCAGATGATGCCGGCTCCGCCCTCTCGTAGGTGCTGCACGCCATCGTCTCGGTCATCCCCCATGCGGTGCTGACCGTTGCTCCAAGGACGGAAGCCACTGCGTCCACTACCGGCTGGGGAACCACACTGCCTCCGCTGAAGATCTCGCGGAGGTGACGCGGTTTCGGGGCGTGGCCAGCTGTGATGACCGAACAGACATCGTGCCAGACGGTGGGAACCGCGGCGGCGACCGTGATCGACTCCTCGTCGAGGATGGAGGCAATGCGGGCCGGCGCGAGATCGCCTCCGCACAGAACCAGAGAAGCGCCGGTCAGTGCGGAGGTCAGCGGAAGCCCCCAACCGTTGACGTGGAAAAAGGGCGCCAACGGTAGTACCCGATCGTCACTGCGTAGTCCTGTCGCCTCCGTAGTGGCCTGACTGAGAGTGTGTAGCAGCGCAGCGCGGTGCGTGACTGAGTAGCTCTTGGGTCGCCCTGTCGTCCCACTGGTGTGGAAGAGATAGGCGATTGCGTTCTCGTCTTCGACCGACTCCGTTACCGGCGGATGGTCGTCGGCGATGAGCTCCTCGTAGTGAGCGAACGCGTGAGAATGCTCAACCCAGTCGATGTGACCGACGGCGATGACGGGGATATCGGCGCGGTCGAGCGCCGAGAGAACCTTCCGGGCGTTCTCGCCGAGCACCGGGTGCTGCACCATTTCCGCGTCGACGACAACCGCCGCGGGACGAGGCGAGAGCATCTGCTCGATGAGCACATCTGCATCCATGCGCGCATTGAGGCTGTTGACGGAAGCGCCGAGGAGCGGAATGCCCAGCAAGACTTCGAAATGCTCGACAGTGTTGAACGCGAGTACAGCCACAATGTCCCCTGGCCGAATTGCCAGGGACGAGCGTGCCCCTGCCGCGAGACGTCGTGCCCGGGCAGCCACTTCGGGGAACGGACAACGCACAACCCGAGGTCTGTTGGCTCCGCCTGTAATGCTGACGATTTCAGAGGCTGGATGAACATTGCTCATCCGCCACAAAAGGTGCTCTACGGTCAGGGGAACCATGGCTACTTCACCAAAGTGGTGACGACCTGCACCGGGTTGGCGAGGGTGTCCCGAATCGGCGAGCGCTTCTGCACCGCCTCGGTCAGGGCCTGCAGCTGTTCGGTAGTCGAGTTGGGAGATTCGGCGTGGACGTCGATTCGAATCTTTTGCAAACCCGGCCGTACTGCATCGTCGAGATTGAGAAAACCCTGCAAGTCGACATCGGTCCGCATTTCCAGACGAAGCGATGACAACTCGATACCTCGCACAGCAGCGTTGGTTGCATACGTCACCGCGTAACAACCGGCAAGGGCTTGGAGGATGTACTCGGCGGGGCTGGCCGCCTTGTCGGTACCCAGCAGCGCCGCAGGTTCGTCGGATTCGAGAACGTACGATGCTGTCCTGCTGGAGACCACTTCGCCATTCTGGTGAAGGTCACCTGTTGTCGAGCGTTGGTGGCAACCGTCGAGCCATTCCGAATTCAGCGCGAAACTGATCTTCGCAAGTACTGGAGTTTCGCGTAGAGCCTCGATGGTCGCGTCCAGAGCTTGCTTGTCCACGCCGTTGATATTGACGGACGAAGAAGTAGCGGTCATGAGATGTTCGCCTTTCGATGTGCGAATAGTGTTGTGTTGGAGGGTCATACAGGCGGTCTGAAAGGAGTGGGGAAGTCACATGCCCGAGATGGACCGGACCTCCTGGTTGGTGGACGATGTGGTGTCGTGGCTCGAACTGTCGGCGTTGATGTCGCTTTTGTTCGTTTCCGGAGCAAGGTAGGCGCAGACGGCGGTAATAATGCTCAATACGGTGAAGTAAGCGACCACCAGCCAGGGCCGACCGTTGTTCAGAGCCAGAAGTGAGGTTGCGATCAACGGGGAGAAACCGCCGGCGAAGACAGAGCCCAGTTGGTAGCCCACTGACGCTCCACTGTATCGCACTCCAGTGGAGAACATTTCAGAGAAGAAGGCCGCTTGCGGACCATACATTGCGTCGTGGAAGACGTTCAAGCCGACGACCATGGCCAACGTGATGAGCACCGGATTCCCGGTGTCGGCCAGGAGGAAGAACGGCGCGATGAACAGTGCGCTCGTGACCGCACCGAACAAGTACAACGGGCGTCGACCGAACCTGTCGGAGAGCGCGGCCCAGACAGGAACGGAGACAAGGCCTATGGCTGATGCGATCAGTACTGAGTTCAAACCGGCGCTGCTGCCGGAGCCGAGACTGCGTGCGATATAGGCGATCCCGAATACGGTGTAGAGGTAGTAGATTGCGTTCTGGGACAAACGCATTCCGGTGGTAAGAAATACGGCGCGCCGCTCGGTGCGGAAAAGTTCGACGACCGGCATCTCTGCGACTGTGTCGTTCTGTTTCATTTCCGCGAACTTTTCCGGTTCGGACAAGCCGATGCGGATCAGTAGCCCGACGAAGACGAGCAAACCGCTGATGAGGAAGGGCACCCGCCATCCCCATGCGAGGAACGCCTCTTCGTCGAGTACGGTGCGGAAAATGCTGAATGCGCCTACGGCGAGCAGCATGCCGGCCGAGACACCGATTTGGGTAAAGCTCCCGTAGAAACCGCGACGGTTTGCAGGGGCGGACTCCACCGACATCAGTGCGGCGCCACCCCACTCGCCGCCGACTCCGAATCCCTGAGCGAGACGGAGAATCAGGAGCAGTACCGGTGCCCACATGCCGATCGAATCGTGTGTCGGCAGCACACCGATGAGTGTGGTACTGGTACCCATGATCATCAGGGAAGCCACGAGCATGGACTTGCGTCCGACGCGATCGCCGATGTGGCCGGCAACGATTCCACCCAGCGGGCGTGCCAGGAAGCCGACGGCGTAGGTGCCGAATGCCGCGATCAAACCCATGGCAGGGCTGATGTCGGGGAAGAACAGTGGACTGAAGACCAATGCCGCAGCGGTGCCGTACAGGAAGAAGTCGTACCACTCGATGGTGGTGCCGACAAAGCTTCCAAGCGCGACCATCCGGGGCGAATTGGTCTTCTTGGTGCCCGACGATTGTGCTGGCTCGAAGCTCATGGTCGGGTCTCCTCTCGTTCGGTTGGTCCTCTCCGGGAAGCGAAGACCTGAGGGATGTGTCAGGGAACTGCATTCGGTCGCAATGTGTGCGGCCGTGAAGTGGGACCGGAGAGTCGATGCAGCCACCGCTGTGAGGTGCTGGGCAGACTTGCTTCCGATGTGGTCCAAGTCTCATCCTGGAGATGTGGAGTGGCAATAATCAATGTCGAACAACGTCGTGCAGTAATGCACAAACGCAGGTAGAGCTGGTTTTCTTGCCTGAGAACGTCGTAAGTAGTCACGCTTGGATATAGTTAGATTGTTCTGCACATCTAGAATTATCGAAGAATCGAGGGTGCCCGTGGCCCACTCATCCGCACCGACGCCCGACGAGTTGGTGGACGTCCTCAAAGCGCTCGCCGACCCAGTGCGCATGGACCTGCTTCGGCGAATTGCTGCAGTCGACGAGATAGCCTGCACCGACCTCGTCGAGGAATCCCACGTCTCTGCATCGACCGTTTCCTACCACGTGAAGACGTTGCGGACCGCCGGTCTGGTTCAGGTACGCAAGGACGGCCGCAATTTCCACTACACCTATCGACCCGAAGTCGTCACAACTTTGGCTACCGAACTCAATCGCCTTGGCTAACCCAGTCTCTCGCAGTTCGAGACGGTCGATGAGGCGTGCGAGAGTCTGAGTCTCGTCCGGTGTTACTCGGCGCGGATGGACAGTCCGGGTTCATCCGCAACCAGCCGCCCGATGTATTCCGCCATCATACGAACTCTCGCGAGTCGTACAAGATCACGAGGAAACGAAATCCAGTAGCTACTCTCGATGTAGGCGTGTTCAGCGGTAATCCGCTGAAGGCGTGGGTTTCTGTCGGCGATGAAGGTGGGCAACAAAGCGACGCCGAGGCCTGCTTCGGCGGCTTCGATGAATCCTGCAATATTGTTCGTCTGTATACGCGATCTGGCCTGGGGTAGTACTTCATACAGCAAACTGAATGTTCTGTGGTCTAAGGCGGAATCGATGTACCAGATCAACACGTGGTCGTAGAGATCTTCGATCTTCTCCACCGCGGGATGGTTCGCTAAGTAACGGTCTGAGGCATAAAAACCGAGGGAGTAGTGCGCGAGTTTTCGCACAGTCACTGCCCGAGCCTGCGGACGCTCGATGGTGACGGCGAGATCGAATTCTCGCGGAGTCAGGGACGCATGGCGATTCGCCATAACGACCTCCACAGTGAGGTCGGGGTGCTGGCGTTGAAACTCCTCAAGGCGCGGGAGTAGAAGGTAAGCACCGAACCCATCGGGAGTGATGATTCGAACATGCCCGCTGAGGGAAGAATCTTGCGAGAGGCAATCATCTTGAACCACACGCATTGTGGACTCGATTGCTTCTGCGTGGACGAGCAACCGAAGACCGGCATCCGTCAGGATCCATCCGTTGGCGGTTCGATCGAACAGTCTGCTCTCCACCGCACGCTCTAGTCGGGTGATGTGACGACTGACGGTTGTGTGATTGACCTGCAAATGGGTTGCAGCCTCCGTCAGTCGCCCCCTTCGCGCGACTTCAGCGAACACCCTGAGGTCATCGGCAGACAGCATGACGAGAACTCTATCGTCTGTTCATCTCGTTCTGTCGGAACAGCGTGCTGCGATCATCGTCGACATTACCCGGCGACGGAGACAGTGGTGATTCCACACCCGTTGCAGCTCAGATGTGGCGACATCGTCGTCATCGCTGCTCGCCGTCGACGCAAGGCGGACTCACGGGTAGTAGTACCGCGGCGATGCGCGTTTCTTCCCATCGCGATGGCCGGCGGCTGACTTCCGATCTTCCATCGACGAGGTCGCTGAGGGATCGGGCTATCTGATCGTCGGTTTCGTAGCCGATCGCCGGAGATGTTGGCCGGTCCTCGAAGACCGCGGTTGTTGTCGATGATCGTGTAGATGACGCCTTCGTCTTCGGGGTTCTTCCCTGGTGAGGATGATGAATTGGTGGTCGTCGGATACCGCACGGACGGGTCCACCACAGGTCTGCCGGTTGAACGAACTTCCGCGCTGTGCCCGGCAGTGAGGGCACATGCCGTGATCGTCGAGGGTGTTGCGATGCTCATGATGCGCTCTGCTCTCTGTGATGGGGGGATCGGAGATAGGTGTCAGCAGCTCGTGGTCGGAAGCCGTGCTCGCTGACCTCGTCACCGCTCGCAGGGGCAGGGAGCTGAACGCATACCTGGCACTGCTGATGAACCACAGCCAGATCGAGAAGAACGCGGCTCAACCGTGGCCGGCAGCGGTGTGGGCAAGGCCCTGTCCGTCAGCGACACCGATCCGCTGCCTGTGCCCGCGATGAGCCGGATCTGGGCCCGCTTGGAGGACCACGGACTGATTGACCGCTCACGGGTGTGGAAGAGGACACTCGTGCGGCCTCGAGACGAGTCGACTACGCGGCCGTACACCCGACCGCGCCCCGACACGGTCCCGGAGAAGGAAAAGCCACACGAAAGCTACTTCATCCTGCCGTCGGCGTACTGGACGGAGCGCTGGCACACCAAGCTCGATCTGCCCGCTCGCGCGCTCCTGCTGATCATGCTTCACGGAACCAGCTCGAAGAACGAAACGTACTTGCCCTACGAGAAGGCAGAGAGCTGGTACGGGATCTCGGCGAAGACCACCCAGCGGGGGATCGACCAGCTGCTGAAAATGGAGTTGCTGAAGGTGACGCGAAGGGAGCGCGTCGTCGCGGACTTCTCGGCGACAGGACACGCGACACGTACCTACTACGCGCTCACCGGACCCTTCAGCCGTGCAGCTCGCGAGAAGTTGCAGACCAGCTCGGCGTCCGAGTCGGCGGCACGCGCAGCAGCGGCACGTGCTGCTGCGGGAAGTGCCGAGTAGGTGGACTCGCCCCTTCAGGCACACCGTCCAGGGGACGTGTCGTTTCAGCAGGTCAAGGCAACAGAGACGGGGTGATAGTCCCCATGTATCAGCTACCGGGACGCCCGGGTGTGTGGGGCGCCGGCGTTTTTCGGTGCAGGCGGGGGCCGGCGGGGTGTTCGGATTGGGTG
>NZ_QAJJ01000014.1:0-86638 GCF_003852455.1 Rhodococcus sp. KBW08
CGGTGGCGAGTCCGGCTATCTTGCTGGCGTCGTACGCGGACGCAAAGTCTCTGAGGAAGTTTGGACCGGCGTGCGCGGACGTAAAGTTTCCGAGGAAATTTGGGCCGGCCTGCGCGGACGTAAAGTCTCTGAGGAAGTTTGGGCCGGCGTGTGCGGACGCAAAGCCTGCGAGGAATTGCGAGTTGGCGTTCGCTGCAACGAGGTTCGACAGGGTGCCGGCTCGGGTTTGGCCCAGACCGCTGATCCTTTGTGCGTTCCGACGCTCCCAGGCTTCCACGTTCTCGTCATCTGGGAATGCAGTTGCAGCCTCGACAACCAGATCTTCCTGGGTACCTGAGGCGTCAACAGAAATAACCCCAGAAAAATTCAGGGTTTTTGTGTATTCGCCTGTCGTCGCGGCAGGTAGTTCGATGACGCTGATAACAACTCCTACAGGCACTGTGAAACGTGCAGTCCAGCCGCCCTCGCTTCCCCGGCCAGCACCTTCGCTGAACTGCCAACCTTCAAGCGGCCTCTCAGCGCTGACGATATGGGCGCGGAAAGTGTCGATTGCCAGCGCAGATTGTTCTGGGTCGAGGGGAAACCCGATCAGCTTGGCGTGCAGGGAATTTGCCAAGTTGGTTCGATCCGTACGATCGAACCACTCGGCAAGGATTTCATCTCCGACTGGCTGCCACTGATTGGCAAAGTGTTGTTCGAGAGCCGACAAAGTCGTCACGTAGCGGACACGATCCGCCAGTCCGCGATCTGCCAACTCCTCGATCAGACCATCACTAAAATTGATCGGACAGTCAGTCTTAGAACCAGTGCTCTTTCCAGTCCAATTGTTGCTCGCGGGCCCAAAATCTTTGGTATTCGTACTGACAAACCAGACTTCGGCATCAGGGTTGCTCTTCGCAATATCCATCACCGTCAACCAGATCAAGGTATCTCGGTAGCCATCCTTCGGGATCTGTCTGGGATCATCGGACCCTGGGAGATATGGGGGGCGCCGTTCGGCGGATCGCTGTGCCACCTCAAGATGCGGGACAGCTGGTGCAGGAACAACGTCGAACCCCAACGAGTCCAGCCGGTCTCGAAGATCGTCCGCGTAACTTGTTATCCGGGTTCGGATGGTTGCTTCGATGGCCTCTTTCTCACCATTGAGGCCGAACTCGCCGATTTTGAGATCCGACACTGCCGTCGCAGTCTCTTCCCAGGTGCGACGAACTACATTAACGGTCTCCATGAAGACGACTTCGGGAACTACCAGCCTGACGCCCCACTTCACGCCGTTGTCCGCCAGCGATTGAAAGTGCTTGTGCCTCAAGGACGGAGTGAAACACAGGATGTTGGTGTCGACCACGATGATGTTCTGTGTCTCTGGCACACATTGATTGTGACTGCGGGCACCGACAGCTTCTGCGGCGGCCCCACGATCGTGCTTGAAGAAGCAAACCTGTGGACAGAAAGCAGCGGCTTCGTCGGCCAGACCTGATTGCCGTCGGGCGTAGGCATACCGTCGTCAAGACTTCTGATGCTTGATGAACCGGGCCGCTGACCGGGAAAACAGGCCCCTGGCAAACCAGTTGTCAGCAACGTGGGCGTGTTCACCGGCACCGCAAGTATTTGCGGCTGAGACCAGAATCCTCAAGATCGCGACATTCTCGCCCTGGTGAAGGTGGTCGTTGGCTCAGGTAAGCCAGTGGGCTGCCAACACCCCGGCTCCGCACGTCCAGATCGTTTCCAGCATCTTCTGCGTGAATACGACACCAAACTGCTTGAAGCTTCCCATAAGCGACTCCTTCCTCGGCCGATTGTCGGCCAGTTTCTCCGCCCTACTGGGCCAATCACTGAGCAGACGAACGAAAGCAAGGAGCGTTAGCGCCAACAGGTACCCAGCCAGACCTTGAGATTCGAACTCAAGGCCCACTGGCTGCCTCAACCAACGAACATTCTGATTCTAGTAGACGCCACCGTCTGCTAGGCAGCGCCGGCTCTCTAGTCGGGCAATCTCCGAGTGTGGACGCGAAACCACAACCACTTGAGCGCCAGCCAGATCCGATCATGGAATGCCTGCCGAAGGTGAGGATGATCGCGGTGCACCGCGATCATGCACCACACCCCCAGGCCGACTAGGAAGCTTGCCTTCACCAACGACGCGCCCAGCTCCCACCAGTCCCCGTGTCCAAGTGCAAGGCCGGGCGCGTTGGAAAGGCCGTGCAGGACAATGAGTAGCCACAACCGCCGAAAAACGAAATAGATCAGCACGGCCGCGCCGCCCCAAACAAAAGCCCACACGAAACCTGCCGGACCGTAGTACGTGTGCAGCAGCCCACGCATCACCCCGGCCAACACGGCTATCCACAAGACGGGCATACGCCCCACCAACAAAATCACCGGTAGTGCGGCCAACAGAGGCTCCTCCTCGAGACCCGCCAACACCATCGTCAAGCCGTGCAGCCAAGCGCCGGACTCAACGGCCGGTACTGGAGGCGGTTCCATGCGAAGGCCGACCGTACTTGCCGCACCTGCGCACGCGAGCGCCAAGAGCTGTGCGCCACCCCAGAAGCGGGTCATCGCCAGAGCCGACGGCTGCCCCGGGGTCTGCCACCACAATCGCTGCGCAGGCAGGAAATGAAGAACCCCGCCGATGGCCATGAAACCAACCGCTATCCACACGACCTGCTCTTCGAACCTCCGCACGACATCGTCAAGATCCAGGGACGTCGGCGCGAGCTGCGGATCAACCATTCGAGGAAGCGCACGCGAAAGCGAACCCGCGGATAGAGCGATCCACAGGCCAATCAGGCCGAACGCCATCCCGGCAGTTACACGGCGCGATCGTGGATCCGCGAAGACGGGATCGACAGGCCCCGTCGACCACACCGGCATCAACCGAAATTCCTCGCCAGCGACCGGCCACCCATGACACCGCATGCGATCGCCGCCACCAAAATGATCGTGTAGAGGACCGACGGCAAACCGCTCAAAACTGGCAGCATCTGTGCGAACTCTGAATCGCCGACGAGCCCTCGACCGGCTGCCCACCACGCCCCGAAAAGAGCGGCGAGCGCAGTGAGCGCGACGGCAACCAGACCACCCCCGCCGGTGCTGTCCAACCTCGCGATCAACAGCCGCACAGCCAAGATCGTCGACGCCACTGCGAATGCCACGAAGATTCCCGACAAGAGAAGCCACGCGGGCCAATTCGTCCCCGAACTTCCGGTCGGAGAGCCGATCTCACCGAAATTGGTCTGAGCCAAAAGATCGACGCCAACCATGAAAAATGCCCCCTGAAAATAGATAGACGAATCCCGCTCTACGAGAACGGAAATGAACGACGATCCCCATTATGCACACATCTGCCACAGTCGGCCACACCATCTGAAACGGGCCGCGTCGCCACAACTGGGCAGCTCAAACAAGCTATTTCCCAGTTAGATTCGAGAAAGACGCCCGAATCGGAGGGCGTTGAACGACAGACCTGGAGGACGGTTTTATTTCGAGAAATGCAGACCTGGAGGACGGTTAAAACTCCGAATCAGCGGCAATCAATGACTACGAAATTTCACTCATATCGCTAACCGAAAAATCCGGTCTGCACCGCCTCGAACATGGCAGGTTGAACGGTACGAACAGCGCTTGGAAAAGCGATCGAAAACGGTTGGACGGGGCGCCTGAAAAAGCGCTCACCAGAGCGGTCGAAATAGCGATTGAAAATGCCGGGCTGCCGCGACCGAGAGACCACTCACCGAACGCAGCTCCCGCACAATCACCACCGCGCCGAAAGGGGTCGAGGTGGTCACCGAACGCCGCACTCAAGAGACCGAACAGTCAACGCCCAAACCCGCCCACCTTCGGTGTGCCCCGAATCGACCTCCGCTGCGCTCCGTCTGACGAAGAGCGTTGATTTGTTTGTCCTTCTGGCCTTCCGATTCTGATCGCCGGCGGCCGGTACGCAACCGCTGGCGGCGATGCCGGCCCGAGGGCTCCGAGAAATTTTCTCAACCCGCACTCGCACGCTCGCAGAGAAATTTTCCCGGCCCAGAAGTTGCGTCCCGACCTCATCCCGGCGATCCGATTCTCCTTTGCCAGCAGGGCAAAAAAATTGGCGGCCACCGAGCAGGGGGACGCCACCGGATCAGCGGAGGCCGAAAAGTTATGGGCGCACCAGTGAAGACCACGGCAGACAAGAGCGCAGCGCGACGCGAGCAGGCCGCCGCACTGCACGAGAGCATCACCGCGAAGGTCGCCCAGCTCACCGACACCGACGCATGGGCCGCCTACCTGACCGCAGCAGCAGCGTTCCACTCCTACAGCTTCAACAACGTCATGTTGATTTTCTCGCAGGCCCCGGACGCCAGCCAGGTCGCCGGATTCCGCAAGTGGCAGCAGCTCGGACGGCAGGTTCGCAAGGGCGAAAAGTCGATCAAGATTTTCGGCTACTCGACCAAGAAGATCACCGAAACCGACACCGAGACCGGCGAGGAAACCACCCGCCGCGCGCCGCGGTTCCCGATCCTGTCCGTGTTCGACATCGCACAGACCGACCCGATCGAAGGACACCCCGCAGCAGCCGCCGAAACCATCACCACTCGACTTGAAGGCGAAGACGCCGCCGCGATCTACACCCGCGTCGCGCAGGTGATGACCGAACAAGGCTGGACCGTCACCCGCGAGCACATCGCCGGTGAAACGAACGGCCGCACCGGCCTCGACGGATCGCGCCGCATCGTCGTCGACGACACGATCAGCGATGCACAAGCCGCTAAAACGATGATTCACGAAGCCGCCCATGCGCTCATGCACGCCAGTGGCGATATCGACCCGGCCGAGCTGCACCGAGGTGGAAGCCGAATCCGTCGCCTACGTCCTGGCTGGACTGCTCGGACTCGACACCAGCGAATACAGCATCGGTTACATCGCCGGATGGGGAGATGGAGACCTCGAGGTCATCACCGACACCGCCCGCGCAGTCCTGGCGACCGTCCACACTCTCGCCGAGGCACTCGAACCCGCCGCCGACGGAGCCGAGGACACCGCAGCCGCATAGACGGCAGCACCCGCAAACACAGGTGCGATACCGGGTGGAGGCAGCCCGCCCGGTGTCGCGCTTGGAAGTCTACGAAAGGGCTACGACATGAGCACCACGACCGACGAGCTGCGGGCCGACACGATGTACAGCAACGCCATCGACGCCGCGTATCCCGCGATCGCACCCTCAGGAATGGCGGCCGCCGAGATCCTCGAGACGTTGACCGGCAAGATCACCGCCGCCACGAGCGTGTTAGGGATGCAAGCGGAAATCGGGTGGCTCACCCTCGCGCACGAAGTGACCGCCCGGGAAGCTGTCGCCCTGCTCGCCGTCGCGACCCGCCGCGCCTACGACGCCGGACAGATCGCACCCTCACGGGTGAATCGGGTTTACGGCCGAGTTGAGCGCGCCGCCGCACCGCACGGAATCCGATTCCGATGGTGAGCGCCCCGAAGGCAGAGACGATGGTGGATCCGCAGATGTTCACCGGATGCGTTCTCGCGGGATGCTCGAACATCGTGGCCGAGGACGGAGAAATCTGCTCGCAGTGCCGCCGAATCTTCGGCGACATGATCAGGCCCGTATCCGAGATGATCAGGCCCGTATCCGAGCGAGAGCGCGCCGAGACCATCGAACCCCCACAGCCCGCCGCGACCGCAGCGCAGCAGTTGACCCGACGCAATCAACGATGCTGGCTGTGCGAGCAACGCCGCACCTGTACCCGCGTCGGTGGTCAGTGGGAGTGCCGCGACTGCACGCTGTCGGCGGAAAGGTGACTCCTGCCCGGCGGCCGGCCACCTTCGGTGTCCCCCGAAATGAACTCCGCTGCGCTCCGTTCTGTGAAAAGCATTGATTTGTTTTCCTTAACGTCTTTGACAGGCGGTTTCGGGTTGTTGCTCGTAGGTTCGGAGCTGCCTGGGGACGCTGCGGTATGGCTTCTTTGTTTTCGCTGTTGGTATGGCCGGAAGGGAATGGCCGCCGCGGTGTTCTCGACGACTCGACCGCTCATTGAGAGATGCGACTCGATCGCTGTTTAAGGACACGACGGAGTAGTCGTCCACCCAGGTGAAAGCTCGGACCGTGCAAAATCGAGTGTGAAGGGGACCGCGTGTGAGCCAGCTGTGGGCAGGTATCGATGCAGGTAAAACCCATCATCATTGTGTGGTGATCGACAGCGACGGAACGCGATTGCTCTCGCGCCGCGTAGCGAACGACGAAACAGAGCTGATCATGTTGATCGACGCTGCTGTCAGTCTCTCGAAGGGTGGTGTGGTGACGTGGGCGGTGGACCTCAACAGCGGTGGTGCCGCGTTGCTGATCGCGCTGATGGCTGAAAGGGAGCAGCGGCTGCTCTACATCCCGGGCCGAGCGGTCCACCATGCCGCTGGTGGTTATCGCGGTGACAGTAAGACCGATGCGAAAGACGCCGCGATCATCGCTGATCAAGCGCGGATGCGCCGCGACCTGCACCCGGTGCGGACTGGCGACGAGATCAGCGTCGAACTCGGTATCTTGACCTCGAGGCGCACCGATCTGATGCGGGACCGCACCCGCGCAATCAACCGACTTCGCGCACTACTGAGTACCTATTTCCCTGCGTTGGAGCGAGCGTTGGACATCAGCAACGTCAAAGCGACCTTGATCTTGCTTTCTGGGTATCAGACGCCGGACGCGATCCGAAGAATCGGTCAGTCGCGGCTGGAAACGTGGCTGCGGAAACATAAGGCATACAACGCCACTCAGATCGCGGTAAAGGCAATCGGCGCGGCGCAGTCACAGTATGCGCGGGTGGCAGGTCAGGACGTGGCAGCGAGCGCGGTCGCGAAATTCGCGGTTCAGGTTATGAACATTGATGCGGAGATGACCGAGCTCGATCGCGATATCGAGGAACGGTTCCGCCGGCACCGTCATGCGGAGGTGATCGAGTCGATGCCAGGTTTCGGCCCGGTCCTCGGGGCGGAAGTCCTCGCTGTCACGGGAGGTGATTTCACCGCGTTCGAAACGGTGGATCGGTTGGCGGGTATCGCGGGTCTGGCTCCTGTACCTCGTGATTCGGGGCGGGTGAGCGGAAATCTGCGGCGGCCACGGCGATACGATCGTCGCCTTTTACGAGTGTTCTACCTCTCCGCGCAGCTGAGCCTTCGAAGTTGCGAGCCGTCGCAGATCTACTACGCGCGTAAACGTGCGGAAGGAAAACGGCACACACAAGCTGTTCTTGCTCTTGCCCGGCGGAGGCTGAACGTGTTGTGGGCAATGCTCCGCGACAACGCGGTCTATCGGTCGGAACTGACCGTCGCATCGGCCGCCTGAACGATCGCTCCTTGCGGAGGCGGGTACACGGTCCGAGTCAATCCAGTGAGGCGGAAAGCGGCTCGTCCAGGACGGCAGATAACCGGCTGCCCAGAGTGGCGATCGCTTCCACGTCGCCGGGGGTTCCCGGTTGCCAAGGCAATACCAGTCGGTCCTTGGACTTGTCGACGTAACGCGGAATGACGTGCAGGTGGAAATGGAACACTGTCTGCCAAGCGTCGGCACCGCAGCAGTTGAGCAGGTTCACTCCGTCTGCACCGAACTCCGCGGCCGCTGCCTTCGCTATCCGCTGCGCTGCCAAGGCGACGCTGCTCAGGTCATCGGCCGGGATCTCGAACAGATCTTTACTGTGTCGCTTGGGGATGACCAGTATGTGACCGTCCGAGCCCGGGTTGATGTCCATGAAGGCGTACGTCGTCTCGTCCTCGGCTACTTTCACGCTGGGGACGCTGCCGGCAACGATGCCGCAGAACAGGCAATGATCGCTCATGGCCACGGAGTTTAGCTTCAGCAACATTGGCACGGCTCTCTCATCCGTAGTGACGGTCGTCGATCAAACGGTTCTACGAATGCCCCTCGCATGAGCCGACTTCTGTTCTGACAAGCCGGTCCACGTTGCGCGCTAGTGGAGCTACCTGGTCATTGGGTGTGCGAGCTGGCGTGCAACACAAGCTGTCTGAGCCGCCAGGTGCGGTCAGGCTCCCATTCGAGGGCTCCGTTGTCAGTAGTCCAGTACCAGCCGTCGTCGAACGCTGTCGAGGTTGTCAGGCTCTCAGCCAGATCGGTCAGCATGGCGCTGATCGAAACCCACTGAGGTCCAGGCTCATCCGCGCCGACCTTGTCGAATTCGATCACACAACCATGCATGCGGCCAGGTCGGGTGTCGACGCACAAAAAGTTGCCGTCGAGTCCCGCGAAGGGTACGAAAGCGGAAATGAAGGTGTCGGCTTGAACTCCCGCCTCGATGGGCGCGTCAACAGGCCCACCACCGTAGAGGCGGGCACTTTCGTCCCAAATCTGGATAGATGACTCCCAATGCCAGATCGCATCGTCCAACGTGAGAAACGCGAAACGGGGGAGCAACCCCAGCAACCGGTCGTCGCGAACTCCGTTGACCAGGGTGAACAGCTCGATCAGCTCGACCGGCCAATTCTGTCCGGTCTTCGCCATCGCGGCGTCGACACTGGCGCGGTCGGCACCATCAATCGTCGTACCGGGGAAGTGGACTCGCAACCACTCGGTGATCCGGTTCCACTGATCGTGAACCGAACCCACTGGCGTTGAATGCACCGGGCTTCTCGCGTGCGTAGAACTCGCGGTCATCGACTCGACAGCAGCGCGGCGTTGCTTGTTCTCATCTGCGGTGACGCACCGGCGGACCTCGACTTCGAGTTCTGCACGGTCAAGACTCTGATCACCGAATCCCGACACCAGAGCCTCCGTGCTCCCCAACGCCACCCAGATCTGCGGCCGCGACCCGTTTTCGGAAGCGGCCAACTGCATCCCCACTTCGACTATCTGCGCGATGGCGGCATCGTCACCGACGACGTAGCCATCGCGCACGAGAACGCCATCCGGACTCGAGCCTGGCCGAGCAACAGCCCAATAGGTCACCGAGCACTCACTTTCATCCGACACTGGAAACCGACTATTCAGTACCACGAGATTGTCTCAGCCGAACGGGACGACACAGCCCGACACTGTTTTGTCACTCAGATCGAACGCATTCTGGGATGCTGTTCCGCGCCGCGCGTGCCGCGCTGGAAAGAGGAACGGCCTGCGGCCGTGCTTGACAAAGCCTATTGAGATTCACTTCTGGCCTTCCGATTCTCGTCGGCGGTGACCTGCGCGCAACCCCTGGCGGCGCAAGCGCCGGCCGATGGCTCCGAGAAATTTTCGCCACTCGCAAGCTCCCGTCAAAATTTTCTCGGCCCAGGGGTGGCACTCCGGCCCCCTCACGCCGACGCGATTCTCCTTTGCCAGAAGGCGAAAAAAATTGGCGGGGCACGAGGCCCGGTCACTTTCACAGCAAGGGGAACGACATGCAGAACATCCGTTTGAGGACCGCCACCGACGTCTTGGCCGCAATCCCGGCATTGCTCGGATTCGTCCCCGCCAATTCCGTCGTGATGATCGCTCTCACCGGATCACCGGCCACGCTCGCGTTCGTTGCGCGCACCGATGTCATCGGAGCCAACGCGGCAGCCGACTACAGCACTGCACTCGAGCAAGCCGCAGTCACGTCCGTTATCTGGGTTGTCGTCGGCGCCGGTCCGGTAGCAGCCGCCGGACTCGATCAGATCGAGGCAGCGCAGCGCGAGCTCGACAGCAGGGGAATCCGCAGCGTCCGCACTCTTGTCGCCGAGTCTCTCGAAATCGGAGCGGAGTGGTTCGACACCAACGGCGAGGAGAGCGGCCGCACCGCCGACCCGATCCTCTCGGAGGTCAGCATGAACCGAATCATGAGCGGACGTCAGACGTCGAGCAGCCGCGCCGAGATCGAAGCCCGTTACCGCGAGGACACGGCCGCCGACATGGACGCAGCCCGCGCCGCCGCAGCCGAGCAGGGCGAGGACTTCGCACGAAACACGATCACGGAAATCGCCGCAATCGTACGCAATTTCGAGGTTCCCAGTCTCGACCTCGCCGCCCGTGCCGGATTGTGCGCGGCAGCGGACCCGCACCACCGCGATGCCATGATCGGAATCGTCACGATCAGCCCGCAAGCCGCAGCGGACGCCTTCGGCACCATCGCCGCGCACCTACGCGGAAACTACCGAGTCCAGATCCTCACCCTTGCCGGGTTGGCCGCATACGTCGACGGCGACGGAGTCGCCGCCGGAATTGCGCTCGACGCTGCTGGCGTCATCGGCGTCGACCCCAGCCTCACGACGTTGCTCAAGCTGCTCGACGCGTCCCGCACGGCCGGAATCAAGCCGGAGGCGATCGCCGAACTTGCCACCATCGGCGTCGAGGTAGCGCGGTCGATGGGAATCGACCTCGACACCGAATAGCCGAACGGACAAAAACGCGGCCCCGACTCAACTCGAGAGAGTCGGGGCCGCCCCCGTACGTGGTGGTGGTTGCTCGGGCATCGAGCCCTTACAACCACTGCGCCGCACTGCGCGAACCGGCGAACCGAGCCGCGTCGTGCGTCGGTCAGTGGAAGAGCTCGTCCGGATCGCCCGCCGCCGGAAACGCGATGTCGATACGCGGAGTCTGCGCCACCGACGTTCCGGTCAAACCTTCGACGACCGCAACGAGATCCGCGTCGGTGATCTTTTGCGTGTGCTTCGTTGCCTGGTATGCCGCCGCTTCCACTGCGGACCGCTCCCGCGGAGGGAAGTTCTCGCTCATTTTCTCGTGCCTTTCGCTCGTCAAAAGAGTGTCGGAGTGTCCGTGCGAAGCAACGCGGATTCCACCGCGTCTGCGTCCCATCCATTTCGCAACGCATCCCGCAGAGCCTTCGATCGCGCCGCACGGGCGGCGCGATCCGGGCCGTACCAATGCCAGCTCTGCCCCCGGCCGCCGCCGCGACCCTTCGCGCTCATCCCTGCAAGATTCTGCGATTGCGTACCCGCAACCACATGTGGACGTCCGGCGATGCTCGTCGTGGCCCGGACACAGATCGGGTTGTCGCACACTTCGTGGATCGCGAACTCGGAATCGGTCAACGGCCAACCGAGTTCGAGCATCAACGCGTACCGATGCGGGCGCACGACTCGCTGCCGGCCATCGCGCATCAGCCAAAATCTTCCGTACCCGTCATCGGAAATACTGCCGGTCCAAAAATGGCAATCCCGCTCGCCCGGTCCGCGCACGATGAACCGCTCGAATCTCTCCCGTTCCGGATCGCCGAGCGCCGGAAGCGTTAGGACGTCCGCCATCAGAACGAACTCCTAACGCTTGTGAGAGTTGCCGACGAATCGGCCGCGGTTTCCCCCAACCGGGGACAGCGATATCCCTCATGTGGATGCCCGAGATTTCTGTTCCCGCTCCGCTCGATCTCAGGCAACACACAATCGGTCGCTGACACCCAACCGGGGAAAACCGCGAAGGCCGACATTGATTCGCTGGTCGCTTCTACGACGCCAGCGCGGCAGGATCAGTCGACGAAGTCGAAGCCGGTGCCGGTGACGAATCTTCCTTCGACGCAGTCTTATCAGCGGGAGCCTTTTCCGATTTCTGTTTCGGTTTGGTCGACCGCAGCAATTTGTTGACCTCAGTTGTCGTCAGGCCGGTCAGCTGCGCGATGCTCGCCACCGTTTCGCCGCGAGATTTGAGATCCGCAATCGCAGCCGCACCGGAACGATCCGCGTCGGCGATCTTGGTGTCGGTTTCTTCGCGGATGCGCTCGATACGCACTCGCGCATCGTCCGCGATCTTCTCTCGCGACTCCTGCGCCTTGAAGAATCGGACGAGATCGTCCTCGACCTTCTTCAATCGCTCTTGCTCTTCCGCGAGACGGGCGGCATTCGCTGCGCGTGCCCGTTCCCTCGCGCTGATCGTGGATGTGTTTGAGGACGCCATGCCGCAAACCTTACCGCCGGCAGCGGCGATCGGCCATCAATTGTTCCCCGACCACCTAACGGTTCCCGGCTCGCAATCTCGGGCTAACCATCACAATTCCACTGAACCTTTTCACACATCACTATGTCAAACCATCTATCCATCCATGTCACCCAAGTTTTCCAACACTTCGCTTCCCTCAGCACAAACAATTCGTCCCTTACCAAGTGCACTTCGTTTCACTCAGACAGACCCACAAATTCAGACACACCTCTTGCTGAATTTCAGACTTTGGGGGTATCTGCCCTCCACCAGGCCGCCTGCGGCGACTATGGTGGCCTTGTGATGACGCTCCACGTACTGCACGCGGGCGATGGCTACGAGTACCTGACAAAGCAGGTCGCCACCGCTGACCGCGAGCTGGAGCACGGGCAAGAACTCACTGACTACTACACCGCCCACGGCACCCCGCCGGGTACCTGGTTCGGCGCAGGACTGAACGACCTGGCGCGCATGGACGCCGACGTAGCAGTCGATCCTGCGGACCGGATCGGTACCGGGGAGACCGTCTCCGAACCGCAGATGAAGGCACTGTTCGGCGAGGGAATGCACCCCAATGCCGATGCGATGATCGAGGACTTCATCGCCGCTGGCGCCAAGCCCGAGGCCGCCGTCAAAGCCGCCCGGCTCGGACGCAAGTTCCCCAAGTTCACCAACGACATCCCGCTCCTGACCGAGCACCGTGCCGCCCTTGAACAGTTCGCCGCCGACAACGGACGTCGACCGTCTAAAGCCGATTCAGCTGCGCTCATGGAGAGCGTCGGAACCCGGCTGTTCGAGCAGACGCACGGCCGCGCAGCCGAAGACAATCGTGAGCTGTGGTCATGGATCAGCGCCCAGAAATCCCGCGTCCGCCAACCAGTCGCAGGCTACGACTTGGTGTTCACCCCGCCCAAGAGCGTGTCGACGATGTGGGCACTCGCCGACGACGACACCCGCCGCGCAATCGAACGCATCCACCACGAAACCGTCACCGACACCCTCGGCTGGATCGAGCAGGAAGCGTGCTTCACCCGGACCGGCGCCACCAGCCAGGAAGTGCACGACACCACCGGCCTCGTCGCCACCCTCTACAACCACTACGACTCCCGCGCCGGGGATCCGAACCTGCACACCCACGCCGTCGTCTCCATCAAGGTCTGCACCGAGAACGACGGAAAGTGGCGTGCCCTCGACGGGTCCACCCTGCACCGCTACGGCGTGCCGGCCTCGCAGCGCTACAACGCGACCGTCATGGCGAAACTGCACACCGAACTCGGATTCGACCTCACCGAACGCTCCACCGGACGCGGCCGCCAGGACATCGTCGAGCTGGCCGCAGTCCCCCAAGAGCTGTGCGAAATGTTCTCCTCACGCCGCACCCAGATCGAAGCTCGCCGCGATCAACTCGTCGCCGACTACCGCGCCTCGCACGGCCGGATGCCCTCTGCAAAAGCGATGTACGCGCTCTACCAGCAAGCCAACCTCGACACTCGCGCCGGCAAGCAAGAACCCGAAACCCTGCGAGAAATGCAGCACAACTGGATCACCCGATCCGCCCAGATCCTCGGCACCCCCGAACACATCGACGGCCTCGCACAACACTGGCGCAACATCCAAGACGCCCACGCCACAGGAACTCTCAGCCCGACCACCATGCGCGCTGCCGACAGTGTCGACGTCGAAGCTGCCCGCGTGCTCGACCGCCTCGAGAACGTCCGCGCAAGCTGGGCGATCACCCACATTCACAGCGCCGTCGAAGCGAATTTCGCGGCCGTCACCTTCCCCGACGACAGCGCCCGCCGAGAGGCAATCGACGCCGTCACCGCCCACGTTCTGACCGAGTCCGTGCACATGCCGGCCGCCGATCTTCCGCCCGCCCCCGAGGTACTGCGCCGCCGCAACGGCGAGTTCATCCTGGAACGCCACGGCGCCGCACTGCACACCTCCGAAGGTGTCATCGCCGCCGAGCAATCCATGCTCGACGCCACCGGAACACCGACCGCCTACATCGCGACGCAAGCCGGACTCGACAAGGTCGTCGAGAAGATCGCCCGCACGAGCGATCACGCACTCAACGCCGGACAGCGCGAGCTTGCCGAGCATTTCGTCGGCGCAGGAACACTCCTCGCCGTCGGTATCGGCCCGGCCGGCACCGGCAAGACGACGTCGATGAAAGCGGTCACCGACACCTGGACCGCCGCCGGATACGAGGTCATCGCGCTCGCACCATCTGCCGTCGCGGCCGAAACCTTGGGCGAAGAAATCGGGACCACCGCCCACACCCTCGCGACCCTGACGTACCCGTGGCGCGGACTCGAAGACTACGAACCGCGCAGCCTCCCCGAGCACATCGAGATCCCCGCCGGGGCGATGCTGCTCGTCGACGAAGCATCCCTGGCATCGACCAAAGACCTCGCTGCCATCACCGAAATCGCCGCAGCCAAGGGCGCCGTGGTCCGGCTACTCGGTGACCCGAACCAGCTCGACGCCGTCGAAACCGGTGGAGCGTTGCGACTGCTCGCCGAAGAAACCAACGCACCCGAACTCACGGTCGTCGTGCGCTTCGGCGAAGACACCGAACAAGCCGAGAACTCCCTCGCTCTGCGGCACGGTGACGAGAGCAGCCTTGAGTTGTTCTACTCCCGCGGATGGGTCCACGACGGCACCGCCGCCGAGATGAAGGACGCTGCGGCCGCCGCCTACCTCGCCGACATCGACGGCGGCAAATCCTCGATCGTCATGCTCTCCACCCGTGACGACGTCCGTGAAGTGAACCTCGCGATCCAAGCGCACTACCGTGCCGCTGGCACCGCGAAAGCCGAACACACCGTGACCCTGTCCGACGAACTCGACGCCGGCGTCGGTGACATCGTCCTGACCCGCAAGAACAAGCGCGGGCTACGCACCAAGGGCGGCAAACGCCGCAACATGTTCGTCCGCAACGGCGACCTGTGGACCGTCACCGCCGTGAACGAGAATGGCTCACTGAACCTGCGCAGCAAAACCCACGAGGGCACGATCACCCTGCCCGCCCGGTACGTGAAGCGAAACACCGAACTTGGCTACGCCGCCACCGTGCACCGCAGCCAAGGCATCACCGTCGACACCTCCCACACCACCGTCGGGCACAGCACCAACCGGCCCGGCCTCTACGTCGCCACCACCCGCGGCCGCACCGAAAACCACCTGTACGTCCCCGTCGAACCCGGCGTCACCCAAGACACCGAAGGGATGCACCTCTCCGAAATCCAGACTCCGAACTCCCGCGAAGTCCTCACCCGCATCCTCGCCAACGACAACGGCCACAAAGCCGCCATCACCGAGATCCGCGACGCACTCGAGCACGCCCGCAGCCCGCAGCGGCTCCGCGAGGCGTACCACGCCGCACACAGCAGGTTGCGCGACCGCTGGCTCGACGGCGTCCTCGACCGGGCGCTGCCCGCAGCACTACTCGCGACGATCGCCGCCGAAAACCCCGGCAGCCTCGCCGCGCTCCGCACCACCCTCGGACAGGCACACGACCGAGGAGACAGCGCCCGGCGCATCCTCAACGATGCACTCGCATCAGGCGAACTCCACACCGCCCGCGATGTCGCCCGAGTTCTGAACTCCCGCATCGTCGAAGCCAGCCAAGCCGCAGCAGAAGCGGCAGCCGAGCGCGCCGACACTGCGCTCCCACCGTTGCCCCCGCGCACCACCAGCACCGACAAAGAACTCGACGACTACGCCCGCATCCTCGCCGACCGCTACGCCACCGCCCGCCCCGACCACGAGCGCACCGACGGCATCGGCGCGACCATCCGCCGCTACGACGAGACGCGGGCCCAGCTCGACACCGCCCGTATCCACCGTCCCGTGCGGGAAGCTTTCGAACCAGACATGGCAGAACGCATCCTCGCCGAAGCCAGTGCGCAACGACTCGGCCGCCACCTACGCAAAGCAGCACTCGCCGGCCTCACACCCGAAGCAGTTCTCTCCTGGCACGCGCAGCAACTCGCAGCACGCGGCGAAGACGTCACCGCCGCGAACCTCATCAAAGACATGGCACCAGCCATCACCAGCGCAACCGAGAAGACGAACACCCGCTGGGCCACCGAACACGACGAGACCCTGCGCGAGCACTTCCCCGCCGCGACCGCCGCCGCCGAACGCACCGAAGACCCGCGGTGGAACGCAGCAGTAGGCCGCATCCGCGAACTCGTCACCCACGCCGGCTTCGACGTCGACGACCTGTGCCGCACGATCGAAACCGCCGCACACTCCACCGCACACGTCTCCGGCATCACCGACGCACTCGACACCATCGCGCCGCCAGCACGTGAACCCGTCGACCCAGCAGCGCCACACTGGGTGCCCTCCCCCGACCTCGACGCCCACCTCGTCGACCCCACACTCGCCGAGCAGCTCGACGCCACCTACACCGACATTGCGACCGAACACACCGCGAACACCCGCCGCATCAGCACCGACGACCAGCGCAGCAACGACCCCGAACTGCGCTTCACCGAGCACCTCGAAGCACGGCCCGAAGACCCCGAGATGGCAGCGCAGTGGGATCGCACCACTGCCGAGATCCAGGCGTACCGCGAGCGCTACAACATCACCGACACCACATCAGTCGCCGGCGACCGGCCCGAGAACAAAGCCGACTCGGCGCCCTTCAACACCGTTCACCGCGACATCGACGACCTTGGTGATCGCATCGCCGAGCATCGCGAAGAACAACGTCGCACCGAACACGAACAAGCGACGATCGAGCACCACCACACCATCGCCCAACACGTCGAACAAGAGAACCGGCGCCGCGGCCCGCGTCTGTAGGAATCGACCAAACACCGACCGCCGGGGTGATCAGGGACCAGGACAGGGCGCTGACGGGAACCTTTTGCGGGATTCGCAACTCGGCGCTAGATGTATGCACCTACCGCATCTGCGTACCTGGTATCTGTATAATCAATTACGTAAGCATGGTCTGATCTGCACTTTTGGTGCAGAATCAGGCGAAGTCGCCGTCCGCGGGAACGGACGACGACTTCGAACACCTGCACGTCGCCGGTGAAAACCGGTCAGAACAAGTGGTTAAACAACAGTGAAAAGTCGAAGCCGGACTTGATGGCAAGCGATGCTAGGGCAGCTGTGAACTGCAACCAGCGGGTCAAATCCGGTTTCTTCTTTTTTCTCTGTCCACACTCATGACAGTAATGCTCAGTCATGACGTAACTTCCCTTCACTTCGTGGGCCTTTTGAGCCCGGTTGCGAACCCTGAAAACAGGGTTCCCTGACCGCCTCGATTGGCGGCCAGTCGACTGGGCCGCCACTCGGAAGTGGCCTGAAGTGTTGTCCGCTAGTTACGTTTTCTTATCTTACTGGCGGGGCGAGGACCCGGATGCCAACACAACAACATGTGTCGCACGCAGACGAGTTTTGATACCTCCAACGGGGTGAGGATCGCTTCCCTAACCGAGTTTCGGGATATGCCTTAGCACTGGCTCGGAAGTGTTCGCGCCGAACGATTGTCGCGTCGACATCGGCGGCGGTGAACATAAACCCGCTGGTCTTTGCCTGATTTGGATTGAGGATGAAACGGGCGGTCTCCGCTTTGGTCAACTGCTGATGGCCGCCCGTGTCATGTACGCATTGAGTTTCCGCGGAGTAGTTGAGCAGACCGAAGTTCGTTGCCGGCGTTGTCGTATCGGTACTCGTCGAAGTGTCTGACCGACGTTCGGGGATTGGTCACGAAGACGTTGTCGGGTCGACACAACGTGGATAGAGCCCATGGTTCTTCGGTGGCGGCGCGCTCTGAACGCCGTATGCCGCATCATCTGCGAACTTGACGTCCGCCGGGTCGCCGTCGATGAACTGTGCCGTCGCTAGGACGTGACCCCGAGGTCCCGGTGCAGTGCGGCTACCAAGCGTGATTCATCCGCTTTGATCTGATTCGCCAGTGAAGCGAGAGTCACGCGTTGGAGTAATCCTTCGACGCCGTCGGCGTTGCCCATTCCTGCGTTGCGCCTTTGCATGAGCCGAGCCTGATCAATCTGGGGGCGCAGCGCTGCAACATTCTTCTGGAAATCATTGAAAGCGGCGCGGACTTCGGTGCCCCCGAGGACCCTTATCTCCCCGACAAGGCGGTCCAAATCAGCCGCATCCGTCTCTTCGACAGACGTATCCGGGGACGAAGCCGCGATGTACGCATTGCTGACGATGCGGGCTGTAGCAGCGAGGAACTGCCCGTACACCGCTATCCGTGCTGTCCGTAGTTGTTCTTCACCTGCATGCTTGGCCCGGTAATGTTCGGCGACCAGTGGGGACAGAACCGCCGCTATCAAGGTTCCAGCAATACCGGCAATCGCGACCCATGCAGTGGCATCCATGACGACCCTCCCCGTTCCGACTCGGTGCAACGTGCGTGTGTCCAGTCTCGCCCGAATGAGGTGTGGCACGCGCAGGTTTCCATCGGGACAGGACATTGCACGAGAGTCGTGGACAATTCAGCTCATGCTCGCGACCTTCCAGGCACTCGCTGTCTTCGTCACCACGCTCTTACCGGGCGCTCTATTTACCCTCGCCTTCGAACGAGAGAGCAACGGCAGCGTCAAAGCCGACACCAACGAACGGATCCTTGCCTTCGCCTCGGTGTCCGCAATCTTTGCGATACTCTCCGCGCCGCTCCTCTATCAGGGCTATCGGGTCTACATCGTGAATGGCGCACTCAAGGAGGGCAACCCGCTCCCCGGATGGATATGGCTCGTCCTGGCAGCCTACGTACTCTTCCCACTTGGCCTCGGTGGCTGGCTCGGCCACAAGATCAAGAACCGGGCGGATGAGGAGGAGGGCAAGGGTGCGACGTTAATTCGGATAATCGGCGGACCATTGAACGGCTCAACCGGCAGTCCCCGCGCGTGGGAACGACTCTTCTTCACTCCAAACCTGAGCGGATACGTAAAAGTGAAGCTCAAAGACGTTCCACCGGGCGAGAACCCTTGGATACTCGGGATCTGGGGCGCTGCCGATCCTCCAGTTACACCGCCAGCGAATCCCCCGAACAATGCACCGACGGCGCCGCCGAGACCCAAACGACCCGGAAGTTATGCATCCGGTTATCCCTACGATCAGGACATCTACTTCTACGACACCTGTGAAATCGAACCGGACGGAGCGATCCGCGCACTCAGCGCGAACCCCATCGTGCCGATCAAGACTGGAGTCGCTTGCCTCATCAGATGGGACGAAATCGCGTACGCTGAGTTCATCGAAGTGCTTTAGAGGAGGCCCACGATGCCCAACGGTAAAGCCAGAACCATGACCGGCCGCCAGTCGTCGAAGGACAACACGTTCGGCTACTCGGCCGACAGGCCTGCCTCGAAAATCGGACCGATTACTGCCAAGGTCAAGGTCAAGGTAGTTGACCGGAACGGCGAGGCTGCCAAAGCCGACGCCAAAAACTGACACGTTTGCCCAATTGGGCGTAGAAATAATGCCCCTGACCTCGAGGAGGTCAGGGGCATTATTTGTCGGTCGAGAACTATCGTGCGTCGGTCGTCTTCGACTTCGCAACAATGAGGAAGGCCGCGCCGCCCAGCAGCAGCGCGACGGCCGGCAAAACGACCCACGCGCGCGAGGCCATCACGTCCTGCTCACCCATCGTAAAAAGCAGGAGCCAGCCCACTCCAGCGACCAGAAGCCCAGCCGCGGCCATGCGATTTGCCCAGCGAGAAAAGAACTCGACGGCGTCGGAGTTGATTCGCCCCAAGGGGTCATTTCGTTGCATGCGAGTCCACCAATCCGAATCGAGTTGTGTTGCAGAGCATCCTATGAAGAAAAGGGTGTGTCCGCCACGGCGCGACACGCAGGCCCCAGGCGGGACAACCCACGATCGCCGCGGCCGTGGCGGACACGAGAAGCATCAACCACCTGCAACCCGTACGCACGAACGGTGGGCGAGACCGCTCGAAGGGTTTGGGGGCTGTTGATACTTCGGCTTGTGATCGGCTACTGGACGGGCCGATACGTTTCCGTTTCGTCGTCGAATTCCCAACGGACACCGTCGATGTCGACGGCTGTGAAATCGTCGGAGGGATCTTCGGCGGTTGCGCGGCCGCTGTCGGTCATGTCGAGAACTTGATCCATCGTCAGCGCGGACGCACCGTTGGTGGCTGATTCGGCGTTACGTACGAAGTCGGGGCGTTCGGCGACCTCGTTGGCGATGAACTCGGCGAAGTCATCGGCTATCTCGGGTGCGTCCGGCTCGAACCCGCACACACCGCCCCGGCGGCATTCGCTGAAGCCCATCTTCGGCAGGCGCCCGACCAGCGGCCACAGCACTTGGTAGTGCCAGGCCGCCATGCCGCCGTGATACGGCGTCTTCACCGCCTGGTAGACCTCACGATGAGCGAACATCGCCGCCGTCAGCTCCTCGACCATCGGAGCGTGTTTGAACCAGCAGGACTTGATCTCATTGCCCAGGTCGTAGCGGCGACGCAGCCATTCCGTCCACTCGCGAAGTTCGACCCACAACTCCGCTGCCGAATCCTGGTCGAGATGTCGCCAATCGGCGGGGCCGGGGTTATACGGAGGAACGGTCATCGAGGTTCCTCTTCAACGAGGGAGTGAGGCGACGAAGACGAGAGTTCGAGCACGGAACCTGCACACTTGGCGCAGGAACCTCCGCGATGTCTGATGTATTCGAACTTGCCGGTAGCTCTGAACACTCCATCGTTGTAGGTCACCTTCGGGTCGCGGACGGTCCCTTCTTCGGGGGAGACGATTTCGACCTTTGTTTTGCTGATTCCGTCTGTGGTTTCGAGAATCCACCAGGCCTGATCACCGGCTTTCCAGTGATCCTCGCTCAGCCACGGGGTCTCCGCAGCCACCGCTCCCGAGACCATCGCAGCAACGAGCGACGTCCGGTCATCACTGGATCGGGTTGTCATCGGGTACCTTTCGCGCAGAACTCGTCGAACGCCGCTTGATTCGCCCGCACCCTCTTGGCGAGGTCGGGAACATCCCACACCGACGGCAGACGCACTTTCATCGGCTTCGCGTTGCGGAACATCATCAGCGCTTGATCTTCGGGCATCTCACGAATCTCGTTGAGCGCCATCACGGGTACCGACCGTGGAGCCGAACGCGGATCGTGGCTGATGTACTCGTCACGGCTACCCATCAGCCGGGACAGTGCCGCCAACTCGCTTTCGTCGCCGAGGCCAGGCAAGAACATGCGTGCCGGCGAATCCGTCGAGAGCCGTTGTCCACCGATGCGGCCCCAGCGCTTCTCGTTCTGCAGGGCACTGTGCACTAGCGCCCATATCTGGATTCCGCGGCCGCCCGAGTCCGTGATGAGGTCCGGCATGTTCGGAATCGCCGCGACGTTGTTCATCTCGTCGAGGACCATCCGCAGTGGAGGGTCGATCTTGTCGTCCGGCTTGGTCAAACCGTGTGTTTTCGCCACGTGATACAGCTCGGCGGACAGGACGGTGGTGAACGCGGCCGCCGACGCACTGTGACCTTCCGAGACCACGTAGACGGTGTTCTTGCCTTCGGTCATCAGCGCATGAAGATCAGCAGATTCACTACGAGGGACGTTCATCGCAGCCATCAACTTCGGGGACGCCAACGGTTCGAGCAACCGCGCACATGCGCTGACCACGTCGTCGGAGGAGTCGGACTTCGAGTCCAATGCTTGTTCGAGTTCGGCGTGCCAGTCCGGCAGATCCCTTTCCAGCACGTCGCGCACCAATTTGACGTTGCGGGAGGACGCCCAGATCCGCAGATCTACCAAGTCCTTGTTCTTGACGGCCGCGGCGTAGAGGTAGCCGCGCATGAGCATCGCGGCTTTGCCGTTCCAGTAGCCGGCGTTGCTGGTGTCGTCCATCGGCATGGCCTGGACCAGCGCTTCGGCGCGTCGTTTGGCGACTTCCGGGTCATCGCATCCGTCGAGGATCGACCATCGCATCGGGTTGGGGATCGCGGTCAACCCTTCCGGGTCGAAGACCTCGACGCGGCCGACTTCGCTGCGCTGCGCCCAGGTCGAGCGGAGCAGGTCGCCGCGGGTCGAGGTCGCAACCACGGGGCCGACGGCGTCGGTGACGCCCTTCCAGCACACGCGCCATGTTTTACCGGCGCCGGTAGGTCCGGTGCAGGTCAGCCCGTCGCGGTACTGCAAGTACACGCCGTCACCGCCGTTGTAGAGGGTGGCGATCTTCGTGGTTTCCGCCTCGGCGACGATGCGGCGCACCGGAACATCCGCTAGGGACAGACGGGTCGCTTTCGCTTTCCGTACGGCTGCCTTCTCGCTGACGCCGGCGCGGGCAAGTTCGGTGCGGTCCGCGAAACCGGACTCTCGAACCCGGCGTGCAGCGCGGCGGATCGTCATCTTCGACGAGATGAACATGCCCAGCCACAGGCACAATGCGGCCAGGACGGCGATGCATCCCCAGGTCAGGACCGGGCCGCCCGGACGTGAGCCTTCCGGCCAGGCCAGCGCCGGATCGCTCGGATGCAGGAACAGCCCTGTGAACACGTCGAGCACTCCGTACATCCCGGACGGCAACGCGCCGCCGGTGCCCGCGAGGACCCCGGAAAGGTAGCCGCCGCCGACCACACTCAGCACCACGGCGAGCGCGGTCGCGGCCAGCGGGATCACACCGGGTGCCACTATCGGCTTGGTAGGGCGCTGTGTGGTCATGCCGCTTCTCCCTTGATGACTTCGTCCGTGTCGGTGAGTGTGATTTCGATGTCCGAACGCACGTGCTGGAGCAGGATCGGATCGGCGCTGCCGTATTTGACGAGGCAGTGGCCTTTGGCGAGGGACATGATGATTTCGGTCGAGCCGGGCGGCAGGTGGTACATGCGCGCGGTTTCTTCGGCGTCTTCGACTCGGTCCTGCCCGTAGAGGAAGACGATTCCGGCTTCCTTCATCAGCGCCCGGGCAGGGGAATCGGTCGGCAGATCGGAGATGTGGTGGAAAGCCGAGCAGGTCGAGAGACCCAGGCCGCGAGAGAGTTTCATGTTCTCGCGGAACACCTTTCCGGTCGATCCGTCCGCGACGTGCCATCCTTCCTCGACGATCAACACGGTCTGCATGTGTTGTGCGGACCGGGAAGCGAGAACATTGGCGAGCCAGGTGTTGATCACGGTCATGATCACCCGCAACGCGGGACCCTTGTTCGGCAGTGCGGAGACGTCGAAGTGCACGAACGAGTGCTCGAGTGCCTCGCGAACCTCCGGTGAGGTAGCGCCGTCGACGAGGCCCTTGAGGTCGCCTTCGCACAGCTTGCGCAACGCCAGACCCGGTGTCAGGCCCCAACGCTTGGCGTCGTCCGCCCACAACGGACCGAACGTCGCTCCGGAACCAGGTGTCGGGTTGAGCAGCTCGTCGGCGAGCTCACGCAGGATCGGCTCGCGGCCTTCCGCAGCGGCACGTTTGTTGACTACCTCCAATGCCAAACGCAGTGCAGCGTCTTCGGTTTCGACCAAAGTACGGCCGATGGTGTCTTCGATGACGGCGCCGACAAGAGCTTCCTGCCCTGCCGGGGCAACTCCGTCGGTGCGTTCGACTCCGCTGGCGATCGCCGGATCGAGGAGGTTGAGGCGCACCCCGATTCCCTCTGCGCCGCCGGCATGGAAACGGATCGAACGGGCGCCGACCGCATCGGCAATGCCGGAGTACTCGCCGCCCTTGTTTCCTTGGCGCTTCTTGTCGATGACCACGACCTGCCTGTTCGGCAGGGCGAGTTGGCGCAGGCAAAACGCGGTCTTGATCAGCGAGGACTTCGCTTTGCCGATGTCGCCGATGACGGCGATGTTGATGTTCTCGATTTCCGTTCCGTACAGCTCGAACGGGTCGACGATTTCCATCGTCTGGCTGATCTTGTTCAACCCCGTCATCAGGCCCTCGTGGCGGACCGAGCGGCGCATCGTGGCCAGGTTCAGCGCTTCGCCTTGGCGGGTGGAGGTCCATGCGCCTTCGGAGCGGATTTCGTACCAGCCCCACCGGTCCAGCAATTTGTTGCGCTTGGGAGGCTGGCGACGGACAGCGATCCGGTCGGACGCGACCACTGCGTCGACGACGGCGGTCTCTTCCGGACTCTCGATCTGGACTTTCTTCTTCCCGAGCGAGGGAGCGAAGGACCATCGGCTGGTTTTCTTGTGGCCGCGCCGGTATTCGGCGCGCTGCTGCGTGTTCGTCATGAGGTGTCCTTCGCTCGCTACTTGACGCGGGTCCACTTGGTGGCCGCGAGTCCGCGGCCGAGCGGCAGGGTCAGCAAGGAGGCGACGTCGTGGCGGTTGTCCTGCCATTCGATTTCGCCGATACCGCAGTCCGCGGCAGCCTGTTCGACGCGGGTGCATGCACGCAGGGCGTCGTCTTCACCGCGGCCGGTAACCGATACCGCGAGCGAATAGATCATCCCGTGGTGCCCGCTGCCTGGTTTGAGGTCGGAGCGCCGGTGCGCGGACTCCGAGGATGCGACCTCGGATGATCCGTCCGTGACCTTGCCCTTTCGGCCTTCACCGATCTGCCGTGCCCGGTCTGCGGTCACGTCCTTGACGGCGGCGGTACGGGCCTGGGCGGCTTCGACGAAGTCCATCCGCACCATGACCGTGCGAATCGTCGGTGCGGCGGCGATCTCGTCGTCGCCCGGATCGGGTTCGACACCGGTGAGCAGTTCTGCAAGCCACAACGGGCCGAGCTCGACCGGCTCGATGACCCGCGGCGGGATGGTGCCCACGCGGGTGTTCCACTTGCCCGCGACCTCGACCGATTCCTCCCGGCCGACGTAGGACGGCCAGCAGTTGTCCCACCGGACACCCTTGTGGGCATCGAGCGGGAAACTCGGGTCCTGGCACGAGCGGATGACCGCGCAGGTGCGCTGTTCGCCGTAGACCTGCACGCGGCCCATGCCGGCTCGGGTCAGTGATGCCACTGCCCGTTCGGTTTCGTCGCGGATGACCTGCGCGACTCCGGCGATGGTCTCCGCATCCTTGCGGCGGGCGAGTCGGGCACCTTCCATCAGCAGGGCTGTGGACTTCGGGAAGATCAGCACGGCGTACGAGTAGTGCCCTTCCGAGTACGGCTCCACCCGGTCGATGAGCTGCCCGTAGGACTGGATCGCTGGAAGGACTTGCATTGCCGGATCCCCGGCGGCGATCTTGGCTTCCATCCAGTTCTCGTGCGGGGTCATGTCCGCAGGCACCGACCGGTTCATCAGTTCGAGTCCGCGCACGAACGAGGAACGTTTCGCGAACCCTGCCAGAGTGCGCCCGAACGCGGCCGAGGTCACCGCCCACGCCTGATCGCCGCGCAGTCCTTCGGCGAGACCCTGCATCGCGATCAGCACTGTGTACTGGTCGTTGTCGCCGGGAGTGCGGCTGTGCAACACGAACAGATCGTCCAGACCGGTGCCGCTGAGATCGAGCGGGGCGGTCTGCCCCAGCGGCGTCGGGAACGCCCACCCTGGATCCAGATCGGGGTTGCCGTAATCGGGGTCGGTAGGCGAGACCCAGACGTGCTCGCCGCGTTTGCGGCGCTGCCTGTTGCGGATCGCTTTCATCTTGCGGCTCG
The DNA here is from genome assembly GCF_003852455.1 of Rhodococcus sp. KBW08. Lineage (NCBI taxonomy): Bacteria > Bacillati > Actinomycetota > Actinomycetes > Mycobacteriales > Nocardiaceae > Rhodococcus > Rhodococcus sp. KBW08. Next base: position 25,443 of record NZ_QAJJ01000014.1, read on the forward strand.
CGTAGGACTCACGGTGGTTGATGTCCGTCGTCGATGCCAGCGCCGCGAGGATGAGCAGAACGTCGAAGCCGAGTACCCAGATGTTCTGTCCGACGAGGAACAACGCGGACACCGCGACGATCACTGAACCGGCCCACGCGGCGACCACCGGTTCGGGGAACGGAAGCAGGCTACGGCGTGCAACCTGGCGGCCGAGAATCGCTGTACGTTGCTCACTCATCAGTTGTCTCCATCCGCATGTTCGGGCGCACTTTGGGCGGCCGATCCGGCCTTGTTCATCGCTGCACCGGCAGCAGCGAGGGCGATCGGTGCAGCCACAACCGCAGCTCCGGCCGCCAATCCGACGGTGCTGCCCGCGGCGGCCATCAACTTCGACTCCGCTCCCCCGGACTTGCCTGCCGCCTTCGCCGCAGTCGCTGCGCCTCCGCCCTGGTGATTGCCGCCGCCGTGGCCACCGGATGCGGCAGCGTGAGTACTCGACGCCGAACTCTCGTGTGCGGGCGAAGATCCCCCCTGGTTTCCGGCGGCGCCGCGGACCGGACTGCCTTCGACCTGGCGGCCGGGAGATCCGGCAGCTTCGGAATTATGCGAGCCGGCCCCGCCTGGTCCCCCTCCTGCACGTTGCTGGAACATCTGCGCGCCCGACCCGATGGTCTGGCCGGTTTGAGATCCGCCGCCGCCGAAGTCCGCCGAATCGGCCGAGGTCGGCAGGATCGGCGAGTACTTGAGCATGGAGAACGGCGCCAGGCCGATGATCACGAAGCAGACCGCGATCAACGAGAGCTGACCGAGAGATTCGAGCTTGCCGTCGTCGGCGATCGACCCCTTCGCGGCAATGTTGATGACCGCGAACACCACGGCGAGGATCACGAACATCAGCGGCTTTGAGAGCACCACTCCGATGAACATCATCACCGGTCGTAGGGCTTTCTTGCGCCAGGTGGGGTGGACCCACATACCGAAGGCGATGCCGCACACGACCGCCAGGATCGGCAATGCCGCTGCGTGCATCAAGAATCCGAAGAACATCGCCATCGCGCCGAGGAACATCAACCCGAATCCGACGATCGCGGCGATGGAGCCACCGACGAGGGTCTCTGAGGTGAGCGTTCCGAGGACCGAGGAGATGTTGCCGATGACCTCGTCGGTGCTCGTCCCGATCCAGTCCACCAGCGCCAGCGACATCTCGTGCATCAGTGAGATCAGCAGCTGTGCCATGGCAGGGGCAAACATCATCATCATGATTCCGGCCGGCATGTACCCGAACAGCGACTTGGCCAGCTCCTCACCGGTCATGCCGCCGTCGGAGGATTTGTAGATCGCCAGGATCGTCATCAGCACCAACACCAACAAACCGATCCCGGTGGAGACTGCGTAGACGGCGATGAATTCGGTTCTCGCTGGATCGAATTCACCGACACCGGCCAGGCCGGTCAGCACCGAGTTCGTGGTGCTGATGGCGCTGCTTTTGAGTTTGTTCGCCCAGGAGTCGATCACGTCGGACGGGTCTTTGACGAAGTCGACGAGGTCGCCGATCGGGCCGGCCACGGTGTCCCACGCCCATGTGTAGCTGTCGACGATGTACTTGCCGCCCATGTAGGCCGGGGTCGCCTTCATCATCCCGCCCAGGGTTTCGCCGAGGCGGTCGCTGAAACTGGTGTTCTGGTCGATCCAGTTCATGGTGCCGCCGAACAGTTTCCCGACCCTGGCGTTCCATGCGGTGCACGCCATTTGGTCCTTACCCGGTGCGCTCCGATCGCAGTTGACGAACATCGCGTGCATGCACAGAACACTCGGGACGTCCCCGCCGCCGCACGGCGCGGACCACGCAGCATCGGGAACCTTGTCCGCGTGCGGTTGCTTCTTCATCTCGGTAAGTGAGGCCGCGTCAGGTGTCGGGCTCCACTCGAAACCCCAGGTGGTCGTCGTTTTCGTTGTCCACCGGGCGAGATCGTCCGCGCACGTCGGGGACGGCGGGTACATGTCCGCAGACTCGTTGAGGGGGTAGGTGTTCGGGTAGACGCCCTTGAGGATCGACTCGTCGGTGATGCTCAGGGCGGCCTTCTGGTTGGCCTCCACTCCCATGTCGACACCGGACATCTGTGTACCGGCGCCGCCGGCGGCGACCAAGGCGTCGATCAGAGCCGGGTTCTTCGACATCATCACCTGCGGTGCCCACGCGGCGATCCGCTCGGATTCCTTTGCCGTCCAGTACATCAACCGGTTTTCGTTGTGCATGACCTGTGTCGAGTACTGGCCCATGTCGCCGCCTTTGTCCTTGCAGACTCCGGTGAACCACGAGGCGGATTTGAATTCGTCTGTGCCGGCGACGAATTTCTTCAGATCATCCGGAAATCCTTTGGGGAGTTCCTTGCCCGACTGAGTGGCATTCTGCACGCCGGGAGCCGGGTCGGTGTTGGGGACAGCCGTCGGCTGCGCTGCCGCCGGCAATGCCAGTCCGAGCATCGCGAACAACGCCACGACCGCGGTCAGAATAAGTTTGCGCCACATCAGTCAGGCCCCCTTTCTAGTTGACGTAGAACGTGTAGAAGCCGTTCGCGCCCGGCTTGGAGAGCGCCGAGTCTGCCGCGGGGAACTGTGCATCTTCGAGGGAAGGGCCGGTGACGAACTTCCAGTCCTGGACCTTCCAGTCCCCGTCTTCCCAGACCACGGTGATCGTGTTCGTTCCGTAGACGGTGAGGATGCCGACCTTGTCGCTGTCCTCACTGACCGGACTCTGGCTCACGCCCATGCTCCAGATCGAGACGGTCGCCGAATCCTGGGTGAAGTCGGTGACCGTCACCACGAGCGGAACGTCGCTGTAGGAGCCCTTTCCCGAGTCGGTTCGGCCACTGGAGATGTCGATGACGGACTCGAGCGCGGGAGTCGGGTTGGATGCCACGGCCACCTCTCGCAGCTTTGCTGCGTCGATCCGGCCCATGTAGGTCTGCCCGTTCGCCTGGCTGAAGTTCACTGCCGCGGTCTGTGCACCGGCCTGATCACGGGTGTATCCGGCAGGAACACCGTCGATCGTGGTGGTCGGACCGTGCGCGGCGCGGATCGCATCGGAGCCGGAGTCGGAGTCGTCACCACCGCCGGAGGTGAAGACCGCAATGATCCCGACGATCAACGCGAACACGCTGAACCCGATCACCAATTTCACCCACAACGGAAGTCCGGATGCCGGGCCACTGCTCGGGGATCCGGTCGCGAAGGACGGGCCGCTGCTCGAACCCACCTGTGAAAAATCTTTCGCCATGATCAGATCGCTTTCTCGTCAAAAGTTCTGGAAAATAAAGGGTTACGTAGGAAGAACAGCGTCGGCATGGTCAGTTGCCGCCGCCGACGACGAAGAGGATGGCGCCGACGATGATGCCGACCGAAGCCAGGCAACCGACGGCGATACCGGCGATCTTCGCTTCCTGACCGGCGTCTGCCATTTCCGTCGGCATTCCGGCCTTGTTCATCGAGCGCATCTTGTAGAGCGCCATGATGAGCTTGACCACGCTCGCGGCGAGCGCGACGCCCCAGATTGCACCGACGACACGAGCCCACACGCTGTTGAAAGCAGGCCCGAGGACTCCGATATCTGGTTTGACACCGTCGAGGGGATTCTCGATTTGTGCGCTTGCTGCGCCTGCGGAGAGCAGGAGCACTACTGCCGTCGCGGCCAGGGTGATCGCCACAGTGGATACCCGCCGCACTAGTGGTGCCTTCGAGGAAGTGGTAGTCGGTGTTGCTGAGCGAGCCTGTGGAGTAACGGTTTTCATCGCAAACGGCCTTTCGGGGAGGTGGGTTCGGGTATTGGTTCGCGGTATCGCTCAGGGTCGAATTCGCGGTACGCCGCGACGCGTGGCGCAGGAGCACGGCGCGGCGCTTCCGGTGGTCGACGGATCTGTTCGGGGGCGTACGCGTCGGCGTATTCGGCGGCGCGGCCGTACACACTCGCGGCGAGGGAATCAGCGATCTCGGCGGCAACGTTGGTGTACGCCTCGGTCGTCGACGGCAGAAGCCGGTCGTAGACGATGCGCTCCCCTGTCGCGAACGACGGCTCGTACGGCACTCGGATGATGTTCGTGACGCCGAGTCGGCCGAACTCTTCCTCGATGTCCGCTTCCAGGCTCGGGTCCGATCCGGGCGTGACGACAGTGAGGATGATCGCCGAGCGGACCAGATGTCCGTACCCTCGATCGGCTAGTCCTTCGAGCATCTGCAACGCCATCTTCGCCATGTCTCGGCGGAGCGGCAGCGGTACGACCAGCAGGTTGGAGTGCTGCACCGCCCACAGCCAGTTCGGGGCGACGGGGTTGTTGCCGGTGTCGACGAAGATCAGATTCCGATGCCGGCGCAACACCGCCATGATGGCGGCGCATTCGTCCCAGCCGATCCCGCGATCTCGCGTGGTGGAGATGTCGGCCGCCAGGACCTCATCGTGCGTGGGCTGCAAGCGCAGGTAGCGACCCAGCTCCCCCGAGACGGCATCAGATGACGCGAGCGCGTGGGCGTTCTCGAGGACGTCCCACGGACCGAGCTCCGGATCGGTGGTGCGGGCGGCGCGGTCTCCGAGGGAACCGGTGGATTCGTTGGCATCCCACGCGACGACGCCGTGACCGCGATGCCGGCCGAAGGTGTTCGCCAGGGCAATGGTCGTCGAAGTCTTCCCAGCATCACCTTTGAGGCTGATCACCGAGACGACCATGCAACCGGGCAACGTCTGTTGAATGCGGGTGACCGATTGCCGGAACCGTACTTCCGCCGAATCCGGCTTCGGCGCCATCTTCATTCCCGCAGCAGCATTGACGCGGCCACGCCATCCCCAGGTCGCGGGGCTGTTGTCGATGTCGTTTCCCTCGCGCTCGAACCGTCGTCCGGCATATCCGACCTCGGCGAGAGGGGCTGGTTCTTCGTTCGCGGCGAGCGCGTCCTGTCCGACTTCGTACGGATCGGCGTAACCGGCGTCGACTTCGTCGAATGCTTCGGTGTCGGTCTCGTCTACCACGGGATCGGGTTCGGTCGACTCGGCCGGTTCCGGAGCGGGGGCAGGCTGACGGCGCAGACGTTGACTGCGCAGATTCACCGGGATCTCGGCGTCGTAGCTGCTCTGGGTTTCGTAGGGGTCAGGAGTGCTCACGGGAGTTCCTTTCGGGGCGGGGGTGGTTCCGGGGACGTTCTTCTCGCTGGTCATAGCTTTTTGAGGTTGTCTACGGCCCACAGGCCGCCGCGGCTGACGACCAGGACGGCGACGATGACGGTGTCGACGCCGGCGATGGAGCCGTCGGCGGCGATCGCGGTCTGTTCGACCTGATACATCCGGTGCACCGCAGTCGCGGTGTCCACGGCGCCCTGGTTCGGTACAGAGCTGACCGTCGGCCAGACCTGCGCGTCCTTCGCGGCCCATTCGAGCCACTGACCGCCGGGGCTTCCGGTCGGGGTGGTTCCGGTGACGTCGCCGAGGAAGCGTTCGGTAAGCAGGTCGCCGGTGCGGGCGGCCGCGTCGTTGGGTCCGCGATCGTCAGCGGTATTCCAGGTGAACCAAGTGGTGACGACGGCGTCGGCGACGGCAGCCGGATCGCTGCGGTCCACGATGGCGACCTGTTCGGGAGCGTGTTCCGGAACGGTGGCCGCGGGCCGTGTGGGCTCGACCGCGGACGTCTCGTTCGGGGACCACTGCTGCGCCCGTGCCCCGGTCGTGGTGGACGGGCCGGTTGCGGTGCCTTCTGTACCCGAGGAGCATCCGGTCAGGGCAATGGCGACGGCGGATGCAGCAGCGAGCGCGGCGAGGTGGCGTTTCACGACTCGTCCTCGATGAACAGATCCGACAACCGAATCGCCTGCCATGCCTGGTAACCAGGCTCTTCGCACCAGTCCACGGCCCGGTTGTTGTCGGTGATGTCGAGGTCGAGTGCGACACCGTGTTTGGCTGCCATGCCAGCGAGGGAGTTGCCGTCGATCTCCGGATTGGAGATGTGCAGGAGCAACCGCACCGCGGGAACATTCGCGTCCTCACGTGCTTTGCCGGCGAGGAATATCGCCTTACCGGCTGCGGAGTCGTCTGCCGAGCGCTGGTTGCCTTCCTTGAAGACCGTGTCGTTCTTGTGAAATGTCCCGTACCAGGCGGCGTCGTCGACCGGTCCGAGTACAGCGAAGCTGCCCCGCTCGTCACCGGCGGCGAACAGTTCCACCAACGGTGCGGTCGCGGCGGCCTCGGCGATCTCGTTCTTGCGTTTGGTCGCTTCCGCGTCGCGGAGTACGTCGTAGTCGAGATCGAGTTGCTTGACCAACTCGCGCTTGACCTTCGGCCACATGCTGCGCGAGAGCAGGTTGTTGCTCTTGGCCCACGCCCGCATCGCAGAGGAGTCGCTGGTGCGCAACTCGTCAGCGGCGGCGCGCACTGCGGCGGCGGCTTGTTCCCATTCGGTGGCTGCGGATGCCGTCATTGTCGGATCTACCTTTCTTCGGGTGAAACTTCATTCCGGGGTGGTCATCGGCTTGCGATGTTCTGGTCTGGGTTGTCTTGTCAGGCAAATCGTTTCGCTGCCAATCCCGAGGACGGTGGGGTCCAGTCGGAGACCTTGACGACATCGCCCGACTGCGGAGCTTCGACGACCTTGCCGCCGCCCATCCAGATGAAGATGTGGCCGCTGTGGGGTTGGATGATGTCGCCAGGGCGCAGGTCGGCGGGGTTGGTGATCGAGGTTCCGCGAGAGTCGCCTATCTGCATCTGATCTGAGTGGGCGAGGACCGTTCGGCCGCCGGTGGCTTGCGCCACTGCGTATTTCACTAATCCGGAGCAGTCGAACCCGACCTTGTTGAAGTCGCCGAAACTGTCTGCCACTCCCCCGTCGCTGATCCCCTTGGTGGGTCCGTTCTCGTCGCCGCCGCCCCAGGCATACGGGGTGCCGAGCCACCGCAGAGCGGCATCGACGACGGCCGAGCCGGTGGACGGGCCACCCGGAATCGGACCCGCCGGGGCGGACGTATCGGTGAATTCCTCGATCGCGAACTTCTGAATGTTGGTGACGTAGCCGCGTGTTTCCTCGTTCTGGCAGACCTGGCCCTGCGACAAGGTGTTTCCGGGGCCGCAGTTGTACATCGACAACGCCAGCGGAATCAGCTCACCGTGTAAACGGCCGTCAGCCATCCCCTTTTTCGCCAACTCGACCATCTTGCAGTCGTAGGACGCCATCGACATCGCAGCGTCGGCCGGTGAGCGCATATCGACCTTTCCGTCCCCGTCCCCGTCCACGCCTTCCTGTGCAGCAGTTGAGGGAAGGAACTGTGCCGGGCCGTCCGCACCGGAGTCGTCGTTGTGGGCGTTGACGTTGAAGCCGCTTTCCTGCTTGAACTGCCCGGCCAGCAGCGGAGCGGGGATCTCGGGGCAGGTACCGGCGGCTTTGAGGATCCACGGTTCGAACTCCGCAGGCACGCTGCCCGGCTTGAGTCCCCCGCCGCCCAGGCTCGGTCCACCGCACCCGGCGCCCGCCGGAAGCGGGGTGATCGCGGCAGCGTTGACGATCGCGGGAGACGGAACACCCGTGCCGGGCGCGGGAACGGGCGCGGGTCCGGACGGCTCGGCAGCACCGGCGAGCCACGGTGCGGGATCGGTTGGCGTTCCGGCGCCGTCGGGAAGTCGGCCACCCTCCCAGACCTCGAAATGCAGGTGCGGGCCGGAGGAATCGGCTTCATTTCCGACAGCGGCGATCTCCTGACCGGCAGTGACCTGATCGCCGGTCTTGACCTTGATCGTCGAGGCGGCCATGTGGCCGTAGACGGTAGAAATTCGCTTCCCGTCGACGTCGGTGTCGATGATGACCCAGTTCCCGAATCCCGATGCGGGGCCGGCCTCTGCGACGACACCGGAGGTAGCGGCATAGATCGGAGTACCGAGCGGGCCGGCGAAGTCGGTACCGCGGTGCATGGAACCACCGCGAGGACCGAAACCCGACGTCAGTTGGTAGGTACCGGCTTTGAGCGGCTGCGTTTTGGTCCCCGGGGACGGTGCTACCGAACCGGTGGTGGGCGAGGTGGGCAGGCAGTCGACGCTTGCTTTGGGGTTGTTGTCGGTACCGAACATGACGAAACCGAGCATCAGGACCACTGCGGCAACGACGCCGCCAGTGGCCTTGAGGCCGGTCTTGTTCGAGCGCGGTGTTTCACCCATCGTCATTTCCTTGTCGTTGTGTCGCGTTCGTGCCCGCCTGGGCAACGTGTGGGGACCTATCGCGGCCGCGAGGCCGCGAGCGAGTGCGAGGAGTGGCAGGTGAATGTCAAAAGCTCTCGCCCAAGAGCGTTTTCGGCTCACCCGCCGTCAGGCGCTAGCCGCCGATCGCTTGTCGGTAGATGTCGACCATCGCGTCCAGAGCGGTTCGCTTTCCGTCGATCAACCACTGCCCGTAGGACTCGTGAACGCGGGAACCGAGGAAACTCGCGGCGGTGAATCCGGCGTCGACGACCGAGGTCAGTGCTTGCGCATCCTGGGAGGTCACCGTGGCCAGGACCGAGTTACCGAGTCCGACGAAGTCGGAGTTCTGCGCCTGCGCACCCATCAACGTGGTCATCGAATCGGCCGGTTCGTGGAGCTGATCGGCGGTCATCTTCTGCCCCGGTGTCAGGACGCCGAGCGCGACGTTCGCCAGGTCCACACCGATCGGGAGGAGCTGACCGAGGGCCAGGACGTTCCCGGTTTCGGCGACCTGCCACGCGACTTCCTGGAGCTGCCCGACGTCGCGGGCGAGGCGGATGATGTCGACGTTGCCCAGCAGGTTCGCCACCAGCGCCGCCGAGGCGGCTGTGCCGGACGGATCGGGGATCAGTGCCAGGATCCGTGACACCGATTTGAGATCAACCCCGGCCGCCATCTTCACCAAAGGCGAGAGTTGGTTGTTCAGCTCTCCCGCGACCCGGTGCGCTTCTTTGACGTTGCCGGCCAACAGATGGCCGGGAAGTATTTGCAGGTTGGCAGCGACGGCGTTGTAGTCCACCGAGGTCACACCCGAGACGACGCCGAGGATCTGGTTGATGATCGTCACCGGTTGGATCGCGGAGAGGATCGACGTGGCGGTGGTGAGTTGATCGGTCGGTGTATCCGCCAGTGGAGCCACACCGTTCGACAAGCTCTGTGCGGGACCGGTCAGGCCCGCGTAGGTGCCGCCGGTACCGGTGCCACCACCCGAGAGGATGCTGTTCGCCAACGTCACCACCTGGTCAGCGGCACCCAGAACCTGCGGAACGTCGACCTTGTCGAGCGCGTCGACGACCGAGTTCGCGGCGGCCTCAGGAGAATCAGCCGGGGCGTTGCGCAACCCGTCTCGAGCGGCCGGGTTCGCCGCCATCCACGCCTGTGTCTGTTGGACCGGCTTGAAGGTTCCGGCCAGCAGTTGCGCTTGCTGACGAACCGCGGCGACATCGACCGCCGCCGACGTCGAGGTGGGAGCGCCCGCGCTTTGCAGCTTGTCCACCGAGGTCGCCAACGCGGACGCAGCCCCTGGAGCAGCCGCGAGATCCGCGTAACCGTAGTTCGAGGTCACCGCGCCCAAGAACTCCGACGCGTTCGCGGTTCCGGCGCCTGCCGAGGTATTCGCAGCTGCGGCGGCCGCCGGAGTCGACGTCGGCTTCGCGACCGTGTCGGTCGGGGTGATCGCGGTCTGACCGGCGACAGACGGAGTCGTTGTTGCCGAGACAGCAGTCGCGGTGGTCGGCGCGACTGTTCCGGGCGGGTTGGCAAGCACTCGTCCCAACGACGCCAAGAACGAATCCTTACCGGTGTTGGTGTTGCAGTACTTGTCTTCCGGGTGGCAGATGTCGAAGACCCGACCCGACAGAGCGCCGTAGCCTTCCGCCGCCGGACCGGCGATGCCCTGCCCGTCGAGCTTGGGGCCGACGACCTGCGAACCGGCAGTGCCGAGCTTCGGATTGGCGAGCATGACCGCAGCAAGAACGGACGCAGCGGGAACGGGACCGCTGCCTGCCCCGATGTTGACGGCGACATCGTTGGCGACCTGCGCGCCCTGTGAATAGCCGCCGATCACGAACTTCGAGTTCGGGCACTGCTCCATCGCGGTCGCCATTGCCTGATCACCGGCGGTCTTGGAAGCCGAGTAGGTCATGCCGGACTGCAAAAACGCTTCGGCCGGGTACGACGGATAGATGGCACGGAAGGTGTTAGGCCCGTACATCGCTTCGAGCTTCTCCCCCACCTGGCCCAACATTCCGGCAGGCTTCGACGGATCGGCGTCGGCGCGGGTCTCGGTCGTTCCGGGAGCGAAGACACCGATGTATCTGGTGCAGCCCGATGTAGTGGACGGTGCGGCGTTGGCGAGGAGCGGTGCGGCCGCGAGGCCCGCGACCAGCGTCGAAATGATGGCGAACGCCGACGCGAAGCGGGCGGTGGAAGAGATGTTCATCAGATTCCCTCTGCATCAGTGATGGACGTGATGAAATGCCGACCGTCGATCTCGGCAGTCGTGATGCGCTGAAAGAGCGAAGCGCCCTTGCCGGAGGGCCTGGTCTCGGTCAGCTCCAGTGCGTACGTCCCAGCGCTCACGCCGGTCACCGTCATGCAGTACGTCGTTCCTGCGGGAATCGAGTCGATCCCTGCCTGCACTTCGGCCGGCGAATAGCTCACGGCCCCAGGAGCCATGACAGCGATCACCGCATCAGCCGAGCGCAATGAGTAGTACGCGTGCTCGAACGCTGCGATCACGCCCTCGCCGCTGCTCTGGTCACCGGCCGTGACAGGGCATCCGGCAGGTTCCGGAGAAGGTGTAGTCGACGGTGTTGCAACAGAATTAACGATCTCGCTGATGTTCGACGGCTCGTCGTCGGTAACCCGGCCGATGACCGACGCAGCGCCCACACCGACCCCGACCAACAACACCAGCACCGCGATCGCCAGTGCCGTCACCGCTGCGACCTGACGTCGAGGCGTTCGGGCACGTGGAACACGAGAGCGCTTCGGAAGACGAGACCCGCGCGGCGGCGCACTGCCGGTCCCACCTGTCGCACTACGCACTGCGGACCTGGTGTCAGATCCTTTCGGCCCAAGCATCTTTTCCAAACTCCTTCGTCGACAGGACAAGCCGTGACAGTGGGCCGGGGCGAGCGCACGCCCGCCCCGGCCTGCGAGTGCTACGCAGCAGCGGGGATACCGGCGCCGATAGCGTCGGCGATCATCCCGAGCGGAAGACCCGGAACCTCTGTCGCGGCTTGGAAATCACTTACTGCCTGGTCGAATGCAGCGACAACACCATCGCCACCGGGAATGGACGAGACGGCGCTACGGATCTGCGCGTCGACGACAGGAGCATTCGCGGCCGTGCCACGAACGAACGTGGCGGCAGCGGTGCCGACAGGGCCGGACTGCTCCCAGGAGGTGAGCGTGTCGCGGGTTTCGGTGGTGATGGCAGGCTGGTCGATGTCCGGAACGTCGATCGTGGTGGGCACACCGTTCGTGCCGTCGCCGTATGCCGTGGCAAGAGCGAAACCTCCGAAGCCGCCGAGGATTCCGGCACCCAAGCCCACCGGAACACCAACCAGACCAGCACCGATGGCAGCGCCGGCCGCCGTGGCAACCGTTCCCACCGGAATCACGCCCCACGGGGTCAAAGCAGGTGCAGCCAACACGACGCCGGACGTGCCGCCGATCGTGCCGCCCAACAGGGCGCCCAACGTCGCGGCGGTTCCGCCCGCTGTCACGGCCGCAATGATCGCCCCACCAGCGGTTCCGGCGAGCTGCGCCGCTGCGAGCTGCTGCGCCTGATCGGCCGGAATGTTGTGGCTGATCCAGAAGTCGGTGACCGCAGCCAACGCCGCATTCGTGGTGGCATTCGTGCGGGCGGCGGTGTTGTCACTCATCCAGTTCGGCTGGGTGAAGTGCAGGTTTCCGACCATCACCGTGTTACGCGGCGCGATGAACACCTCGGTCGGAGTAGTAATCGGGTCAGCAGGCAAACGGATCTGCGAGTAGTCGATCGGCGGTGTGTACGTCGGAGTCGCCGGGGCCACATACTGATTCGAGTCGTAATCCCAGTTCGGGATCGGCTTCGTCGGCTGCGAGTACTGCGGCGGAACCGGAACCCATGCCTCTACCGGCGCCTCAGGAACAGACGGCGATGGTGAAGGAACGGTCGGCGTCGACGGCGCCGGCGAGGTCACGCCGGGCTGTACCGGTGCGGGGCCGGTAATACCGGGCTGCGGTGCTGCGACCGCGAGACCACCGTTTGCGAACGTAGCAGCGACAAGAAGCGAAAACGTTCCCGCTGCAACCGCGGACGACTTGACTGCGCGATGCTTACCGCGCCCGGACTTGTGATGCTTCATCGTGTGGAACCTTCCAATTGGGTTGTAAATACGGGGAATTGATGCGGACTGAGGTGGCATGCACGTGGCCACAGGTTTCGCCTCGACAATCGGTGCCGCCCTAAGAGGGCAGACACTTGTCCACGAAACGGCGGAATACCGTTGATGCAGTGGGAAGTACGGTGTGGCCCATCGGGCAAACGCGGGAAAAGCTGGGAATGGGGGCGCTCACACAGACAGTGCCGGGAGTTCTCGCCGAGCACTGAACCACGCTTGCGAACAAGGGAATGCAGCGTGGGGTAAGTGCACCCACCCGCTCCCCGGGCGGGAGGAGCGGGGTGGGCGCTTCACGGACCGTGTTGCCGACCACCGCGAGGGGTGTGGCACGACGGACCGGGTTCGGGGCGGCATGGCCGCACGCAGGGTCCACAGGGCGCCCGAGTTCGCGGTCAGCGAATCCGAGTTCGAGAGTGTCCTGTTCTACCCAGCTGGAATAGGTATTTTGCGCAGAGTTGTTCCCCACGACTGCCTCCGGCTAGTTGCGTTTTCAACTTCACCGCATAGGCTCGAAGGCCTGCGGTCTGGTCGCCTTGGTGCGTGCAGCACCGTAGACATGAAAGAACCCCAGGTGCGTGAGGGGACGCCAATCACCAACGCACCTGGGGCTTTCGAGACAGCACGACGCTCGGCAGTAGCCGAAGTCCTTGTATTTGTGCTTGAAGTAGAACGGTCACTGAGAGTGACCTGCGATGATGCATCGCGCACTGCGTGAAACCAGTTCATCCAAATCGCCCGCCCGGACTCAGAAGGCACACGCAGATAGACGTGTGCAAATTCTTCTGCGCTACAAGCGGTACCGACGTCGACAAGTACCGAGGAATCCCAGGCTGGGCACGCCGTTGCAGGGTAGACCGCGCGGTTTGTGTTCGGCAACTCATTCAATCGCCTCACAGCTCCCCTTTCCCGGCTATAGGCCCCTTGACCTCGACTCTTTCTTGGTAACCTTTTATGCGAAACCAATATAACACCCTATTATTCTAAACACCAATGCGAGTTGACGGGCCGAAGGAGCGACACAATGACTCACGGGGATGGTTCTCGAGAGCTTGGAGTAGGCGTGTCGCGGAGTGCTGTTCGAGGCTTTAGTGCTGCCAGGTTGCGGCGCTATCGACTAGCGCGCAAGGCGAACATTGCAGACCTGGCCGACGCCGCTGGTGTCTCCGAGCAGACCGTCTCTGCATGGGAAACGGGTCGTGCGGCACCAACTCCCGAGCTGCTAGCCAAGGTTGCGGCCGAATTGCGACTTACCGTTGCTGACCTTGTGCCTATTCCGAATGACCAACTTGGCCTTAGTGATCTACGCGCCCAAGCCGGGATGACTCAAGGGCGAGCTGCTGAAGCTCTCGGAATTTCGGCGACGCTTCTCGGCCGAATTGAAAAAGGGCGCAAAGAGTACGACGAGGCCAGGGCGGCGCAGCTTGCTGAGCTGTACAAGGTCACGCCCGAGCTGGTCGCTGAGGTCTGGCAGCGCGATCGCGACAACCGTCAAGCACGCGCGACACGCTTTCGCGATTCTTAAAAAATCTCCCCATAATTCCACCCAAAGGTCGAAGTTCGGTACTTCTTCGGCGTGTCACCGTGACGATTGTGCGATCTTGGCACAGGATGAACGGGAACCTGGCACTGCATCGCTAGGAGCAAGGTCGGGCCGAAGGGAGAAGAGCATGCCCACACCAAGCAAGGGTGATCGAACCCGGGTTGTGAGTCGCGTTCCAGATCCGGTGTACGCAGAGCTGGAAAAGCGGCGGAAGGCGGCTGGAGTCAGCTCCGTCAGCCAGTACGTCGCAGATCTACTGGCGGCCACCACTGGCCATAAGAATCTTGTCGTCGAACTCGACCAGGAGGTTTTGCAGCTCACCGCGTAACGAACGTCGCGTAGACGGCAAACCCGGGCGGGGGATGCCGTGACAACCACACATCGTTAGCTGTAGCGCACCGACTGCAACAAAAAACCCCCGAACCGGGCGGGGTCGAGGGTTTTTCGAAGTTGGTGAGATTCGAGTTAGACGCTCGTTTCTCAGCGGTACTGCTATATCCCCGAAGGGACTGTCTTGGCGGACAGGTCTCAGGCTACATCGTGGCCTGATGAAGTTTCAATGATTCCTGCGCGTGTCGCTGTTCACGAGCACGCACCTACATCCGTACTGCGCCCGTACTGCGGTAGCAGCCCCATGCGGCGTCGGTACGGCACAGCTCGTACGCCTCGCGCTGTATCTGGCCATGTGCACGGGCACCAATGCCATTCCCTGACCCCGATGTTCGTCAACGCGCTCGGTGGCCCAGAGGTAGCTTGCCGAAGGTACTGCCAGGTCACGCTCGAATTGGAGGCCGGCGCATACAGCGGTATCGCCTCATGGCGTGGAGCCCAGCACTGGGTTGAGATCGTCGTCCGCTGCGCCTACACCGCGGAGTACAACCGCATCCGCCCCGAGCTCGTCAAGACGTCGAAGGCAGGCAGTGTCGCCGGCGGAGGGATCAGTCTTAAGTCGTTGTTGGCGGTCGCGAAAGTCATGGCCGGTGCTGCTGATTTCGATTCCGGCCGCAGCTCGCGTCTATCCATTGCCACACTCGTCGAGCGAACAGGGCTCGGAGAGCGGACCGTTCAGCGAGCCCGTCAAGCGCTCAAACTACTTCGGGTAGCCACGGAGGTATTGCGTGGCCGACTACGTCGCAAAGGCGAACGTATGGCGTCGTGGAGATTTGATGACAAGTCGCGTGGCTGGGCATCGGTGTGGGCGCTGCACCCGCGTAAGCCTGTGGATAAAACCCGCATGTCAGTCGCAGGATCTATACAGATGGCACCCCACCCCCGCAGGGGTCAGTTTTCTATCCCTACCTCTCGTAGAGAGGTACTTAATACAAAACGATCTGTGGATAAACGAGCCGCTTCGCGGCGCAAGGAATCCAGCGTCGAGGTCGAGAAGGCTGACGGCATCCGGAAAGGCCTGTTGCTCGCATCCAAGTGGCTCGGGAATCCGAGAACGCCTGCTTGGGCACGTCAACACACCCCCCGAGGTTGGGCGCCGGCACTGGCCGAATCAGCGGCGCACGGCTGGACCGCTAACGATCTCAACTTCACCATCGACGCGTGGGCCGAGGCACGGAAGATGACACCGGACCCGAAGCATCCGATTGCATTTATCCGTTGGCTCATGAAGGAGCAGGATCTGGCCTTCTCACCGCATGTTCTCGCTCAAATTGCCGCTGAGCAGGCAAAAGCTGAACGTAAACGACAGTCCTCGCAGTTCGAGGCCGAACGTGCGCGTTACGCAGTGGCCGCGACCGAGGACTCCCCCGGCCGCCGGGCAGCGATGGCAGCTGTTCCGGATGCTGCGGAAGTACGCCGCCGCAGACAGATTGCTGAGCGAAGGACTGCCGCTGACGCGCGCGCAGAACTGTGCGCGCGTCAGCGCGGCATCGACAACTGGTGAAAAGCTACGAATCCGCAGCAGCGCGGACCATGACCAGGCCGGCGGTGGTGTGCTGGTCGAGCATTATCAATGTCGCTCGCACATCACAGGCTTTCCACTTCCCGTCGAGCTGTCTGAACCGGACGGTGCCTTGCGTTTTGCCCCGCGCCAAGCCCGCAGACATCTCTAGCGCCACAGGCAAGTCCTCGGGATGCATACCAGGTTTAACCTGGTCATCCACTGATTCCCACGCCAAGTCTGGCATCGGATCGCCTACCCATCGAATGAGTTGCAGCGTCTTGAGATTGACGATCGCTCGGTACTCCCCCTCCTCCGTCGCAGCCTCGAGGACCCGGTATTCAAGAACCACAGGGGGCGGAGCCGCCGCAACGTCGATCGCGGGGCCGATGTCTTGCGTTATTCCTCGCAAAATGACTTCTGACCTGCCGGTCGCAGGATCGATTTCTTCAAGCATTCGGCATGAAAAGTGGGCGGCACGCAGGTCGTCGTCATCTCGCCTCACTGTCCACACCGCTTGGTGAATGGTTCCGGGAGCCGAGTGGATGATCTTCGACAAAGCCTCGCCCTCATCGCGATTGGTCACGAGACGGGTGAAGGCGCCGGCCATTGCTTTCTCGGTATGTCGCGCATCCTCCGGAACGCCGTACAAGTCGAGCAGATCGTTGCTTCCGCTGGCTTTGCTCGCCGTCAGGTTGAACAACCAAGCTCCGGCCGGGTCCCTGTCGGGAACGACTTCGTCTGGTCCGCCAGTCCATAGGTACATGCCATGCAGACGTCCCGAGAACGTCACCAAGGGCTCTACAACGACACGCCGGCGGCCATCAGCCGTGACCCTGTCTACGCGGTCAGGCGACGCCATGACCGCGGCAATCACGCTGTAAACCTCGTCGAGGGAATCCTTGCTTTTGAAGAATTTGTCCAACGGTGTGAACTTTCGAGGAGTGCTCCCCAGACCGATGATCGACGGTGTAGCGCCGCCGATCGATTCAATCAACAACCACTTTGTTGCCACTGCGTAGTTCCTCTCCCCGCGGATGCGAACAGAGGAACACTACCCGACAAAATAGATTTAATGTTACTGCCCGTTACAGGTATTTAGTCCTTCGGCGGACGGCGCTGACCTGGGCATCTGCCAAAAGTACTAGCCGGACTTCAGTGCTGGAATGATCCGTTGGTAGCCCGAACTGGCAGTCCTAATTAGTAGGTCGACGATGCGGGCATCTTTACCGATCAGCACTCGAGGTCGGCGCCGTTCCACACCGCGCAAAATCGTTTTGGCAGCGGCCGCTGGATCCGTTCTCGCGATGGAACCCTCGAAGGATTCGACGACTTCCGAATGGTCGAGAGTTGTCGCCACACGCGCTGTACGTGCAATTGAAGTCTTGATTCCTCCGGGAAACACACAAATCACAGCTACCTGCCGGTGATGAAGAAGCATCTCCTGTCGGAGCGACTCGGTGAACCCGCGGACCGCGAACTTCGCGGAGTTGTAGGCAGAGTAACCAGGCG
Organism: Rhodococcus sp. KBW08; assembly: GCF_003852455.1. NCBI lineage: Bacteria > Bacillati > Actinomycetota > Actinomycetes > Mycobacteriales > Nocardiaceae > Rhodococcus > Rhodococcus sp. KBW08. The sequence goes on from NZ_QAJJ01000014.1 coordinate 42,740, forward strand.
CGGCCATGAGACCGAAGGCCGATGAGATGTTGACGATGGACCCACGATCCGACGCAATAATGTACGGCAAGAAGGCTTTCGACCCATTAACTACGCCCCAGAAGTCGACATTCATCACGTGCTCGATGTCTGCGTAGTCGGAATCCTCCACGGTTCCGGAATACAGAACGCCAGCGTTATTGAAGATCGCATCAACATGCCCGAACTGGGCGAGCGTTGCCGCGGCACACTCCCCCATCGCTTCTCGGTCCGTGACATCCGTCGCCGAGATCATCACCGAGTCGGCGCTGATTCCAGCCAGCTCGACCGTTTCCTCTAGGCCACCTTGGTCGACGTCGATTAGTGCGAGCTTTGCGCCTTGGGCGGCCAGTTGGATGCTTAGTTGCCGCCCGATTCCCGCTCCGGCGCCGGTAACGACCACAACGCGTCCTATGAAATACCCCATGCCGCAAGTATTCCTCGTGAGAACGGTGGTTTCGCGGAACGGGCTTAGTTGGGTGGGTGCGCAAAATTGACCCATGCTGACGTTGCTCGATTGAAATGTCGAGTGAGCGATGCGACCTACGTGCGGGCCGCCAGGTGCGGTCGAACGGGTGACGTAGTCGTCGAGCCGTGGCGTTCTCCGCCTCACGTCCAGGCATTTTGCGCCATTGCGCCGAACTGAAGAAATGCCAGCATTACTGTCAATGGCAGTAAAGAGTTGGGGGCAAGCTCCGGGGATCTGTAATCCCAGTAACACCAGTAATACCGTCAATGTTGGTGTGGCAGTCTCGGCCTGTCTCGATTCTCGGCGAACCCCGCCTGCCGTAATGACAGTAATACTGCTATTGGAAACATGCAGGTCAAGGTGCTGCCACGGCGAAACTGTGCGTAATGCCAGCATTGCTGCCATTACTAGTTTTGAGGCCAGATGTGTTGCTTCGACCTGGCCGATAGCCGATAGCAGCAATACTGGCATTACTGCTATTGATTGCATTGCTGGCGATGGCGTGGAATGCTGGTAATACCGTCAAAAGTGCCAGCGCTGTCGAGGGAGAGCAATGCAGACCGACTTTCACGAAACACGCAAAAGGGTGATCGCCGTAATCAACGGCAAGGGTGGTGTCTTAAAGACGACCCTGACAGCTAACGTCGGTGGAGAACTGGCAGCGTCGGGGCAGAAAATTCTGCTCGTCGACCTCGATCCTCAGGGGAACCTCGCCGAAGATCTCGGGTACACCAGTGAAACCGGCGATGACCAGGGAAGGTCGCTTGCTAGCGCAATCGCTTTCGGCGGTGACGCAAAACCCATCGAAAATGTTCGCGCTAATCTCGATGTTCTCCCTGGGGGAGTTCACCTCGAACAAGCAACAGCAGCGCTTGCCGCCATGGCATCCAAAGATCCCGATGGCGCAAAACTTGCCCTCGCGAGGGTCCTTGCTCCAATGGCGCCCGCATACGACATGATCCTCATCGACTGCCCCCCCGGCGACGAAACCTTGCAGACAGCAGCGCTAGCCGCCGCAAAATGGGCATTCGTGCCAGTCAAATCCGATGCGTCCAGCCGAAAAGGGATGGCAGCCGTTGCACTACGCATCGATGCTGTCGCTGCAATCAACCCCGACCTCGACCTACTGGGCGTCGTCCTCGTAGCCGTCGGTACATCAGCGAAAACCGTGCTCAAGCAAGCCAGGTCTGCAATTGCAGAGGCGTTCGGCAACGACGACGTCGTTTTCGCTGCCACCGTTCGTCACTCAGAAGCGACAGCCCAAGCAACACGCGAGCGAGGCATGCTCGCAGCCGAACTCGACGCAGTCGTCCGAAGCGGCCCGAAATGGTACGACGTCATCAAAGGCAACGCCGAGCCTCAGACTCTCGCACCGAAATCGTCCAAATCCGTTGCAGACGACCTCTTTGCAGTTGCGCAAGAAGTTGTCACCCGCGTTGCAACAGCGGAAAGAGAGGAAGCACGGGTATGAATGACCGGCCCGAACGAAAGCTCACGGCGCTACCTCCGCGGAACGTGACTGGTGACCTGTCTCGAATGCAGAGGTCCAACCGCACGGCCGCACAGGTCCCGCCGCCTCCACAGCCCACGCCGACAGCTGTGGAAAAGCCCAAGCCCAAACGTATTACGGTCTACGTCGATCAAGTCGTATTCAGTCGCGCCCGAGGTGCTTACCGAAACACCAGCCACCTTGAGGACGACAAATCCTGGTCGCAATTCGTAGAGAAAGCACTAGCGGCAGAGGCAGAACGCCGGGAAACCGCGCACAACAGCGGAAACCAGTACGAAGCAGAGACCGGCGCACTTCCCAGCGGGCGCCCCATCTCAGACGACTGACCCACACATCGAAGGAGCCTCGCCGGTTGCACCCGACGAGGCTCCAGACCGGGAAACCCCTGGAAGGAAAAAACCCAGTCATGACCGACTTTAGCCTCCGAGCTGCCCGTGTTCAGCTAGGCGCATTGCTTGCTGCGCTCGCACTCGCGATCGTCATTGCGCTCGGTATCACTACCGGCGCATTCGTGCTTTCCTTCGCCGTGCAACGAGACCTCGCAAAGCAAGCGCTGATCCCCGAACACCTGACCTGGATTTTCCCGGCGATCGTCGACAGTGCAATCCTCGGCGCCACCATCGCCATCGTCATCATCAGCAAGCTCAACATGAACAAACGCGACAGAGGCTTCTACATCGCACTCGCCGTCAGCGTCGTCGTGATCAGCATCCTCGGAAACGCCTACCACGCCTATCACGCAGCAATCGCCGCGCAGGAGTGGATCGACGGTGGGGGAGACCTCGGGTTCATTCCACTCGCGCCCGCTATTGCAGCGGCCATTGCGATCATCCCGCCGGCCCTGGTCTTGGCATTCACCCACGGAATCACAATCCTGGTGAAGGCAGTCGGAATGGCCTACGCCGCTTACCGTTCGATCGTCGAAAGTGCCACCGACAGTGAGGATGCAACGAGTATTGCGTCTGACCTCACCGTAGGCCGGGGACCGATTCGCGTCCCTCAGCCCCGCGAGAAGATCGCCCACAATATTGCGGAGCCGACGGAAGCGCAACGAAACGAGGACGCCACAACGGCGGACACGCAGACCGACCAGGGCGAGCTTATTGCGGACTTTGCGGAGCCGTTTTTCGTCGACGAAATGACGAATGAAGGCCTCGACGACATCCTCGATCCCCAAGACGCCGCTACGGAGTTCCCAGACCGCCGCGCCGCCGAAGAAGCCCATGCCGACACGGATGCCGGCATAGACGACCTCATGGCGTTCATTGCCAGCTCGGATTTGGCGAAGAACGTGAAAGACACAGCGGTCCGCAAGCTGACGAACCAGAACCTCACGTGGGAAACCATCGCTTTGGAGTCGAAGCCCCCCGTCGCGACATCGACTGCATGGCGCCGGTACGAGAAATTCGATACCGCCGCCCGCGAAGCAGGATTCCACAGCCCACCATTGCCCGACCTGCGAGCCGCCGAGAACCCGATGCGCAGCGAACTCACCACCGTTTGACCAACTCCCACCAACAAAGGGTGGCCCCGACAGTGCTACGAACACCGTCAGGGCCGATGACCACAGAAAGCACCTGTGACCATGAACAATCATACCGACCGCTCCGAAGGCATCGACCACGGCAAAACCGGCCGACCACCTATGCAGCCGCGAGCGAAAATCACCCGAGAAGCGATCCTCGAGGTGTCCGCCACCCTGTTCAGTCAAACCGGGTACGCGGGCACCAGCATCAACGACATCCTGGCGATCTCCGAGACCACCAAAGGGGCGATGTACTTCCACTTCTCGAAGAAGGAGTCCATCGCGAGCCAGATGCTCCGTCGCTGGTTCGCCGCAGTCTCCGAGACAGTCGAGAAAGCGGCAGCGACCGGGCAGCCCGCCGACCGGCAAGTGCTGATGATCTACCGTGAACTCGCCCGCCGCACCCAAAACGAGCCGATCATCCGCGCCGGCCTCATCCTGTCCGTCGACAAGTCGCTCAGTGATGCGTGTGCCACCTACGAGGCATGGACCGACGCGATCACACCGATCGTCGTCGACGCTATTCGCTCCGGCGCCCTCGACTGCGCGGAAAGCATGTCCAGGCTCGCAGACACTCTCTGCGCCGGATTCGTCGGCGCTGTGCAGGTTGCCGCTAGCCTCGACGTGAACCACACCATCACGAGACGAGTCGACGATCTGCTGCTGATGTGGCGCGGAACCGACCCGGCCGCCGTCCGCATGGTCGAAGGAGCATCCCTGTGAACAGCCCCATCGAACCGGCGGCCACTCCGGAAAGCGCTGCCGCCACGCCAGCCCGCCCCTGGATCGGGCGCATCCCCGGCAGTAAGAACTCAGCAATGCAGGACCGCGCAGTGCGAACACGCGAAGCGATCATCGCCGTCGTCGCCCACCATTTCGATACCGACGGATACGGCCACACCAGCATCAACACCATCACCCGCACCGGAAAATTCGCCAAAGGCGCTCTCTACTACCACTTCCCGTCCAAGGAAGCGATCGGCAACCAACTTATCTCGGAATGGAACCGCGCCGTCGCCGCAACCATCAGCGAAGCACTGGCGGCCGGTTCGAGCAGCACAGCAGCAGAGAAGCTGACAGCGATCTTCACCTCCCTTGCACACCAGGTCGCCGAGAACACCAACCTGCGCGCCGGAATGAAACTCACCCTCGAACCCACCATCGACAACGGCGCAGCTTTCGCACACTGGGTCGACGCCATCAGCGACATCATCGAAACCTCCATCACCGACGGAGAACTCACCGACACCCCCACCACACACCGACTCGCATGGAACCTTTGCGCCGGCACCATCGGAGCCGCCAACGCCTCAGCAATCTTGAGAGAAGACATCGACCTCGCAACCCGCATCGAAGACGCGGTAACAGCACAGCTGCGCAATGCACTCACACCCGCCTGATCCAAAACACGGGCACTGACCTCAACATCAACCGATCGAAATTACTTGAGGAACAACTACACCGACAACATCTGCACCATTGGCGTCGGCCGGATCCCATTTTCGAGCTCAGTTCTCCATCCAAGGGGTCCGGCCGCTAGCTTCCCGCTCGATCTGCGCAAGCGATCCCCCGCAGCTGGAGTTAAGAACTATCGACGACACGCCATCGAAACGTCACGTGGGGCGCGACATACAAGTCGCGGGTTACCTCATCCTGGACATCAAGCATTTCGACCAGCGCGAGCCTTCCGTGCTTGTTCATGAGGACCACGGTTTGCCCCACGTAAGCAGCCACATTGCGGCCGATTGACAGGTGCGCAGCGAGGTCTGAGTCCTCGAAATCGGCGCTCCGGACCATTCCGACGGCCTCGATCTGGTCTTTGTAAACATTGACCGAGTCGGATCCATGCCCGGTAACTTCGAACGCAAACTCCGACACCCCAAATCCCCAGTGGAACGTGTTGCGGGGCGCGTCGGCGTACGCGAAGCAGACTTCTCCGTTCAACGAGGGCCTCCGCCATTGCAACGGATCGCTGCGCAAGGAGTGCTGCTCGAGTCGAGAGGAGCGTTCGCGCAAGGTTGCGATCGGCGTCGCGTGGTCACGATTCGCCGGCAGTCCTTCGATCCAGCGCCACAGGTCCTCGACTTGTTCGGACCCGGGGAAGTCTGCGGGCCTCGACGGATCATGGTTGAAGGGAAAGCCCTTCGGGCTCGCATCCGCAAGCCAGGCCGGCAGCTGATAGCCGAGGTTGTCCTTGAACAGCACTGCAAGCCATGTCGCCGGTCGATCGGTTTTGACGTCCGCGATCCAGAAGTTCTCCTTCCCGACGCCGGAATCGGGCAGGGTGTCGGCTCGCTGCACGTAGTTCTCGTCGACGACCAGAAGAACGTGCTTGCTGTCGACGACCCGCCGCATGAACCCGGTGAGGTCGTTACCGTAGTCGAGATCCGCGTCGATGAGTACGTCGAACCCCAGAGCCTTCAACTGGCCGGCGAGCAACCGAACCCATTCGCGATGCTGGTCCGAAGTCCATGCGTACGAGATGAATAGATCCGCGCCCAAGAATGTCTCCAATCGCCTGCCCTTTGCTGGGACCACGATCTTCTCAGGTCCCTCGGACCGGCCCGCTGTCGCATCGACGATGACAATTGGGCGGGATGTGATCTGAGGTTTCCAGATGGGGTACAGCGAGATTGAATTCCACTCAGACCTTTTCCTGTTTGGCGTTGGTCAAAACGCACACCCAAACTCGCAGGATCGCTCTGACGCCCCCCTCGTCAATGAGCGTGGGGAGTGGGGCCGAGGATGCTAGGTGGTTTCAGGTCCCTGCTCGGCTGGATCTGGTTCATCTTCCCGGAACGGAGGGTGCGGAAATAACGTCGGCGGCCACTCCCGCGGTTCGAGCGCAAGAGGAAGGTCACCAGCTGCCGAATCCTCCCAATCGGCACGCGGCACAGCCTTAAGCGCCTGAGGGTGAACAAACTTGAAACGACCGAATTCGCGGTAATCGATGTACCGGAGCTCTACTTCACCGCCAGAGAACCAAGCGGACGAGAAATTGAGTACCGAATGTCCCTGAAGTCTCATGAAACGCATGGAAGTTTTACTTCCAGGTAAGAACCGGGCATTCGAAAAATTCAGAGTCGCATCCTCTACGACTGCGTAGCTGAAATCCGTGGTACCTCTGAATCTAGCAGCCCTAAAATTGGCCCTGGTAGCGAAAGTGGCGAAAAAGAAACTAACTCGACTGCCGAAGGTTGTGCTCCGAAAAATCGCTGAACTCGCGAATGTTGCATTATCGAATCTAGTGTTCTCCAGATAGGAGCCCAAAAAATTGGCCAATCCGGAAAAGGTGGTCTTTCGGAAATTTAGCTCGCCTCGGAACCGGCAATTCTGCAGATCAATGTCTGGTAGCTCTGCATTCGAGAAATCAAAATTGCAAACCTGCCATGGACCATCTCCCGTTTCCGGGTGAATCATCGTCCGACCCTGAATCAATCGGATGATCCCAGTACGAAGCTGATCATCCTCGATACGAGCCCGCTCGTCATCTTTTGATACCCGGGGTGTTCGCAACTGGGCGCACAAGAGATCGATGCAGACTTGCCGCTCCCACGGCTTGCCGAATTCCGCCCAGTCGTCGGCAAGCGCCGCGAGTTCGTGAACTCCAGTCAGCTGCGCTGCATATGTCCCAGAACTTAAGAGATCAGTGGCAGTTGCAAACCGTGCACGTAACTCGCGATTCTGTTCGCGTGCAGTAGCAGCATTCTGGGCGTCCAACTGGGACTGCAATGTTTGGTCAAATTCTGTTCGTGCTCGCCTTGCCTCCTCTTCGGCGAGCACGATCTGTTGAGCAGTCTGCTGGTACTTGAGCTTCTCGATACGTTCGTCACTTGCCCGTTTCTGATGGCTCGCGAGATAAGTGAGGCCGCCACCGACCAGTACCGCAGCACCACCAAGCACTGTTCCCTGGCCGGGTTGGAAATCCACCGTAAGTATGATTGCACCCAAGCTCAAAAAAATCACGATGGCACCCAAGACGACAATGAAAATCGCCCACCATGGCAGCTTTGAAGGCTCAATATCCCAGTCGGACTTAGGCTTCTGAGGAAGCGGCGGCGTCGTGGCCGGAACGCTGGGAGGGATCGGGCCCGGTTGCTCCGCAACGGGCGTCGTTTCGTCTGACGTGCTCATGTCGTCGATTCTCTACTAAGAGCGGGTCATAAGTGACCCGACTGTTCAAACCAAATTGGGCCGAGAGCAGACATGTCCGACCCCCGAACTAGCATCAACATCGCGACGAGCATCAGGTCGCCACACTGACCAGACCGAAGCGAAAGCCGAAGTCCTGACCTGCAACAACCCTTGCAGATCGGTCGCACGTGGCGACCTGATTCTCATTTACCACCACAAACTAGAGCTACCGCGACACCACCCGTGGTCCAGTTCCGTCGCTCTCGCAGAATCACCACGCCAGCGCACCGAGCGGGAGGTGCCCACCACCGCACACACCAACCGCCGGCTACACACAAGAACCAAACGCCACCTCCGGCGCCGTTGCCGCTACGCAGCCCCGAGTGGTCAAGAAAGTCGTCGTACAAGTCGCCCCAGAACACCATGCCGGGGGCCCGACCCGTCAACCCACGGTTCGCTCTACGGGGTTGACAGCCCACCCTCGACATGGTGACAGGGGAGCGACTCTACCGACTCGCAGGAAGGCATCACCATGACCGAAACGGCCGCTCCCACACGCTTTGTCGCGATACCCCGTACCGAAGAGCACGGCGGATACGAGAACGAGTGCTTCACCCACTACGTCCAAGACAACGGCGGCCGCTACTGCCTGCGAGGACCGATGGTCCAGGCGGACGCGGAATGGCTCGCAAACAAGATGAACACACAGTTGGGCTGACCAACCAACAAGGCCCGCACCGGATTCGGTGCGGGCCCCACTGCTGTACTCCTACGCCGGGGCAGGACGCTCCGGCATCTTCATCATGATCAGCTCCGCGCCGTCCTTGTACCGATAGGCCCACTGACCATCCTTCGTCAGCACCGTGCCGGCCTGGCCCTCATCCGGGGCCGGGCTCCACCCTCGGACCTCATCGGGTTCTGCACTCTCACTCATCTCGCTATTGTCTCGACCTCGTTAAACCTGCCGAAACCAGTACAAACCCGCGCACAGTGGAAGGCATGAGCGCCGCCACAGGAAAGCCAGTGCCGCCGATGCTCGCCACACTCGGGCATCCACCAACGGGGGAGCGCTGGGCATTTGAGTCGAAATGGGATGGAGTCAGGGCCATCGCCACCACCGGCACCAAACCGCCGGCATTGTGGTCGCGCAACGGCAACAATTTCAGCGCCTCGTTTCCCGAGATCGTCGACGCACTCAGCGCCGTGCTCGACCACCGCGAAACCGTCCTCGACGGTGAGATCGTCGCACTCGGACCCGACGGTGTCCCGTCCTTCTCCCGGTTGCAGCGCCGGATGCACGTCCTCAAACCCACCGCGCAGCTCCGCAACGACGCCCTGACCACCTACTACGTCTTCGACGTCCTCGACATCGACGGCACCTCGACGACCGATCTGTCCTACCTCGAACGCCGCGAAGCGCTCGCCAACCTCAGCCTCGAGCACCCGCGCATCAGAGTTCCACCACACTGGCTCAACGTGGACGGACCGACCATGCTCGAGGTCGCCCGCAAACACCACCTCGAAGGCATCGTCGCCAAAAGCATCACCTCGACCTACCAACCCGGAAAACGGTCCCCGAGCTGGCTGAAAACACCGCTCCGCGCCAACACCGAAGGAATTATCTGCGGCTTCGTCCCCGGATCCGGCAACGCGGCCGGCGGAATCGGATCGTTGATCCTCGGCGCCCACGACGACTCCGGATCGCTCATCTACATCGGAAACGTCGGTACCGGCTTTTCTGCGAGACAGCGCCGCGAACTACGCGAGCAACTCATCGAGATCGAGCGACCCACCAGCCCGTTCGTGATCGCACCGCCTCGACGAGCAATCACCCGCGAAGCCCGCTGGTCAGAACCGCTTTTAGTGTGCGACGTCGAGTACCGCGAGTACACAGGCGGTGGACTCAGACACCCTGCATTCAAAGGTATGCGCATCGACAAGACCGCCGATGACGTCAAAGCGCCGGTATTCGGCCGAGATGCAACGTAACTTTCGATCTGCGGTTCCACTTCTCCGGGCATCCATCTGGGACAGGAAGATGGTTGTCTCGGATGCTGATACGAGAGGCAGTGCCGATTAGAAGCAGTCCAGTCGGTACGTTTAAGGTGAGGGGGTGACGACAGCTCCCCAAATCGATTGTGACAGCGCAACGTCGAAGGGCCCGTCCACCAGACCCCGTCGACGGTGGCGTAAGGCATTGTCAATTGCCGCAGTGGCAGTGCTTGTTGTCCTTACGGCAGGCGCCTGGGCAGCAAACGAATATGGGCCTCGACACGGTTTCTATTTGTTCGCTCCGTCGCCGGAGAGGTATGCCGAGCTCGCCTTGGACGTGATGGACGATGGCTACTACGCATCAGGTCCGCGATGGGATGAAGAACGGGCACGCGTGCACGCTATCGCCGTAGGCGCATCAAGTATCGGTGAATTGCATGAGCCGCTGGCGGCAGCGGCGAGGGTTGCGGGAGGAAAACACTCGTTCTTCCTCGACCCGGCCAAGGCTGAACGATCCAACACCCGAGCCGCGACTGAGTTCAACGCCCCGACAATCACGAGCGCCGACGGTGTCACCACGGTGACAGTTCCCGCCGTGGGTCCAGTGTCGACCGAAATGCAGCAGCGTTACGCCCACGCCGCAGCTGACGGCATTGCAAGCGCAGCCGCCACCACATGCGCCTGGATTGTCGACCTCCGCGGAAACACCGGCGGGACAATGTATCCGATGCTGACCGGTCTGGCTCCGCTCCTCCCGAATGGGACCGCAATGACCTTCCGCACCCGTGAGGCGGTGGACACCGCTGTCTCCATCGCCGACGACGGAGCTGGTATCGACGATGTCGTAGTTCCGATTGAAGGCATGTCGAAAGTCGCCGGTCAACCCATAGCCGTTTTGCAGGATGGGGATACAGCGTCGAGTGGTGAAGCGGTCTTGACCGCATTTCGCGGACTCGACAACGTCCGTTCCTTCGGCTCCGACAGTGCCGGGTACTCATCCGCGAACTCAGTGCACCCTCTTTATGATGGTGCCCGTCTCGTGCTCACGACAAGTGTGTACGTCGACCGGGATGGTAGGAGCGTCGACGAGCAACCGATCGAGCCCAATTCGCGGACTGCACCGGAGGACACTATCGATGCTGCTCGGCAATGGCTGCACGACAACGGATGTAACCGTTAAGTTCGTCACTTGGTGGACCGCAAACGGGGGGTCGCAATGCTCGGAATTGCTGCTGCGCGGGAGGGTGCCCCACGTTTCGTGACGGGGTTGACGGCTTGCGGACTGGCGTGTCTGCTTGCCGGTTGTGGGCCGGAGCCACAAGTAATCGAGCCGGGATACGAGTCGCTGTCGAGGTGCGACGTGCAGTCCGAGATTCCCGTGGAAGCATTGGATCAAGCCATGCTGCACGATTGCGATGCGGAGGGTGTGAGGATTAGGTTGCCCGACGATTGGGGTGTCGTCGAAGTCGGCCCGGTCGGTACGACCACCTCCAATAGTGGTTCGGACAAGGACGGCGAGGTCACAAATATCAACTGGGGCATCGAAGGGGTCGGGGTGACCTTTCGTGACGGCGACGATCGACGAATCTGGGGGAGCACGGAAGCCGCCCGCCGAAAGCAGACTGCCGGTACTCGGTAGCTGCGGCGCCCGCAATCGCCGAACCATCGCTCAGTTGCTGTGCAGTGCGATCGAGACTGCACCGCAGTGGAGAGGGTGGCTGGGCAAGATGGTGCCGCACAGGCGGGTTGACGCAACGGATGTGACTCCAATGTTGAGCTACGAGAGTTGAATTACCCGATCGAGGGACGCTTCCGTCGCCACCGGCACGCAGGGGTGATTGCTCTTGTGCCAGGCTTCGGGCCGATGCTCGGCAATGGCTTCGCGTCAGCTCCGCTTACGGTTCGCGAACTCGTCAGCGAGCTGCTGCACGTGGGCGGGGTCCGCGTCCCGGGCAAGGGCGACGTAGTGGTTTGCGGGCGCGCTCAGCCGGTGCACCTGTCTGTCCGACACCTGTTCGGTGCGCTCACGTCCTCTGCGCTCGGACCGCGATCTCGAGCACCGAGAATCACTCGTCGATCTTCGGCCCTGTAGGCGCGTATGGAGCGAACCCATACGCGCATACGTAACTCACTGCGAGTATCGCCGCCAAGACAAAGAGGGTTCCAGGGAAACCCGCACCCTGCGGTGACAACTCGCCTGAAGCGGCGATCGCCCAGATGAATGCGCCCGCGACAATCAAAAGGACGGCCACAGTCGAACACAATGCAAATCGGTGCTTCCACGAGCGGTGGCTACGCGCTGGCCATACACGTGCAGTGGCCAGCGCGTACCGTCCGCCAGCGACCGCACCCAACCCGACGACCAGCCCTACTGCCGCGCCGATGATCGCGGGCAGCAAAAATCCGGTGAGACCGACAACTGGAACCATGATGGCAGCGCCGGTAGTTGCTCCGAGCGTCGCGGCCGTAGACAACTCTCTACCCACCCAGTCCATGGAACCAACTAGAACACACAACGCCTGCTGCGGACACGCCCGAGATGACTACACCTGTCGGCGGGCTTGCGGACGCCTGATCGCTCCCAAGTGAATACTGCACGTTTCGAATGCTGCACATCCGCCAGTCGATCTCCCCGGCCGACACTGACCGCCGTCACGACGAGCAGCCGGCACCCAAAACAGATGCATCAAACTTGCATCTGATGCAATCCGTCTCCCTGACCGCCGGACATGACGAAGCCGCCGGCACCGAAAGGTGTCCAGCGGCTTCACAGGGTCGGTGCCCGTCTTGCGCCTCTCGGCAAGTGGCCGCTCGAAGCGGCATTTCTGGGGTGGTACCCGGGGCAAAGAACCGAACACCGACAGCCTCTACAACGAACACCGTCAGAGAGTTATTCCGATCCGCTGACCAGCGCTGGCGGTCATTTCCGGGGGATGATCGTCCGCAATACGAAGCGGAAGACCACCGCGGTACCGGCCCCGACCGCTATACCGGCCACCACGTCGGCGAGGAGAACTCCGACCATGACACCGAGGACCGTTGCGGCCACGATCGCCAACGCAACATCGGTAGGCGCCGGCCGAGGGCTGGTGATCGCACTTCCCCTTCCGCGACAGTCGACGACGTACTCGCAGAGATCATCACACGCCGTTGGGCGCGGACGTCGGACCCACGCTGTTCAATGGGACGGGAACCGACTACGAGGAGGTCAGGCCATGTGCGGGCGCTATGCAAGCAAGAGCTCAGATAAGGAATTGCAGTCGTTTTTCGACACCATGCAGACCGTCGGCGACGCACTTCCACCGTCCTACAACGTCGCACCCACCCAACCTGTCCGGGTGATCCTCGAACGAACCCCACACGAGGAACCCGACGCCGAGCCCCAGCGCCAGCTCCGGACCGTCCAATGGGGCCTGCTGCCCGCCTGGGCAAAAGATAGAAAGATGGCCTCCAAACTCATCAACGCCCGCAGTGAAACCGTCACGGAGAAGCCCTCATTCAGAAGTAGTGCATCCAAACGGCGTGCCATCATCCCGGCCGCAGGATACTACGAATGGATGAAAAGTGATGCAGGGTCGAAGATTCCATACTTCCTTCACAGCGAGGACGACATCCTTGCAATGGCCGGACTCTACGAGTTGTGGCCCGATCCTGAACTGCCCGAAGATGATCCGAACAGGTGGGTATGGACCTGCACAGTCTTGACTCGGCCAGCCAGCGATGCCACGGGACACATACACGACAGATCACCGCTGATTCTGCCCGAATCATTCTGGGAGCACTGGCTCGACCCGACACTCACCGATAAAGGTGAAGTCCAGGCCATGATCAACTCCGTTCCGGAGCCGCACCTCGAACCCTACGAAGTCTCGACCGCTGTGAACTCTCCGAGGAACAACGATCCGAGCTTGCTCGAGCCCGTGGCCCGACAGTAGCGATCTAGACCTCTTTCGATACGGTTCTGATCGAACCTGTGTTCGAGTAACCTGGGTGTGCGGGACGTATGCGCGGATCCAGGAAAGCGGGGGCGACGATGAACCAACAGCCCCACTCATCAGCAACGACAGTGCTGACCAAGGCGGAAAAGCTCGAACAGCTACGCCGCAAGATGGCCTCGATCCCCGCCCGCTCCGACGGCACCGAACCCGCTACGCCGTCGGTGATGCTCAAACCCGTAGGCGAGCGCGAGCCGACTCCGATCGTGGCCACCGCGCAATCGACCCTCCGGATGCTTCCCGTTCCGGAGCCGATCGGTGATCTGCTCCCACGCGGCGGGTTGGCCCGAGGAACCGTCGTCGGTGTCGACGGCGCAGCATCGGTCCTGATCGGACTCCTCGCCACCGTCACCGCTGCCGGTGGGCACGTGGCGGTGATCGGAATGCACGGACTCGGACTCCTCGCCTTCCACGAGCAGGGCGGCGACTTGGCGAAGGTCGCCCTCGTGCCCCAGCCCAAGGACGCTGCAATCGACTGCGCCGCAATTTTGCTGGAGGGATTCGACGTGGTTGTCCTGGGGCTCTCTGGTGGCGCGGTAACGCCCTCCCGCGGGCGAGCGGTGGCCGCGCGTGCGAGGAGTAAGGGATCGCTGCTCATCGTGACAGCAGGGCAATGGGACGGCCCGGATCTGCGAATCTCATCCCGAGTCGCCGGATACACAGGACTGACAGCGGGGAGAGGGCGTGTGACAGGCATTCGGCTCGACGTCGCGGCCGCCGGCAAAGGATTCCAACAACGCACGGGCCGCATGGAAATCTGCGACGACACCGGACAACTCCGCTGGGCCACCGTCGACGGCACCACCCTCACATCGACACCGCCGTTGAGGGCAGCACAGTGATCAATACCGACCATTGGACCGAACGCTGGCCCGACCACCCCGTGATCAGGACGTTCGACCCACCGAGGGCAGTGAAAGTCGACATAGGCCGCGCGCTCCCGCTCGGGCGCGGAGGAGCCTCACGCGCCGATCACGTGAGCATGCGCGTGAAAACCTCCGCGCTCTACATGTCCGGGTATCTTGATGCAGCTCAACAGTTTTGGGTCAAAATGCACGACGGACAATGGTTGGCCGGGGTAACCGTGCGAGTCACCGATGCCGGCGGAACCAACCTCGTCGAAATCGACATGCTTGTGACCGCCGACGCCATCACGGAAGTGCCGGCCACCACTTGAGCCGGGCAATTACGGACACGCGAAAAGGGCCGGTGAGCTATGCGCTCACCGGCCCCACGCGTGCAAACTCGACCTATGTCACCACTCTTGGACGATGTCGACGGTGCTCGTCCAGATCGCGGGGTTGTTCACGCTGAACGAGACCTGGCCTTGGTGGTTTGCGGTCTCGTCAACCAGTTGGCCGATGGTGGCGCGGACGATGGTCCCGTTGTTGTAGACCGATCCTTCGCCGGAATACACGCCCCAGTATTCGCCGGGGATGGCGTTGAGGAAATCGGCGGTGTTGGTGTCGGCGAGGAAACGCGTCTCGTTCTGATCGAATCGAACACCGACATATCCGTCTCCGGAATACGGCGTAGCGGCAGATGCGGCACCCGCGCCGAGGAGGGCGACAGCGCCGGCTGCGATCGGGACCAGTAGCGCAGCTACGGCCATACGTGAACGGGACATGGAAACCTCCTGTGACGCGAAGGCTGCATCGGCCGCAACCAACTTGATGTAACTGACGGTATCGCAAAAGCCGGTAACCGAACATTTGCGACAGCATGACGTCGGTCACGTCAGCGATAGTGGAAAACCTCGCAATCTGGCCATTCATACTTTATGACTAGGCGAAACAAGGCTTATCGCCCTTCAGTGCAGACGTGGAAACGGACCGCTTGCCGCTTTCAGCTCCCGGTGAGTGAATGCCTGGCACTCAACCCGGTCGGTCGGATCACCTACTGCATCCGCCTGCCCGGCGGCCCGGCCACCTGCGGTGTCCCCCGAAGAGAACTCCGCTTCGCTCCGTCCGGAAAAGCGTTCTATTTGTTTCTCCTTCTGGCCTTCCGATTTTGACCGGCGGTGACCTGCGCGCAACCGCTGACTCCGCTTCGCTCCGGCCTTCGGCTCGAAAGACTTTTTCAACCCGCACTCGCAGGCTCGCAGAAAAACTCTTCCGCTCACCAGTTGCACTCCGGCCCCCTCATGCCGGTCCAACTCTCCTATGCCAGAAGGCGAAAAAAATTGGCGGGGCACGGGATTGGTCCCCAGCCACGAACGAAAGGTCACCGATGAGCGACGGCTACGACTACAACGCGGCAACCATCCATTACGCCGGACTCGGTTGCGGGTGCGGTGACTACTCCTGCCCTCGTATGCACGACGACGCCGCACAGTGCGTCAACGCCGAGTAACGACAACCACCCACCAACCTCGAGCAAAGGAAAACCAACCGATGAGCACCGAGACCCCCACTCTCGCACCCGCACTGGTCGCCGTTGTCAAGGCAACCGCAGCCCTCGATGCAGCGATGTTCGACCCCAACCGCGAAGGATTCACCGACATCACCGCCCTGGTCGACGCCTTCGCCGCAGCCCGCGCCGCAGCCCGCGACGCCGGACACCCCGAGGAGGACATCGACGCCGCCGCCACCCCCACCAACTAACCGACCACCAGTTACCAGCAAAGGACACCGACATGAGCACCGCAATCATCAACCTCGAGGAAACCGCCCCCCGCCCGTTGAGCGACGAGGAACGCAACGAGCAGGTTCGTCGTCTGGCGACCTGGGCAGCAGCGGAACTCGCACACGCGAAGAGGCTCCCGCACGGCCGCGTCCGCAGCGGCCACCTCACCAACGCCGAGAACGCCCTCGCAGACGCCTCCGCACTGCTCGCCGCATGACCGGCGGCACCAACCCAACCGAAAGGGAACACCATGTACGGCTACGACCTGCACAACATCTGCGAGAAAGCGGATGCGTGGGCCAAATTGTTCGAGACAGCCGAATATCTCGACAGCGTCGTCGAGCACAACTGCTGCTCCGAAATCGACGTGTTCGTGGAGCTGCTCATCGCACTCGACTACCACGGCCACGCCTCCGACCTGATGGACGCACACATCGAGGCCGATAGCTGCCGAGACCGCCACCCCACGGCCGATCAAGTGATCTTGGAACCGGCCACCGCTTGAGATCGAAAACCCCACGGAAACAACACAACACCGGGCAGCTGGAATCTGCCCGGTGTCGTGTCCGAGAGTCTACGAGAGGCAACACCATGACCGCAACACACACCGCCCCCGCCGCAGCACTCGAGGTCGCGCAGCTGCACCCCGACGCCCTCGACATCGGCGAGAACGTCCGCGACAGCGTCGATCTGGCGCAGACACCCGACTTCGTCGAATCCATCCGCGAAAACGGAGTACTCGAAGCGATCAGCGCCGTCCGGACCGCAGACGGAACGATCGTCGTCCGCGACGGCCAGCGCCGCACCCTCGCCGCCCGCGAAACCGGCCTGACCAGCATCCCCGTCGTGATCTACCCCGACACCGAAGGCAGTGACAAGGCCCGCGCCGTCGACCGGATCGGCAAGCAGATCACCGCCAACCGGCACCGCGAAGGGCTGACCGCAGCTCAGCACACCCGAGGAGTTGCGCAGATGCTCGAATTCGGCGCATCCATCACGAAGGTGTCCAAGACCCTCGCGATGGACAAGAAAGACGTCAAAGCCCAAGCAGCGGTAGGGAAAGCCGAGGCAGCCCGCGCCGCCCTCGACTCCGGACAGCTCGACCTCGCACACGCCGCAGTAGTGGCCGAGTTCGAGGAAGCAGGAGACACCGAAGCCGTCGAAAAGCTCCTGACCACCAGGCCTTACAACTTCGACCACGTAGCGGAGCGACTACGCGGGTTGCGCGAAGAACGGGAGGCATACGCCCTCGCCGCAGCCCCGTTCGAGGAGAAGGGATTTACGATCCTTCCGCACGATCACATCAGTTTCGGGGAGGAGGTGCCGTCCCCATCCGACCTGGTTACCACAGACGGCGACGAGGTCACCCCGGACATGATCGACGCAGCCCCGCAGTTCTGGGCAGTGTTCCTGGGATCGAACGATGCGTTTTTCGACAAAGCCACCGGCGAGCGCGTCGATTACGACGATGTCGATTGGGACACCGAGGACGACGATTCCGCCGTACCCGACGAAGGGCTACGGCACGCCAACACCGTCGACTACCGGCCCGAATACCTCCCGGAATACTGGTGCCTCGACCAGGAAGGCGCAGGAGTCGAGCCGCGCCCGATCATCGACGGACCCGAGACCAGCGGAAACGACCCCGCCGAGGCAGCTCGGGCAGTGCGCGAGCAGGAAGCGAAGGACAAGCAGGAACGGCGACGAGTCCGCGAGCTGAACAAGCAGGCCGAGGCCGCGACCACCGTCCGCCGCGAGTTCCTGCGCACAAGCTTGCTCACCCGCAAGACCCCACCGAAAACGGCAGCGACCTACGTCGCGACCACCCTCTCCCGCGATCCCGGACTGATCTCGGAATACAAGGCAGCGGAATCGCTCGGTGAGCTGCTCGGATTCAAGGGCTACTACCCCGGCCGAGAGTTGGCCGAGCAAGTGGCGAAGGTGTCCGAGGCTCGCGCTCAGGTCCTGCTTCTCGCGCTGGTGATCGCCGCGCAAGAGTCCCGCATGGTCAAAGACGCATGGCGATCCAAACCCAAGAACGCCGACCAGTACCTCAGTTTCCTGATGGAACAGGGCTACACCCTCGCCGCCGTCGAGGAAATCATCACCGGACAGCTCACATTCGACGAGGTCGCGATCGACTGACCCGATGAAGCGGCGATCCCCGGCCCGAAAGGGCTGGGGACCGTCCGCCCTTCCGCCCCGCACCTTCCTGCCCCCGGCCGGCGGTCACAGCCACCGGCGGACCGGAAGGGCGGAAGGCGGACACCACCACAGACACGCAAGAAGCCGCCCGGCCGCCGGCCACGAACCACGACAAAAGCGCAAGGAAAAGGAACCGACCCGCCCCGGTGTGAACATTCTTCTATCCCGACACTCGCGCATCAAGGCCGCTCCAGAAATAATATCCACACGCGCCACTCGCACGCTCGAACAACGGCGCTACGATATTTTTCCTACGCTCACCTTGACCCACTCCCGCCGAGACCAGAATATCGGCACATACCGGGGGAGGGGGAGAAAGTGCAGGTAGAGAGCATGCAAGTAGCTGTGTACATCACGGTTTGGTATTAGTGAAAGAATGCCGAAAATGATTGAATATGTCATTAACGAAAGCGGAAACTAATCGAAGAAATACCCGCGAAAGTATTGGCTTATATTGCATTGTTCGATAGAATGAAATCAATAAAGAATCACCGACGAGGGGGAATGACAATGGCGATCACCGTATACACCAAGCCCGCATGTGTGCAATGCAATGCCACTTACCGCGCACTCGACAAAGCGGGAATCGAATACGCCGTCATCGACATCACCGAAAACGCACAGGCCCGCGACTACGTCATGAGCCTGGGATACCTGCAAGCCCCCGTCGTCGTCGCAGGAGAAAACCACTGGAGCGGATTCCGCCCCGACGAAATCAAGCTCACCACGGCCGCCTGACCCGCAACCGTCACCAGCGAAACGAGGACACCATGACCGCCGCAGCATTCACCTTCACCCCCGACGCAGACTTCGTCGACCGCGCACTCGACGCCGAGCTCCGCCGCGACAGCGAATCCGTCGACCGCAAACTCCGCACCATGCTCGCCGCCCTCGACGACTCCCTCGCCGGAATCAGCGACGCACGCGAAGAACTGCACACCCTCTACACCGCCACCGGCACGGACACCGCCGAAGACGTTGTCGCCCATGACCAGGACATCGCCACTCATCTCGCCGAGGCTGCCCGCAACCTCCGCGCAGCCGCCGAGATCCTGCGCAGCCACCGGCAACTCACCTCACCGCGACCCTGACCTCCCATGCCCACCGGCGACAGCAAGGACCCCGACGTGACACTCTCACTGGCCACCATCCCCGACTTCGACGACCTCACCAGCGAAAGCGACGAGATCGACGAGTACAGCACCGCCCTCGACGTCGAAGCGCAACTCCTGTGCTCACTGCTCTGGGCACCGGCCGAGAGCGCGAAACGAACCGTCGCAGCCCTGACCAGCGCAGACTTCTACCGACCCGTGAACGCAGCACTGTTCACCGCCATCGAGGAGCTAGTCACTGCAGGCAAACCGCACAACAGTGCCCACGTCTTCACCACCTTGCAGCAAGAAGGCCGCACCAGCGGGCACCTCGGGAAACAACTCACCAAAGCACTCACCGACATCACCACCATCGGCGTCCCGTCCGCTGAACTCGAGCACAACCTCGCCGCCGTTCTCACCCAGGCATACCGCCGCGGATTCCGCGAAGCAGCACGATCCCTCGCCCAAGCCGCGGAAGAGCTCCCCGAAGACCAACTGTTCGAACACCTGCTCAGCATCGGCCGCGAACGCCGAGCCGCCTCCCAACGCCTCGCCGCCATCCGCGAAGGCCGACCATGACCGACACCGAGTCGCAACCGAAACACCGTGCCAGCTCAACACACTTCATCGCCAACATCAGCATCGGAATCCTCTACCTGACGCTCGCAGTATTCGTCCTGACCGTCGCCATCACCGGCACCACCACCGGCCCCGTCCTCGCGGTACTCGCCGGAACAGGGTTGACCGCCTTAGCACTTCACTACTTCATCGCAGCCCGCAAACTCCGCCACACGACCTCAGAGAAAGGTGAACACCAGTGATGAACGACGACGAACACGACGCCTGGCAACTGCACCACCGCGGAGCCAGCTGGGAAGACATCGGCACCGAAATGGGATGCAGCCAGGCAACAGCGCAAACCCTCGCCGCCGCCTACGAGAAACGCACCGACAGCGCCGCAGCCAAAACCCAAAACGCCCTGTTCTGACCCCTCGGCAGTGCGTCGCCGTTTGCCGGCGGCGCGTCTGCACCCCTTGTCATACCCGAACGGCACACTCGCCGACAATGCGCCGTCACGAATCACCCATGAGAAGGAGGACACCGCATGGCTGTCGCCGCGATCATCGCCGTAGCAGCACTCTTGATCTGGGGATTCGGATCAATCATCGCCCGCCTCGCAGGAGCGATCGCAGTCTTCGAAGGACTGCTCCGCATCGGCATCACCGGCAGCACACCCGCCGCCTACGTCATCCTCGCCGCCGGCCTCGCAATCTGGATGACCGGACACTGGATCTGGGCGTTCAAACACAAAGCCTGGCGCACCCGACTCGCCCTGACCGCCTACAGCCTCCCCGGACTCCACCACCTCGCACCCATCCCCACCAACCACACCCCCAGACCGGCCCCGGACACCGCCGTGTGGCCGAGCAAACACTGAGAGGTGCGGACGGTGATGGTTTGGCCGGCGGTCAACCTCAGACGCTGGTCGGTCAGTCAGCGGTTCAGATGGGGTAGGGCCCGAGCCAACTATGGCTCGTTCCGGTCGAAACCGGAACGAGCCATAATCTTTTCAATCTCAGGGTGAGACTGTGTTCTCACTCATGACCGATCTTCGGTGAGTCAGATGAATATCCCGCGATCCGATTGACCCATCGGCGAGTACGGGGATCACCGACGACGAATCCGGGAATGATCGGCGCAGTCACTGCAATGATGATCGCCCTGGTGTAATCCCCGCTAGCAGCTTCCGCCACTGCGACCACAGCCCCTAACGACAGGTACGTGACGGCGACGAACACTGCTGGTTCCTGGTGACGGACCCGAATTCTCCACACAAAGATCGCCACTGCAGCGATCAGACACAGAACCAAGAGCATCAACCGCCAACTGAACTCATCCGACAGGGCTGTGGTGTGTTGACCGACGATCACCACGCAGGCAATCGAAAGAATCACGGCCACCACGAGATTGAACTTCATGACACCTCTCAGTAGCAGTCAGATCCGGTGTGATGCTCACCGTTCACACCAATCGCAGGCGGCCACCATGTACCGGTTGCGCCGAACTTGAGCGCCAAGCACTTGCCCGTTGCCTGTGCCGAGATCGCCCACGCCGAGATGTTCACGACATTGGCCAAAACCACTTCCTGGAACGGCGGCGGGATCAGTGCGATCCACGGTAGCGCAGCGATTCCGCCGGCACCGGCAGCAGCCATCATGCGTGTTTCTTCCTTGTTGAAATACGCATGGCCCGACACGATCCCCCAGTCGAAACGAGGGTCGGCAACGATCGGAAAGGCGGTGTTCTCGTCGAATTCGACGATCTGCACAAGATCACTGCCTTCCACCTGCAGATAGGTCGGCACTGATTGACCGTTTGCATCCTTCGCCCACGGAACGGTGAACCCGCCGTGCGGCATCCGGTCCACGTTGAGAGAAACGGTCCCATCGCCCATGTCCTCGAGTTTTCCGCCTTCAGGTACCTGCACGGGGAAACGGAACGCATGAGGGGCATCCGGTCGGTTGATATGGATCAAAGTCTGCGCACCGTCTGCCAATACCTTGGACTCGAACGTCACGGGCGGATCCTCGGCTGTAGCTGAGCGCTGTTGCAGCGTCTGCGGGAGACCCCATCCAATGGAAACTCCATCTTCCGAGGTCGATCCGATCTCCTCCGGACTGGCACTTGCGGACCCAAGCCCAAAACTGAGAACAGTCGCTATCGCGGCAAATAGAACGACAAGGCGAGCCCACGCCCGGCGAAGACCGGTGTCTAATAAGGGTTTCATCAAATCTCCCACTCTGATCACGATAACCAGACCTCCTGGTTTGCAACCTGACGTTAAACTCCTTCGCGCAAAAAAGGTAGTCGGATCCATCTCTTTTCAAATTATGGGCGCAATTAAACAATACTTAAAAGAAAGATTACTTAAAAGATATCTGTAAAATTCGAAATAATGTCATCCCATTAAAAAACTTTGACGCTATTAACTGTTTTTGGATACCTTCAGGAAGGTGAATTGATCGGGATGCTTGCCTTCGGGGAAAGGTTATCCCTGTTCAGGTCTGCTAATTCGCCTTCACGTGTAGTTCTGGCAACTCGGAAATATCTCTGTTATTTGCCTACCAAACGTAACTCGGAGGAATCATGAAGCGTGCCTTGTCAACAGCTCTCCTGGGAACTATGGCTGCCGCTGGCATCGTCACCGCAACAGCTGGGGTGGCATCGGCAGAGGAAATACGAATGGGAAGTTTTGAGACCGGCCTGCAATCGTGTATCGACGCTGGCGAAACCAAAGCGTACCTTGACATGGGGTATACCGGTTACACCTGCAGGGAAGAGTGGTACGACTCCGATACGCACTTGTTCGTCCTGTTCTACACCCGGTGATCAACTTTCTCCATGTCGATTTATTCGGCGCCGGGAGCTGGAATCGCATCGGATTCTAGCTCCCGGCTATCGTATTACAATGAACGCGGCCGGCGATTCCGACACTCTGCGATTCCGGGGAGCGCCCCGATATTTGTGAGGAATCCACTTTGACGCTGAAGGAAGCATCTTTCAAGTCTGGGCTAAGGACCACGGTAAAGCTTTCATTGGCTGTCGAGCTGGCACCAAACTTCGGATTGGGCTCCCCCAAGTGAGGATTTGAAATGAGCAGGCTCATATAGGACTCACGTGCAGCGTTCGCGCTTTCCGGCGAGGGGACAAGAGTCGAGAAAGTCAGCACATAATCCCGTCCGGGATCGTCCGAACCCGAATCTGTCAGATCGAACGGGCTGGTACGAACCTCGTAGGTCAATCTGTCGGGACTGTCGCTGCCGGTCTTGCTCCGCGTGCACTTGATCTCGTCAGCATTCTGGGTCTGGGAGGCCCCGCTCCAACTTCCTGCGAGCACGACCTCGGAAAACGCGGCGAAGACGATGGTGTCGTGCGTGGAAAGTGTGGGTATTTCTGCATCCGTTGGCCCCATGTACCCGAATCCGGACTGTGGCGGTTCAGTGCTCGGCAATGTCGACAACGAGGTTGACGGGGTAGTTGTACGGGTCGGCCCACTCGGCTCGATCTCATCTGAACTGCACGATACTAGTAAAGACACTCCCACTACTGTTGCGGAAAGAGCTCTTAAAGTGGGAACTACGTGTGGGTGCATACCAATCACTTTCGCTCTTGGGTGATGTCATGACCAGTCAATCCAAATAGCGGGAACACAAGGTTCAATCGCTAATTGTCAGCTTCCCTCTGGTGCTTTTTACCCAATCCGTAAGTGCCTCGCGCACGGCGTCTTGTATCAAGGTGTCCGTCACCGCGCAAGTAATCTTGATTGATTTTTGTAAATCATCAGGGAGTTTTGTGGAGAAGGCCGACAACCTGTAGTTTGAGGCGTTCGCGCTGGCTGCAGAGCGAGCCCAACTTTCGGACGGATGTACGTTCCCCATCAATCTCTCCACTCTTCCGACGAAACGGACACGGGATGCTCGATCGATCCCCCTATGTCGTTTGAGTGAAACATCTTTACCTATACTTTGCAACGGTAACGACCCGGATGACGAGCCTTTGCTGGGGGGTTGTGCCAGGCTGCGTTCACGGCAGGATTCGAGCCAGTGCGGGACCTTCGGAGGGAGTGAATAAGTTGCCTGTGTGCAGGCCCGATCCCGATGACCCTGTGCAGGGACGTTATTTTCTGCAGCGTCGGAGGGTGCGGCCTCATCCGGAATGATCGATTCCGGGGCTTCGTTGTAATGTCTTCATATCAGCGATGTTTGGCGGGATTACGATAGTTGGCCACGGATCTGTAGAAGCAGATGCACTCTCAACGGTATCCCTGTCGTCGACTAGGAGGTCACGGCTGATGGCCCGAAGCAGGTACAGCACCTAGCTATCAGCCGGTTTCGCACGAGCGAATCCTTTCCCATTCGTAAGCGGCCCGGAAATATTCGATTTTCGGAACCTCCGGCAGAAGCTGTATACCGTGACTGCGTATGAGGCAAAGAACGCGACAGGTCGCCACAGCAGTCGTGGCATTTGCGAGAACGCTGATCCTGACGAGTTGCGTGAACAACACTGACTCGCCAATCACTTTCGCCGCCGCCCTTACCGTCCGAGGCGAAGCAGACCAAACGTCAACCGAAGCCGGGCGAATGCATCATCGGAGGGATCCGTGTTGCTCCCAACGACCGAATAGATATCTTCGGCGATAGTGGCGTCGGCGTCGGATCCACTAGTTCGATTCTAGAAACCAACACCATCGATCAGAAACCTGACGGCACAGGTACCTGCACGTACACCGCCAACTTCGATGCCATCCCTGCGAACCAGAAGAGCTACGACGTCTCCCTGGGAAACGGCTTTGCCCGGGAGACCTTCATTTCTGACGAACTCAGGCATGACCCCACCTATGTCTTGCACAGAAACTGACGGTGGTTGATTCCGAGCTTCTCAACGTCGCGAAGTGGCGGGTGCATAGGTGGACCGCAAACGGTCGTATTCGGCCCACGAATCGACCCGAATCGGCGTGATCAAGCGACCATGCGAAACCGTCGACCGAAACTCATCCCGAAACTAAATCGACCGAAATTGCCGAGTAGATCGTTTTCGGTCGGTTCGATAGCATCACTCTCAACGCAGAACGACGAACACGCCGCCGGCGACCTCCGCAGAGGGTCGGCAGCATCGAAACCGCAGAAACGCGTTCAGCCGCAAAACGAGAACCGGGGGAGCAGACCATGACGAATCCAGACGAGATTCCGCGTAAACCCACCCGCATCCTGACCGCGGGCGAGATCGAACGGGAAATAGCAGGCATCCGCGCCGGCCTCGAAATGGGTGGCGTCCCCTTCACCGCGGAAGCGGAAGCAGCAGCCCGAGCTGTCCTCAACGGCGAGATCACCGGAGACGAAGCGATCGCCCGCGGACTCGCCGACCTGAACGCCCGCACCGCTCAGTGAACAACGACTATCACTATCCGGGAACCACGGTCCTACGAAACCGACTCGGATACACCGACCCTCACACGCTCGCACAGGCCGAAGCCCTCATCGCCGCAACACGAATGGCGGAGCTGGCAGCGAACCCAATCGACGGGCACTTCGACTTCGCGCACCTGCAAGCAATCCACCGTCACCTCCTCGGTGACCTCTACGAATGGGCCGGTGAAATCCGCACCATCGACACCGCGCCAGGCGATCTCGGCATCCTCCACGACCCACCCGCCGCAATCCCCGGCGAACTCGATCGTGTGTTCACCGACATCAACAGCGGCGTCTACGTCAACCACCACAGCCACGAAGCGTTCGTCCAGGATCTCGCCGGACACTGGGGAGACCTGACCAGTGTCCATCCGTTCGTCGACGGAAACTCCCGCGCCCAAAGGGTTTTCTTCGACCAACTCGCACGCGATGTCGGATGGGCCATCGAGTGGCGCGAACTCAGCGTCGACGCCGTCCAAGCTGCCCGCAACTTCGCCTACGTCGACGGCGGAACCATCCTCGCCGACGTATTGCGCCCCGCGATCAAGCCTGTCACCGAAGTGCCCGCGGACTCCATCGCTACATCGCCCCGCGGCGCCGCCATGACCTTCCCCGAGCACTGGCAGGCCATGATCGAGCACTACGACACCATGCCCGAACAGGCCTACACGTGGGCAAGCCAGATCAAATCCGAAGCACCACAACATGACCCACAGTCGACCGAGATCCGGCCAACTCCCACACCGGTCGCTCCGGAGCGAGAATTAGCCGACCTCGACACCACCAAGTTCCACACCCACTGGAGCCCCGAGGTCGACCACCAGCTCCTGAACAGCCGCACCATCCCACAACACAGCAGCAGACCAGAAGGACCGAGACTGTGAGCATCATCGGATACGCCCGCGTCTCCACCCTCGAACAAAACCCCGAACTGCAGCAGCATGCACTCCGCCAAGCCGGAGCGATCCGCATCTTCACCGACTACGAATCCGGCTCCAAAACGCAGCGACCCCAACTCACCGAATGCCTGAACTACCTACGCGAGAACGACGGCGACGTCCTCGTCGTCTGGAAACTCGACCGCCTCGGACGATCCGTCCGCCACGTCATCGACACCGTCCACAACCTCGGCGAACGCGGCATCGCATTCCGTTCCCTCACAGAAGGATTCGACACCACCACCGCAGGCGGGGAATTCCTCTTCCACATCATGGCAGCCCTCGCACAAATGGAACGACGCATGATCGTCGAACGCACCCACGCCGGCCTCGAAGCCGCCCGACGCCAAGGCCGGCACGGCGGCCGGCCCACCGTCATGACGCCCGAACGCACCGAACTTGCCCGCACCCTCCGCGAGCAGGGGAGAAGTCTCGACGCCATCGCCGCGACGCTCGGCGTCGGCCGATCGTCGGTCAGCCGTGCACTCCTGACGGATGCTCAATAGCTCGCTCGGTGTCGACAATCATGTGAGCAGGGTATCGAGATGGGCGATGGTGGAGCAGGTGTCGTGATGCAAAACTGTCGTCATTCCAACCGCGGCCGCGCCGTCGACGGCGATCTGTGCGTCGTCGACGAATAGGGCCCGTAAGGGGTCCACGTCGAGTCGGCGACATGCCAGCTTATATATCTCGGGGTCGGGCTTGGCTATGCCAACTTCATGTGAGTAAACGATGTCGTCGACGAGGTCGCTGAAACCGTGGGCGGTTTCCTCTCGCTCGCGAGCACCCACGAAGCTGTTGCTCAGCAGCCCGGTGCGTAGACGAGGCCGCAACCCGGCGAGGTAGTCCGTCAATTCGATCTCGGCGGTTCCGAGGTACTGCGCCCACATGTCCTCGAAGATCTCATTCACCACTGCCACGGACAGATTGATCCGGATGGACATTTCGCGGCGTATCTCGTCCTCCGTCCGAAGGCCTAAGGCACCAGCCGGCCATAGGTCAACGGTATGGACCGCGATCGTCCCCGGTGCGAGGCCGAGGAGTTTTTCGTGTTTGGTGGAAAAGTCCATGCCCTCCACGACTTCGAGGACGCCACCGATATCAAAGAGCACGGCGTCAAACTCCATGACCCCACGGTATCGAAGTGAGCATGATCTCCGAAGTATTGGAAGAATACGGCCTGCACTTGCAGCAGATGGCCTTCCGGGCTCAGTCCCTCGTACCGCTCCAGTCTCGTCGCTTAACGCCCCGCCTGCACAGGTCCAGGATCTCTCACTTCAGGTGTCGATCGAGAGTGATGCATCCGACGCCGATGATTTCGGCGATGCCGGTTAGATGCATTCCGTTTCCCGTATCCGTTGTGCCTGTGTGAGTTTCGTCGATGTCATCTTTGGGAGCCGACCTCCGGTACGGCCCCGCGCCCTTGGGCTGCGGCGAGACCGACCTGAGCCCTTTACCGGATGCTGGCGCTTGAATTCTGCGAGTGCCCTTTAAGATCGGAAAGGTCAGTTTGCAAGGCTGCGAGTTGATCACATTTTGCCGACCACGATGCCCTCGACGGGGAGCGCCGCATATTGGGACGAAGTACCCTGTTTCGATGGGCTCCGTCTAAAGGATGAACTTTTAGTACGAGGAAACTGCTCTACCAGCGATTTAAACCAACTGAACTGTTTCGTTATCGAGGTGATGCGAACGTTGCCTTGAAAGTTATGGGAAACTCTTTACTCTGGTGGTGATCGCGTGTTCGAGCACTCGGCAGGCAATGCCGAAATGTGTTGGGCAGGTGTCCATTCGATCTTGGTTGCCAATTGAATGCTCTGAAGAGCCGATTCAGGGGAGGGCGGATTCTATGTGGGGATTCCTTGGGGGGACGGTCGAGAATCGGATTGCTCTCTGCAGTAACTTGGAGGGGCAGTGATGGGTGCTGAGCAGGTGCGCCGAACTGCTCGCGCCAGAGCGCGTTCGTGGTTCGAGCAGACTTCGCGGGTGCAGGTCAGCAGTTCCTACGATGACCGTGAGACGTCATTGTCTCGAGATGTGTGCGTCGAGATTGGTGTGGCTCTGTGCCCCGTCGAGCCACGGCGGGTACTGGATGTGGGGTGCGGTGGCGGCGGCGGGCTGCATCGTCTGCGTGAGGCCTTGCCTGATGCGGCTCTAATTGGTGTCGACCCCAGTCGTGGAGCGATTCGCGAGGCCCGGCGGCGTATGGCCAATGATGCTGACTGCCTGACGATTTGCACATCGGTAGAGGATTTGAAGATCAATCATCCGGATGGCGGTTTGAGAGAGGTTGGGGATTTTGATCTCATTCTGATTCATTTGAGTCTTGGTCTGTTTGACGACCCTCCGAGTGCGTTGGAGGCACTGATGCCAATGCTGGCGGATGGAGGTCGATGCTATCTTGTCGACCTGATCCGCTCTGATGATTGGAATGGGCACGACGTGCCGGAGACCTTCAATGCACTCTATGAGGAGGAGCATGCTTACCTCCGTGATCAGTTGGCCGCGTCATACTCGTTCCAGGAACTGGAAGAACTCGCTGCCCAGGTAGCCCAATCGAGCGGGGTACGCGGGCAGGCTCGACGCGGAGGGCTGGGGGGATACCCGCCCAACTCGCCGCAGGGGCGGGCTTTGTGGGCGAAGGCGCCGAGGCTTGGGGGGCTGTTGGCGGGTGGCGGTGCTCGCGCAGGCGCCGCTGGTCAGATGGGTGACGTTGTGCACCTTGAATTTTGGAGATCCGAGTGAGAGTGGTGGATGGCTCTTTCGATCGACCGATTCGTGTCGGCGTTCTGGCCTCGGTGTCGATTATCTCGGCAGGGTTGCAGGTAATCCTCGAACAAGAGGGGAGCATGTGTGTTGCTTTCTGCGCGCTCACGTTGGAAGAGGCCGCCCAGAAAGTGTCGGCATCGAGTCCGGAGGTGGTGATCGTGGAGAGCGAATTCGCCTACGGCCCTGACGGATACGGCCGCGTTGTTCAGAAGCTGAGGGCTGACGATCCGAGTCTCGCAGTAGTCGTTCTCGCCAATCATGAAAGTGACGTCGTCGGGGCGTTGAGAGGGGGTGTTCGTGGCTTCCTTCTTCGTGATGCGCCCCCGGCGGAGATAACCGCGGCACTGCGCCTCGCGGTCGGAGGGTCGGTGCCGGTTTCGCCGAAGACGCTTCCACATCTGGTCACGGAGGTAGTTTCGCCGCGCACTGTTCCGTGTCTGTCGCAACGTGAATGCGAGGTGCTCAGATTCGTCTCTCGAGGAATGACCAACAAGCGGATCGCAGAGAAGTTGTTCTTGTCCGAGGCCACGGTCAAGACGCATCTACGGCGAGTGTTCAATAAGCTGGAGGTACCGGATCGGACGGCAGCGGTTGCGCGGGCGATTGTCTACGGCATCCTCGAGCGCCCCCTGTCTACTCAATCCCAGGCGTCTGCCTCGGGCAATTGAGTCCTGGCGGTGTGCGGGTGTGGTGAGCCTGCTGTCTGTCTCGATCGGCGGGCAAAGGTCGTGTGTGCCACCACCAGATTGTGGGCGGCGTGGGCGACCGCAGCGGCGGCCAACCCCGCAAGGCCGGCGAACACGGTGAGAGCTAGGCCGATAACGCACAGGTACGGTGCGCTACGCCATCCAGAGACAGGGGGATGGAGCAGAACGAAACCGAACAAAGCAATTGCGGCCGAGGCGATCGCAGGTAGTCCAACCCCGACGAGCACGCTTGGTGCCGCCCATCTCCAGATGATCTCTTCGGCGCTGGCGCATGAAACCGTCCACACATGTGCGGGTAGCCGGGTCGCCCACGGCTGATTCGTTGTTGGTAGTCGTACGAGGCGGGCACGCCCCACACGTGCCGAGATCACAGGAATCAGCCCGCCGCCGATACAGCACGCCACCACCGCAAGGATCGCGATCGGAGCAGAGTAAGGAGCCCACCATTTTTGTGTTCCCTCCGCCCCTACAACGATTCCGATAGCCACTGCGACAGTAGCCACTACGACAGTGCCCTTGTCGTAGTGGTCTCTCGCTCGGGTCGAACGGTGACGCTGCAGCAACCACGGGGTCAGCAGATGCCCGAAGACGAGCGCTGCCAGCGTCACCTGTGCGAATGGTGTCACCCCTTTCGCTGGCCGCCCTTGGATAGGCGCGGTCCAAGGAGTGCGACGTAGAGTGGTGCCTCGTTCACGCCGTCGTACTGCAGTTCTTCGGTGAACTCGTCGTCCAGGAACCCGCCGATCGGCCGCGCAGCGAGGTCATATGCTGTGGCGCTCAACAGGACATTCTGGATGACATGGCCTGCTTCCATCAGACAAAAGCGCAAAGAACGCAGGCCGTACTTGAAGCGGGATCGCCAGAATGTTCCCCCGACCACGAGCATTGCCGAGCAGTCCTGTGCCATTTGTGGCTGCAGGGTGGCCAGATGCAGCTTGTCGTTGTCGACCTCGCGAATCCACGTCAGTGCGTGACGGAACGGGTCGTAATGGTGCAGGCCGGGATCGAGGCCCTCGACGTTCTGAGCGATGACGTAGAGATCCAATGGGTAGAGCGCCCCACCCGAGGGGACTGGCCTGCGCGGCCACCCATCGACCATCCGAACCCGGTACGCGAGATGAAGAATGGCGGAGATTGTGCCCAGCGGGATCGGTTCCGCCCCGAACTCCTCACTGCTTCGACGATTTTGCATGATCGTCATCAGATCGACGCTCACGCTGTCCGGCTCCGGTAGCGGAATCTGGGGGCGGCTCGGGTTCAGCCGAGACGCTCGTTGGGTCAGCAGGCGCAACTCCTCGGATTGCTCCAGCGCGATGCCTCCTGGAACGTCCCAGCTCAGGGAACGCAGATGCAATTTGGACGCTTCGAAATAGCACTCCGCGACATCGTCGCGAGCAGGCGGAGAATCGCCGTAGATCGCGTCGATCAGGTTCGCGCCGTGCAGGTTTTCTGTTTCGGGCATTCCTTTTCCTCAGGTTGCGTCCGGCGATTGACGGTGCCGGAAAGTATCGGATCAGGGGAACGGGTGGGGGTAAGGGTTGAGTTCGTCGTCCGATAACGCTCGTGGTTGCAGGTTCAACTCGAGGGGGCGTTGCCGAAGGCGGGGCGACCCTAGGAAACGAGCCCGAAACGATGAGTCCAGGGGAACGAGAGCTGGGGCGAAAACACGGGCGACTACCATCCCAGCTTCGAAGATATCGGGACTGGTGGCGTCTGCGACGTAGGTGTCGATGCCCTGGCTATCGAGTTTTTGAACCAATGCGCGTACTAGATCTCGTGGTCGATTGTCCGGGAACTTCGGCAGGTCCCGGATTGCCACGCGCTCCTGTGATTCATCGAGGAACTCGGTGGCGTGCTCCAGGCCAGGGCCGGCGTACAGCCGAACATGGTCATCGAAGCGGTGTACTTCTGCGTCGAAGTCAGTGTCGGGCGGCAGCAGATTCCCTTCTCGCTGTTCCGCCCGCATCCACACTCTGGTCTGGAACGCTTCGATGACAGCCTTCACGATGGCCCGCTGCGGTGTGGCCGCAGCGGCAGCACCTACGGCAGTCGGGCTGATATCGGTCAAGCGATTACGCACCATGGTCAGCACCGCAGGGACCTCGCAGAAGGAGCTCAGATCGATGAGCGAGACTTCAAGGCCGGTCGGGTCGACGTGGCGTTCGAAAAACGCCGCAACTTCGGGGTCACTGCGTGGATCGATCAAGGGCATACTCAGACGGTTGTGCCACACCGTGCAGAAAGCGTCCCGCTCGATCAATTCCAGTAAACCTGAACAAACTGCTTCATCCCATGTACAGCCGGCGCCGATCCCGTTGCTGGTGCTGTGCGAGATCCGTTCGGCCTGCTCACGGTGCGGGCCTGAGAGAAACACCAGCACCGCAGGAAGCCAAGTCGGCTCTCCTGTGACCAAACTCGAGCCTTTGACCCAACTGATCCTGGTATCGGCACCGAAAGGGACATAGGGGAAATCTGGACGAGCCAGTTGTTCGGCTGAGAACAACGAGAGCTGACTCGGTGAGATCGCTGCTTCGCCACGTGAGTTCAGCTCTGACCATGTGGCTTGAACCATGTGCTTTTCTGGCCAGTAGGCGGCGCTATATCGTTCAGCTGCCTCGCCGAGCGCTGACAACATCGCCGAACGCTCGTCGAGTGATCCGCCCCCAGCCGCCTGAGCGCAGGCCTCACCGAGTAGTCGCTGCGATTCGCAGGCGCGGGCGCCTACGGCGAAAGCTTGTGCATCGTCTGTGTCGTGCATCTGGCGGTACAAGCGGGTAGCGATGCCCACGACAGGTGAAAGTAACGGGCGCAGAACCTTTTCGGATTCGGCGGCCGGAGTCCACTCCGGCCCGATACCTGCCGGAATTCCATCGCTCACACCGGTCGGAACACCGGTCGGAACGGCGTTAGGAGGGGATTGGGAGACGATGCTCACTGGTTTTCCTCCTGCGTGGAGGCGACTTCGTCGGAAGCCTGCGGATTGTCGTGACGGTGAAGGGGGACACCCGCATCGGGATGGAACCAAATCATCGGGTAGCCAGTGTCGCGGGCACCTGAGCACTCTGGGCAACGTGGAACACGATAGAGGCGATGCGCATTGACCTCGAGTCCGCTCGAACCGATCTCAAGGGTATGGAGGCCACCCGGAACAGCCAGACCGGCGTTCCGATCCGTCAGGCCGAACCACTCCACAACACGTTCGATCACCAAACCCACCTGCATGGTCGACAGACCTGGCCAGAGGGTGGACCGATCCGAGGTGGAGCGAACTGGCCGTGCGGTGAGGATATCCGCGACGACCTCACGGTCCGGGAAAGATGCCCCCCGGCGTTCCCGATAGCACACGAAGCAGGCTGATTCTTTCGGAAGCGTCCACGGCCCTACGAGGGCTCGACGACCGTCGAAAGGGATTACCGGTAGCCACGTGCGGCCTGATTCGAGTGCGATGCGATTCCAGTCGGTCAACAGCGCATCTTGATCGTTGTTTCCGACGACGATGACTACATCGCGGACCGGGTCCGAGCTCGCCGGAACAGCATCGATGCTGTGGCCGGCGTCAGTGACCTGGACTCCCGCCGATCGCAACCCCTCAATTAGACTCTCGGCGAGGTTGTTTCGGCCCAATACCGTCGCTGTTCCATCCTTCATACGCTCAGTGACAGTCCGTAAGGGCACATTCCGCAGAGCGCGCAACCAAATTCCGACCGCGGCCGGTGGCGCGTCGCGCAAATCTTGCGCGACCTCGTCTCGCTCCAACAGACCAACCTGAGTAAGTTGATTGAGTACTGACTCGAGCGCCAGCATCCGGGCTTGGTCCGCGTCCGCACCGACATCCAGTGTGGCGCGGCCGTCACTGAGAAGCGTCAGCAAGGCCTCGGTGAAAGCCGGCAGTTGGCCGCCGGTCAGACGCGCGACATGATCCCCTGTCCGAACCAGAACTGCTTCATCGGTCACTGTCACCGTCGTTCCCGGGTTGATGGCAATTGGCCGGTCGGTCTGAATGCTCATTGAGGTTGCTCCCACAGTTCGAGTTGGTTTACGTTCGTCGGTCAGCGACTGCTGTGTGCATCGACCGGAATTCCGGGGCTGTTGGCGGTACTCGCGGCGATCAGTCGAGTCAGATCCAGCGGCCGAGGTGGACGACCGAGAGCACGTTCGACGATCCCGCTGGTCTGCTTCGGTGATCCCACCCACTGCTGGTGATGCGGGACACGCAGAGCCGTGTCTAAGTCCCACCCGACGCTCGAGCACAAGGCGGAAACAACCTGCCCCGGCGTCAATTCGTAGTACTCCGCACGCACCTTCAGGCGTTCTGTGAGTTGGTTGACCAGGTCCGGTAACGAAACCCCCTCCTGGCCCGCTACTTCGTAGATGCGCCCGTCCCGCAAGGTGGGCTCATCGGTGAGCTTTCGTATCAGGTCGGCGAGGTCCGCGACAGTCAGCCATGCCACCGGTGAGGGGCCGAAACACCCATAGGCCGCCGAGTAGCTCAGGACCTGGTGGATTACCTGGTCTAGGTCGGCATCCATTGGAGAACACCGCAGAACGCAACAATCGGGACGAGTTGAGAGTGCCAGCGCTTCACCTCGCGCTACCTCTTCGAGGTAGGGGTTGTCGTCGATAGCCCCATCGACACCCTGCGCGGAGATCACGATCAACGGCAAATCTGGGATGAGGGGGTACCGCAGGCATTCTGCGTGTTGCGCGGGGGTGAGGGAAGCGAGGTCGACCAACAGACAGTCAGCTTCTAACGGCTCAACTGTGAGTTCCACAGTGGACAGATCTTCCAGGGCCCGGCGCAAACTGGGCCGCCCTCCTCCGAAGAAAATCTTGACTGGACGAATTCTCTCAGTGGTTTCCATTTTGAGCGCAGGATCGGATGAAAAGGGCATACGCGAAACTGTGCCTCAAATTTACTGGAAACGACAGGCTTATCCGTGCTGTCAATCGATAGCATGACACCGTTCACCAGGTGATTCTTGCTATCACCTGAGAGTGACACTCGGAATTCTTGATTGCTCTGCTAATCCTTATGTCATCCGTTTAGTTGACATCCAGATTAATCCTATTCGACTACTTGAGTTGAAGGGTGGCGCTGTAAAAGAGTAGGGAGGCGATCACTATGGGTGACTCGCTGCACAAGAGAAATTCACAGGAAGAGAGGAGAAAGATATGAGCCGGATTCTGGAGATTGCTGACCAGGTCAGTGACGTCGGAGTGAGCCTTCACGGTGAGAGGGCGAGCTACTTCGAGCCCACCGCAGCACGCTGTTCGTCTTCGAGCACCTGCACCTGCTGCTGCACCTAAGCAGCACATGGGCGCCGGGCAGTCCTTTGCCCGGCGCCCATTCCGTTTCATACCTATTTGGGAGTCGTGACCGTTTATGGAGTATCCAGCAGAGTCGACCCGTTGCGATCCCGATCTGCACGTCGACCTGAGGAGTGTGCGGGTAGGGGCGGAATTTTTACGTCCTCTCCATCCTGATCTGCGCAAGTTCGTGATCCGGCGCGCCCTCGACGACGTCGCCGACGACTTCGTACACCTGCAACAAGCTGCAGAAACTGGGGTTCGAGGGAGTCGTCGCGTCGGAATCGCGACCGCGCTGCAGACGTCCGTAGCTCAGCGCAGTGAGAACGAACTGCTGATTTCCGGGCAGGAAGTCATGCAGGACTGGGAAGCCCCATTGATGAAGTCGATGAGTCGTGTCGCAGCCTCCCACGGAGGGCATATTCTCGAGGTCGGATTCGGTATGGGCATCTCAGCTGGATACCTTCACGACGCCGGCATCGAGACACACACGATCATCGAAGCTAATCCAGAGGTGGCGGCCCGGGCGAAGGAATGGGCTCGGCGACAGGAAACAGACACACGGGTCGTGGTTGGGCGCTGGCAGGACGCGCCGAGCGACATCGGCCCCTTCGAGGGCATTCTCTTCGACACATACCCCGCAGACGAGCATGAATACGAGCAACACGTCCTTCAGGCGCCGACATTTGCCGAGCACTTCATGCCATGGGCGGTAGAGCACCTAGTCCCCGGTGGGGTCCTTACGTATTACACGATGGAGGTCGACTCACTCAGTCGCCGCCACCAGCGGGCACTCTTGAATCACTTCGAGTCTTTTCATGTCAGCCGCATCGAGGGTTTGCGCCCACCCACTGACTGCACCTATTGGTGGGCCAATTCCATGGCCGTGGTCGGCGCAATCCGCGGGAAGTAGAGGGAATTTACCGGCGATTTTCTCTTACGCACCTGTACTGGAAAGCATCACTTCCCGCCACATCCCTGTCTCTTCACCATCCGCCTTGAATGGATGACTTACCCATGGTCTCGTTATTCCGTTCGACCGCGGGCCATGAGGGCATATCCAGCCATGCCTATCACTACGCCCACCGTGAGCGCAGCCGCTGCCACACCCGGTGATCTGTCACTGGCGAAGTAGGCGATCACCGCGCCTCCGATGCTGGGTGGCAGTGTAAACAGCAATGCAACAATCCAATTGAAGAACGATCCTCGTTCACGTGGTGCACTCATTGTCTGCAGATCCTTTCGATTCCGGTCCGATTCTTTAGGTCCTTGCCTGTGCTGTTCGATTCATCGCCGGTGTCGCGGTGTCCAGCTGAAACGCCACGCGGCGACACCGATACTGGCCCCTGTCCAGAGCGCGCAGGAGACTGCTGCCGTCCAGTAGTCACCGGCGCCTGCGGTCCCGCTGTAGCCAGCGATGGCTAGGGCCACACCTTCGCCGAAGGGGAGGAAGGACGCTGTGGTCTGCACCCATTCGGGCGCTGATTCGAGGGGGAAAAAACCTCCGGAAAGCATCAGCAGCGGCAATGCCAGAGCATTTGCCACCGGTCCGGCGGCGTTTTCTGACGGGATGATCGCGGTGAGGGCGAGGCCCATCGCGCTCCCGGTCACAGTGAGAAGCAGTACCGCGATCAGGACTGCAAGCGGTTGGACCGGTGTGGTGCCGCCCACGATCACGGCGTAGACCGCGATTACTGCAACACCGAGCAGGGACAGCAGTGCGGAGGCACTGATGCGGGACGCGAGCAGAGCGCCGCGGGGGGCGGGAAGCAGACGCCACCGTTTGAGTAGCCCGTACTCCCTCAGGTAGGTGAAAGTGATCGCGATGTTGGTCAACGTGCCGCTGACCACGGCAATACCCATAGTCGCCGGCGCGTAGTAGGTCATGGTGTCCTCGCCCTGTGACCCGATGACCGAGAACGTGACCAGGAAGATCAAAGGCAAGGCAACGGAGAAGAATGCTGCGGCCGGATTGCGCAGTTGCGCCAGCAGGTCGTACCGCAGCTGCCACAGATACAGCGTTGGAACGCCGATAGCGCGCGATGCGGGAGTCTCGAGAGTTCGATCTTTCATGATGCGACGCCACTCGACTGGGGTGAGGATGCTTCCACCAGGTTGAGGTAGACGTCCTCGAGTGTCGGGGTATGAACCGCCAAGTTCACCGGCGTGAATCCTTCCGCTGCTGCGAGGTTGGTGATCGTCGCAATCACCTCGCTCGGGGTTCGAGTCATGATCTGCCACAATCCCGAATCGACATCTTGGCTCGCATCCGCCAGGAACGGAGGGATCGGCCGCCCCTCGAGTTCTGGCGCGAAGAACTCCACTCGGGCCGCGATGTCACTGCGTTCGCTCAACTCGCGCGCCGTACCCTCATGCAACACTCGGCCGGCTACCAGGATCACTAAGCGATCTGCCAGAGTTGCGACTTCTTCCAGCAGATGGGTCGTGAGAATCATTGCTGTGCCGTGGGAAGACAAACTTCGAAGCATCTCCAGTAGATCCCGGCGCGATTGCGTGTCCAGCCCCGTGGTGGGCTCGTCCAGGAACAGCAGATCCGGCCGACCAACCAGTGCCAGAGCTACTTCCAGCCGGCGACGTTCCCCACCCGACAAGCGCGTCACGCGGCGCTTGGTCAACTCGCTCAAGCCAGTTCTGGCCAGTACTTCGTCAGGGGGGAGGGGGTCGGAGTAGTAGCCGGCGGTCATGGTAGTGAACTCACCCACGGTCAGTTCACTGTCCACTCGGCAGTCCTGCAGGACTGCACCGATGCGCGCCCGCCATTCACGTGGTGCAGTCCATGGAGTCTGGCCGAAGACCTCGACGCGACCGCTGTCGGGACGCTGAAATCCTTCGAGGCATTCGACCAACGACGTTTTGCCTGCACCATTCGGTCCGAGTAGGCCAACCACTTCACCCGGAGAAACGGTGATACGGGCACCATCGAGGATGGTGATCCCGCCTCGGCGCAGCACGACGCCTTCGGCCGCGACAGGAATGTTCCGGCGCTCGGCAGTGGAGTGGGCTTCGGATGTAAGTTCGTTCACCCCTCCGATGATTCGGGATCTGAGGTGGAAGCGGAACCGCTGAACGGGCTACCCACCCTCCATCGATCGGGGGAGGACACAAGGACGAGGCGATACCATACTTAGCGTTCGAGGGACCTCGGAGCATTCGAAGGGGATCGGTATGACGAAGGTGCAGTCCGGTCAGTCGAAATCGGAGGTCCCGGAACCGACGACTGCTGGTGACCCGCCGATTCGACGCAGCGGCTGGATCCTGCTGTGGTCAGCCAACGTAGTGATTTCGTTGAGCGTGATCGCTCTCCTCCCGACACGGGACACCGCCCACCTCGTCGTGGCTGGAGTCTTCGCCGGCATCGGATCGGTCCTGGTCGCCGTGGTGGGGTTGCGCCTGTTCGACAGCACCCGAGACGGAGAAAGCGTCTCGGGTGTCATGGCGGCCGCACTCGCTATTCCTTGGTGCGCAGCGATTTTCGCAGCCCCAGCCCTATGGCTGAGTTCGCCGACGACGTTGGCCCTCCTTTTCGGAATACTCGACCGCCGCGTCGCCTACCTCGCGTCGACGGCCTACGCAGCCGCCGGATCCAGCGCGATCTGGCTGACCATGGATCTCTCGCCAGGGATGAGCGTTGGCGCTGCGGTCGGGACGTTCGTGTACAGCCAGGTGCTCAGTTGGCAGATTGCCCGCATCATCGGTGAATCACATGAACGAAAAGAATTGCTGCGCCGGTTGGAGCGAACCCGAGGATTGCTCGCAGAGACCAGCCACCACAACGGAGTCCTGAGCGAACGACAGCGTCTGGCCAGGGAGATACACGACACCGTCACTCAAGGACTCGCCAGTATGCGAATTCTCCTTGAGGCTGCGGAGATCGAGATGGACACCGACCCCGACAAAGCGCGACAACATCTGCATCTAGCGCGGTGCACGGCGGACGAGAGTCACCAGCAGGCACGCACGCTGGTGAACGACGGAGTCGTTGACGGTCTCGAGCAGGAGGAGCAGTACAGTCTGGTCCAGATGCTGGACCGGCTCGTGCAGAGCCAGTGGGCCTTCTCAGCAAAACTGTCGGTAGAGGGCGAACCTCGAACGCTGAATGTCCGAACTACCGTGAACTTGCTTCGTATCGCTCAAGAATCGCTCGCCAATGTTCACAAGCATGCGCAGGCCGAGCGGGCCACCGTTGCACTCCACTACGAGAGAGAGTCCACCACGTTGACCATCACTGACGACGGCGTCGGCTTCGACGAGGCAAACGTATTCGGCCGCGGCTACGGGCTTTCCGGGATGCGTGAGCGAATCACCTCGGAGGGCGGTGAGTTCAGCGTATGCACGACACCCAAGTCGGGAACGACCATCCACGTACGAGTTCCGGCCCTATCCGATTGATCTTGGCCGACGACCATACCGTCATGCGGCAGGGACTACGCGCGCTCTTCGACCTGCACGAGGAATTCAGTGTCATCGGAGAAGCTGACAGTGCAGACGCCGCCGTGTCAGCGGCTCTGGAGCTACGGCCCGACCTCGTATTGATGGACCTGCGAATGCCTGGGAGCGGCATCGAGGCAACACGGCAAATTACCCAGGCTGCCTCAGACGTGCGAGTCCTCATTCTGACCACCTACGACAATGACCAGTCCGTCGTCGGCGCCATCGAAGCCGGGGCGGTTGGCTATCTGCTGAAGTCCGCCTCAACCCAAGAGTTGCTATCGGGTGTGAGATCCGCCGTGACCGGCCGATTGGTCATCACCCCTGAAATCACAGTCAAAATGGCACGCCACAGACTCGGTCAACCCGTAGCGCCGTTGTCCAAGCGCGAACGAGAAGTACTCACCCTGGTTTCGCGGGGAAACACCAATGCTCAAGTCGCTCGACGGCTCGGCATCGGAGAAGCCACCGTCAAGACACACCTGCACAGCAGTTATCGCAAACTCAACGTCACCGATCGGGCGAGCGCCGCAGCCACAGCAGTTTCGAGGGGCCTCATCCCGCCACTCCACACCAACGAGTGACCGAGCCGGATGACGATCGAAGGCCCGGCCGGGGTTTCGTCCCGGCCGGGGTTTCGTTCTGACCTACACCGAAGCGTTGCGGTGGCCTGCGCAGCGGAATCTGTATCGCAAATCGACTGCCGATAATATTTATTATGTCATTCTATCGACGAAAGTCTCTGCACCGCAACGATGCTCGCACACGTAGCACGATAAGCCGGGCACTCCGCGGCGGCCGGTCCAATGTCAGCCGCGCACCCCTCGGCCACTCAATAGATCGATTTCCTACGGCAGTTGGTAGTTCAACTCGAATACCTTGCTGTCCAGCCGAATCCCGATGACACCGACCGGCTCTGTGAGCATGATGTCCGCAGTCACTGGGTAATTGGTGTTCGGCAGTGGATCTACGAGGTACTTCGCGGACTCCCCTGTGCAGTTGTACGTGGTGTATGTGGCCGCATCCTCATCGACAGTGTCCGATCGCTCGCCAATCACGTAGTACGTGCCGTAGGGGTTGAACTCTTGGCTCGGCGGGGGCTGCTTGGTATGGACCGTTATATCGAGAGCTGCAAAAGATGTCCCCGCCGGGTACGGCTCCCATGTCGGCTCGAAGAGCTCACTAGGGCACTGGTCCAAGGCGTAGTACTTCAAGCCGTTCACGGTGAAATCAAACGACCCGGCGGCGACAGTCTCGCCCACTTGAATGAGTTGCGCCCCGCGTTCACTGGTCGGGTAGCTAGGTGATGTGATCCCTGGCGGGATCGAGTAATTGGGCGGCTGCTCCTGCTGCTGGCTACCGCCACTGCACGCTGAAAGAGCGATCCCAGCGGTGACAAAGACTCCGGCTCCGACAATTCTGCGATCCATGGTGGGCTTCTTTCGTTTCCCCCTGTATCGCATGTCGTGAATGGCGCCGACGCCGTTACCCGAGGTTCTGCGTCGGGTCGAAGGTCATAGTGAGGGTCGAGGTAGCCGACCAGCACAAAGCGATGATCAGCGGAAACCGCGCACCGTGCAACCTCCAACGAACTCGGCGGCATCGCTAACCGAGGGGTCGACGGGAGTCCTATCGCGCTGGCCAATCGGCTGCGTATTGGTCCGAGACCTCGTCGTGGTCGCGGTAGAGCTGCTTGCGTTTGCGCGTCGGAAGTCGGTCGCCGAAGACTATGCCGTTGATGTGGTCAGTCTCGTGTTGGAAACAGCGCCCAAGGGTGCCACCAGCGGTGATTTCGATCGGGTTGCCGTACTGATCGCGTCCACGACAGGTGGAGAACTCTGGGCGCGCGAGGTCAGTGAAGGCGCCCGGAAGGGACAGACATCCTTCGCCGTACTCGACGAGCTGCCTATCTATCCCTTGAGGGAGGTCGACAACCGGATTGCAGACGATGCCGGTGCGCCGTGTCCCTTGCTCGTCGGCGCAGTCGTAAATGAACACCGCGAGGTCAACGCCGATCTGTTGAGCGGCCAGTCCAGCACCATCCGCCGCGATGTTGGTAGCGAACATGACCGTCAACAGTTCTTGGAGATCGCTGCCGAAATCCGTCACCGGCTGAGCCGACGTATGAAGCACAGGGGAACCCCAGCGAACGATCGGTTTCGCGGTACCCAGGCGGAGGAGTTCGGAGACAGGCATGACAGTCATGTTCCGCTATGGGGCTGACCAACACAACGAGGTGCCGGGAATTCCAAATGAATGGTCCTGAGAGGGAGAGTGCGGTTATGTGCTAACCACGCACGGAGCACGCCCGGCTGCTGGGAGATAAGTTAACGTCGTTGCCATGTCATTTACCGTGGTTGATGCCTCGAGCATTCCTGCCGGATACGGGCCGCATCCGGCGGCGAGTCCGTACGACCGCCGTATCAGTGATGCCCTCGGCGTCACCGCGTTCGAGGTCTACCAAGTAGAGCTCCCGCCGGATGCCGAGACCGTGCCGCACGATCACATCGATGACCACAATGATGATGTTTACGCCATCACTGCCGGCGATGGTTGGCTCGTGGTCGATGGCGAGGCCGTACCTGTGGAGCCAGGGCAATTCTTATCGGTCGACATGGGCCACACGCGTCACCTGCGTGCGGGCACGAATGGCCTGACCTTCATCGCTGTGTGCGCCGAAGCCAAACGCTGATTGCTTTGTTTGTCCTTCGGCTCTTTCTGCTC
Organism: Rhodococcus sp. KBW08; assembly: GCF_003852455.1. Taxonomy (NCBI): domain Bacteria; kingdom Bacillati; phylum Actinomycetota; class Actinomycetes; order Mycobacteriales; family Nocardiaceae; genus Rhodococcus; species Rhodococcus sp. KBW08. The sequence continues at coordinate 85,170 of NZ_QAJJ01000014.1, forward strand.
ACCTGGGGCTGGTTGGCAGCCCTGACGGCAATCGGATCACGGGGGACGGCAAAATGGCGGATGTGACGCGATTCGATGAGACTTGGCACCGTTTGCTTGCATGGACGGCTGGTCAGACTCCTTCGGAGCGTCTGGCAGCGTTGGTTCTCGACGAGGAAGGCTACAAAAGCATCGATCCTGCGCACCCTCTCGGAGGCCGAGACGGCGGGGCGGATGCGCTCCTCCAAAGAGAGGGGCAACCTTGGGTGATGGCGGTCTACTTCCCGCGGGGTCAGCAAACAATCACCGAAATAGCAGAAAAGCTAGCCTCCGATGTCGAAAAAGCGAAGAAGAAGTCGTCGGCCCTCATAGGGGTTGCATTCGTGACGAATCAAGAATTGCGCCTTGCCGAGCGAAAGACGTTGCGAGAGATGGGTGGCGAGGTCGAGATTGACTTAGTCCACCTGGAGCGGATGACGACAATTTTGGATCGCCCTCGAATGGCCGTCGTGCGCGAGCAGTTTCTCGGTATCGCGGCCGGTCCACCGCCGATTCTGGTCACCGCAGAAGTGCTCGGCGTTGCGCGATCCTTCGACTGTGCGGAAGAATTTTTGAACAAGATCGTCGAAGTTGAAGCTGCGAGGACCAACGAACGGAACGAAAATCTTCGGAGTGCCCTCTCCGATCCCGTGAAGTTCTCTCAAAATTCCTCCCTGATGAAGGCGCTGGGGTACGCAGTGCCGGACAAGCCAGCACAGCCGCTCTCCGTAGACGAGATCGCAAGCCGCGTGGAGGCGTTTCGCGCTGATTTGAAGAGTCGATGGCCGCAGTGCCAAGACTATCTCGCAGGAATTGCTTGGCCCGCAATGCATCTCAAAATTACAAACCTGGCCCAGTCATTTCTCACCAATGTTCAGATCATCCTCACCTTCGAAGGAGGCCGAGGACTAGATTTTGCGCTGCCAGAGCAGTTCGAGTGGGAACGACTAAAAGACCCCGCATGGGAGCCACGACAGGACCCGTTCGGAATTGCTCCCATTCGCCTACCGGATATAACCCCGGTGGGACATCCGATTTCGTGGGACCACAACGACGCCGGCGACCTAGAGGTCATTGTTGATTTGCCGGAACTGCGGCCGCATCCACCATGGCGACATAAGGAAGACGAGATCGTCCTCGTCGCTCGTAGCAGTAGCGACGAGTCAGTAACGGTCCGCTACACCGTTACTGCCCACGGATATGGCACGGTGTTCGAGGGAGAACCGATCCCGATTCCCGTCGAACGCGTAGACATGTTCGACTCCGCTCAGGTTGCTTTCCAAGCAGAGAAGGATCACCGCGGCTAACCAGTCGGAGCAGTCCTTAGCGGTGAGGGCGCACTCAAGCGATTGAGAGGCGCTTCGCCCACCCCAATCAAGCAGCAGCGATTACTCAGCTTCGCCCTCTTCAAGGCCATCTAAGTCCGCTTCATCGGTGGCGAGTCCGGCTAT
>NZ_QAJJ01000015.1:0-77187 GCF_003852455.1 Rhodococcus sp. KBW08
TTCCCGCAACATGCATTCCGTGATACGCCTTCTGACGACCGACGATGATCGCCTTCTCCGGCTGCCCCACCTCATGCCAATACCGACGAGCGAGCTTCGCCGCAGTGTCCACCGAATCCGAACCACCCGAAGTGAAGAAGATCTTGCTCCCGGCAACCGGCGCAATCGTCGCCAACCGCTCCGCCAACACCTGCGTCGTCTCGGGAACAAAATCACCGAAGTTGGAGAAATGCGCAATCTTCGACAACTGAGCCGCCACCGCATCCGCGATCTCGGCACGCCCGTGCCCGACATTGGTGAACCACAAGCCCGCCGTCGCATCCAGATACCGAGTGCCCTCGCGGTCCCAGATGTACGCCCCCTCACCTCGAGAGACGACAAACGCGCCGTTCTTCTCCACAGCGCCCATGTCCGCGAACCCGTGCCACAATGCCGAAGCCATCGTCGTTCTCTCCCAACTGGATACGTTCGAAATAGATGAGTCAGTTCACGCGGAGTGCGGGCGGAAGAACCCGCTCGACCCACTGGGTTGCCTGCTCGAATGCGTAGGCGAGTTGGAGTACGTCCACGTCGGCGCCGTGCCGACCGATGATCTGGATACCCATGGGAAGCGAACGATCGTCGAAGCCGACCGGCATCCCCGCAACCGGAACCCCGGCCATCGTCCAGGGAACAACCGTCTCCATCCACCGGTGATACGTGTCCATCGACCGCCCGTCGACGGTCTCGGGCCAGTGAGTGTTCTTGTCGAAAGGAAACACCTGAGCACTCGGCGCGAGAATGTAGTCGTACGTTTCGAACATCTTGGTAACGGCCGACAGCCAGCCGTTGCGGGCCTCCGCAGCCTTGGTCACGTCGAGCGCCGAGAGTGTGACGGCATGCTCGAGTTCCCACAACAGTTCGGGCTTCATCAACTCACGCATACTCGGGTCGTTGTACTGATCGATCAAGCCGAGCTGCGCCCACCAACGCCATCGCAAGAACAGTTGCCAGATGTCCTCGGGTTTGAAGTCGGGAAGCGCCGCCTCGACGCGGCATCCCAACTGTTCGAAGACCTCGAACGAGGATTCACACAACTCGAGAACTCCAGGTTCGGTTGCCAGGTAACCGTTCCAGTCACCGACCCATGCGATCCGAGAGCCTTTCAGATCACGTGCGAGGCTTTCGGTGAACACAGCGGGATCCTCACAAATCCCCAGCGGTGCATAAGCATCCGGCCCTGCCATCGTGGAGAGCAGGTGAGCTACATCGGTGACGGTTCGGCCCATCGGGCCTACAACCGCGCCCTGCGCGATGAATCCCGTCTCCGGTATCCGACCCCACGATGGTCGAAACCCCACGACGTTGTTGAACGCCGACGGGTTTCGGAGCGAACCCATGTAATCGCTTCCGTCAGCGACCGGCAGCATGCGAAGCGCCAGCGACGCTGCGGCGCCTCCGCTGCTACCGCCGGCAGTGCGCGAATTGTCGTACGGAGACACCGTAGTACCCCACACCGGGTTGTACGTCTGGGATCCGAGCCCGAACTCCGGGGTGTTCGTCTTGCCGATCACAATGGCACCGGCAGACTTGATCCGCTTGACGAACAGGTCGTCCTCTTCGGCGATTCGGTCCGCGAACATCGGCGACCCGGAGGTGAACGGCAGACCCTTGGCTGCCGAAAGATCCTTCACTGCATGCGGAAACCCGTGCATCCAACCGAGATACTGCCCACTCGCCAACTGCGAATCACGCTCGCGCGCCTCCGCCGTCAACGCTTCCCGATCCCGCAAGGCAACTATCGCGTTCACCGCCGGGTTATGTGCTTCGATCTGGTCGAGGAAGCTGTCCATCACCTCGACACATGACACTTCACGCCTGCGTATCAGACCACTGAGCGTGACCGCATCGGCCATGACGAGCTCGCGATTTTCGGGCGCACCGGAAACGCTCTCGTCGACAGGGTCAGCAGCATGAACCATCGTGAATCCTTTCAAGCAGTGAAGTGGGGTGCGCCGGAGCGGACTCGCCGCCACCGGCAACTGATTCGAGGACGAATTACCGGTGGCGGCGCGACTGTCGAGGTTTCCAGCGAGGTTCTTGCCTGTTACTGACCGAGGTCGACGATCGCGGCGACAGGGCCGCCACCCTCGGGGCCCTGATGCGCTGCCGAGACCGACACGAACACAGCCGGATCACCGGTGACAGCGGCAGTGACTCCACCGACACACGACTTGATCTGGCGGTGCCAGTGCACGTCGGAATCGTCGAGCATCGCATTACGACGGCCACGGACCGTTCCGTCCTGACTGGCCTCGCACTTCAAGAACACGTTGACGAGTTGACCGTCCAGGTCGCTCGAGTGCGGCCGCTCCGGAAGTTCGAGCCCGGCGTCACGGATCGCCGCCCAGATTCCATCCTGGTCGAGCGGATCCTTCATCACGCTGTGGCCGATCCGGTAGCGTCCGCCGACGCCACGTGCATTACCGACGACGACGATCTGAGCCCGGTCCAACTCGACGCCGGACGAGCAGGATGCGACAGAAGAGAAGAGTTCGCGGCTGTGCATGACATCCTCGTCGGACGGCATGTCGATTTCGCCGAGCGCAACCGCGATCCCGAGGGCCGTACCGCCGTTGGACAGGTCCATCGACTCGTGAGTTTGTTCGGTCCACACCGTCTTGCCGCGACTCTTGGCGTCACGGATGGTGTGGATTGTCAGCAACGGAGTCTTGGTCTGTACGTAGTGCACGTCGGCGGGATCGGTGATGCCGGCATTGGCCATCGCATCTTTCACTGCCGCAGCTACTTTGGTGATCATCGCCGTACGACCGATGTCCTCGGGCAGCAACTGCTCACTCATCGCGACACCCACGGTCAGGCGCGGCTCGTCGGTCTTGGTGACCTTGTCTGCCGGTACCGTCGCGAAGATCGTCGCGTGCGGACTGATCACGCCGTCCGTGCCGCCGGACCAGACGATCGGCACCTCTGCCACCTCTTCGGGGCTGCGATTACCCTTGGCGGAGAGAACCTCTCGAAACGCGCGGTCCGCGATGATGCGCGTGTAGTCGTTGACGCCGCCGTTACCCTCGGTTTTGCCGATGACTGCAATGACGCGGTCGGCCTCGAGGACACCGTCGTCGATCAGCTTGGCGAGCTCACTGGCGTCGGAGACGCTGTGTAGCGGAACCTTACGGACCTCGATTGCTTCGGGCATTGGCATCTCCTTGTATAGGGAATCGTGGAGGCAAAATTGGGCCTTGACAGCTCCCGGCGCCCAGTCCAGCCGAGCGGTTCGGAACTGCCATGCCGACCACGCTATGACGACTCGAACCCTTCGGCATCGTCAATACTTGCCCAAACGAAAACCGTGATTGGTTATTTCGACTCCGATTCACCGGTTGTGCGCCGCCCCATCGGTTCTCACTTACGATTCGTCCATGGACACCACTGTTGTCGACCATCCGCTGGCGGCGTCGCTGCTCACGACCATGCGCGACGCTCGCAGCGACAACGCAACGTTCCGGTCCGCCCTGCGCAGACTGACCCATATGTTGGTCTACGAGGCCATGCGCGGCGCAGAAGTGGAACAGTTCGACATCGAGACGCCAGTTGCTCCCACGCTGGGAGTGCGGCTGGCAAATCCACCGCTCCTGGTACCGGTCTTGCGAGCGGGCCTCGGCATGGTTGAACAGGCGAGTGCCCTCATTCCGCAGGCAGGCGTAGGTTTCGTGGGAATGGCACGAGACGAGAAGACACACCAACCGGTTCCGTATCTCGAGTCCCTGCCTGCTGATCTGTCGGACACCCCCGTCTACGTCCTCGATCCGATGTTGGCGACCGGTGGATCCATCATCCGCACAATCGATCTGCTCATCGCACGCGGAGCCACCGACGTGACTGCAATATGTGTCGTCGTGGCTCCGGAAGGGATCGAAGCGCTGAGGAAGTCCGGACATCCAGTCAGGCTCCTCACTGCGAGCATCGACGACGGCCTGAACGAAAATGCTTTCCTGGTACCTGGACTCGGAGACGCGGGCGATCGCCAATTCGGACCTCGATAGTTGGCAGACGTCCGGAGATCTACTCATTTCGAGAGGACATTTTCGTCAACTGTTGACAATGTCCGCAGCGTGATCGCGCGTAGTCTCGCGACATGGATAGATCTGCCAAATATTCGAGCGAAGAGCTTCAACATTTGCCAGAAGGTGGCGACTACAGGTTGACGGTTCGGGATGTCCTCGAGCTGCCCAGTCTGCATGGAGCCGAAGTCCTTGCCGGGCACGGGGGGTTGCGCCACCTCGTCCAATCGGTGAACGTGATGGAAGTACCGGACATCCTCGCTTGGGTGAAGCCGAACGAACTGTTGGTGACTACCGGGTTCCCGCTGCGCTACGGGCGAACCGGAGAGCTTCTCGACGATACCGATCTCAGCGACCTCGTCGACGGTCTTGCACGCCGAGGGGTCGCGGCACTTGCCGTGAAAACCGGCCGCTATCTCGACGAACTGCCGGAAGCCATGCTGCACATGGCAGAGCAGCGAGGGCTGCCGTTGTTGGTTCTTCCCGTCACCGCAGGGTTCGACGAGGTGATCTCGGAGGTCTTCACCAAGTTGGTGGCGAAGCAGTCTGCGGCACTCGACATTGCCGACCGTCTTCACCGCTCGTTGACTTCGATCGTCTTGGAAGGTGGCGATCTACCCCAGATTGCAGCAGAATTCGCCGCGCTTTTCGACGTCAGCGTTCTGATCTGCTCGCCGGACGGAAGGGTGTTGACCGAGGCCGGGGATTCAGCTGCACTGAACGCGCTTCCGTTGTTCGAGAGCACCGGTCGGTTCCTGACCGAACGGGTCGCTGTCGGTTTACAGAACGCGCCCAAGGGATTTCCTGGTCAGTTGGCGCTCACCCGGGTGGTGGCCGGCGGCACCGACCACGGCCGAATGGTCGCGTACGCCGGTACCCACGAACTCGGAGCAGTCGTCGTTCAGGCGTTGGAGCGAGCAGCCACCGTTGCTGCTCTGGCCGTCACCAAGCAGCTGGCAGTTGCGGCAGTGGAATCCAAGTTCCGCGGCGACTTTCTCCGCGACGCACTGATAGGCGAAGCCGGCTCGCCGGCGGAAGTGAGCGCGCACTTCACTCAGTTGGGGTGGGATGTCACTCGTCCACTTGCCGTTGTGGTTGCAGAACTCGACGTCGATCACCCGGAATCCCAGCACGCGAACTCCACTCGCACGGACCAGGATCGACTCAGTGACGGCTGGCAACAAGTGGTACGCGCACACGAGCGAACGGCGCCGTCCGTCGGGTTTCGACACGAGGTGGTCACGCTTTTGCCGACCAGCACCGACCGTGCGGTTCGGGACATCGAAGGATTGGTGCGCAAGGTTGCCGGAGATCGCACCAGCGGCCGCCGCTCCTTCAGCACGGGAGTGAGCCGGGTGATCTACTCCCTGGCCGATCTACCTGCGGCGTACGACCAGGCCTGTACGGCCGTGGTCGTCGGCCGCCGTATCAACGGGCCCGGACGGATTGCACACTTCGACGAACTCGGCGTACACCGACTCCTCTCGCTCCAGACGGACAAGAGCGAACTACGTTCGTTCACCGATGACGTTCTGAAGTCCCTGTCGGCGGACAACGCCGAAGCCGCAGACTTACGTCTGACACTCCAAACGCTGCTCGACTGCAATTGCAACGTCGCCGAGGCGTCGCGGGCTCTTCATATGCACTACAACACTTTGCGATACAGAATCGGAAAGCTGGAGAGTGTCGTCGGATCGTTCACCGACGACCCCGTCCTTCGATTGAACGTCTCACTCGCCCTGCAGGTCATGAAGATGCACGAGATGAGCTGACAGAACGCCCCAATTACGGTTCGATACAACCGCAATCCAGCCGTGCGGTGAGCGTTCGTCACTTCTTACCCACCACTGATACCCGTCATCGGCAAGGTTACCCATGTGCCGTTGACCGGTGCGCGCTTACGGTTCGAAAGACGGGCCGCACATACCTCCTTCAGTGGCCCTGGCCGATTTCTCGGTCCAGCGGACCGGAGTCGACCGAACTACGGAGGCCTCAACCACCAACTGGCTCAGCCAATTACACCAGAACACGGCGGTGCGACATGAACTCGACTTCGAAGCCTCACAACACAAGTGCTCGTAGTGGTCCGTTACACGACGTGATTGTCGTCGACCTCACGCGCGCACTCGCGGGTCCTCACGCGGCAATGATGCTCGGCGATCTGGGTGCCGACGTGATCAAGGTCGAATCACCTCACGGCGGCGACGACACCCGTGGATGGGGGCCGCCATTTGTGAAGCCACCGCTGGAACCACCGAACACGCAACGGGAATCGACGTACTTTCTTTCCACGAACCGAAACAAGAAGTCGATCACGCTCGACCTCAAATCCGACAGCGGGCGCGCAACCCTCGAAGATCTCGTCTGCCGCGCCGACGTTCTCATGGAGAACTTCCGCACCGGAGTTCTCGATCGACTCGGATTCTCCACCGAGCGGCTGGCCGAACTCAATCCTCGACTGATCGTCCTGTCCATCAGCGGTTTCGGCCACGACGGCCCCGAAGGTGGCCGCGCCGGCTACGACCAGATCGCCCAGGGGGAGGCCGGACTCATGTCGCTGACCGGCTCGAGTCCGGACGACGTTCAACGAGTCGGAGTTCCGATCGCCGATCTTCTCGCCGGGATGTACGGGGCGTTCGGCGTCGTCGCGGCTTTGAAGGAACGTGAACAGACGGGGAGAGGCCGTGTCGTTCGAACATCGCTCTTGGCCAGCGTAGTCGGTGTTCACGCGTTTCAGGGAACGAAGTGGACCGTCGCCGGCGAGGTAGGCACAGCGCAGGGCAACCACCATCCCTCCATCGCACCGTACGGACTCTTTCGTACCGGCGATGGCGCAGTACAGATCTCGGTCGGCAGCGAAAGCCTGTGGAGAAGATTCTGCGAAGGATTCGAACTCGATCCAGACGCACCGGGTATGGCAACAAACGCCGAACGCGTCGAGAATCATTTCCAGGTAGTCGAATTGATCGAACGTACCTTCAAACCGTACTCGCGCGACGAGCTTCTGACCGAACTCGACCGCATCGGAATACCGGCAGGACGGGTCCGGACGATCTCCGAAGTGTACGAATGGGAACAGACCCGATCACAGGGGTTGCTCGTCGACGTCGACCACAGCACGCTCGGGAACATCACCCTGCCCGGTCCGCCGCTACGATTTTTCGATCCGGACGGAACCGAGGTGACGGAAACCCGCCACACTGCACCTCCGGTTCTCGGTGAAGACACTGACGAAGTCATGTCGTGGCTACAAGGATTCACCCGATGAACCGCCTGTCGGCTCGCGACTTGCTCGACCTGGTGATCGATGCCGGCACCTGGGAGTCGTGGGATACCCCTCCGATACCAGTGGCGACCGACTCCGACTACACCGAAGCGCTTCTTCGTGCCCAGGAGAAGACCGGACTCGACGAGTCCGTCCTGACCGGAAGCGCCTCCGTCAGAGGCCGCCGTGTGGCAATCATCGTCTGCGAGTTCGGTTTTCTCGGCGGATCGATCGGCGTGGCGGCGGGAGAACGCCTCGTCGTCGCCATCCGTCGAGCGACGCACGAACAGCTGCCCCTTCTTGCGCTTCCCACCTCCGGAGGAACGCGTATGCAGGAGGGGACAACGGCATTCCTGCAGATGGTCAAGATCACCGCGGCGCTCATCAAGCACAAAGAAGCGCATCTGCCCTACATCGTCTACCTCCGAAACCCCACCACCGGAGGCGTATTCGCGTCCTGGGGGTCGCTCGGTCACGTGACGATCGCGGAGCCGGGAGCCCTGGTCGGATTCCTCGGCCCCCGGGTGTTCGAGGCTTTGTACAACTCACCTTTCCCCGTCGGTGTCCAGACAGCGGAGAACCTTCACGAGCACGGACTCATCGATGCGGTGAGGCCGCCAGACCAGCTCGCCGAAATCGTCGACCGCGCGTTGCGCATCATCACCTCGAGACGCCGTGGGTACTCGTTGCCGAGTGACCCGTGCTCGTACGACTGCCCACCCGATACGTCAGCCTGGGAATCCGTCGTCGCATCCCGGCGTGAAGATCGACCGGGGATCCGCGAGGTGCTGCTCAATTCCGCCTCGGACATGCTCCCGCTCAACGGAACCGGCCAAGGCGAGAACGATCCCGGCATCATGCTCGCGCTCGTTCGCTTCGGCGACATGCCCTGCGTCCTTCTCGGACAGGACCGACGCGGACAGACTGCGCACTCCCCACTCGGCCCCGGCGCTCTGCGGGAAGCTCGGCGAGGGATGCGGCTTGCCGCAGAACTCGACCTGCCGTTGGTGACGATCATCGACACGGCAGGCGCGGCATTGTCGAAGGAAGCCGAAGAAGGTGGATTGGCCGGCGAGATCGCTCGGTGCATAGCCGACATGATTTCACTCGAGGTCCCCACCATTTCCCTCCTGCTAGGGCAGGGCACCGGCGGCGGCGCCCTGGCACTGATTCCGGCCGATCGAGTGCTGGCGGCCCGCCATGGTTGGCTGTCGCCCTTACCTCCCGAGGGTGCGAGCGCGATCATGTTCCACGACATCACGCACGCTCCGGAGATGGCGGCCAGTCAAGGGATACGGTCCTTCGATCTGCTCGCAGGCGGCATCGTCGATCGGGTCATCCCCGAATGTCCCGATGCTGCGGACGAATCCGCCGCATTCTGCACTCGTGTCGGAGCGGTACTGCACTACGAGCTGAGCGTGCTCACTGCTACCGATGCGACCGAACGGCTCATCACCCGCACCGAACGCATCGACCGTATCGGCCTGGTCGAAGCCAGCACCGCCGTCTGATCGATCAGTACACAGAACACACACCGCGAAAGGCCGGACATCCTCCGAGGAGGATGTCCGGCCTTCGACAATCGAGCACACTCAGCCAAGCGTCACGTGAGCTGCGGGGCGGGTTCTTCCCGTTCTCCGCCGGGAGCCTTCGAATCCGGCTTGTTCGGTTCCGGGTTCTTCGCATTCAGCTCCGGGTTCTTCGAACCTATGTACTGGCACAGGTGGTACATCCCGATCACGACGATGGTGCCGAGCGCGATACCGCTGAGCGAGAACGTGTCACTGAACTTCAGGGCCGTGTCGCCGATACCGATGATCAGGCCGGCCGCGATCGGCATCAGATTGAGCGGATTGCCGAAGTCGACGCCGTTCTCCTTCCAGATCTTGGCGCCGAGAAGGCCGATCATGCCGTAGAGCACCACGGTGATTCCGCCGAGAACGCCACCGGGCGTCGCCGAGATGACGGCACCGAACTTGGGGGAGAAGCCGAGCATCATCGCGACGATGCCCGCGACCGCGTAGGCGGCGGTGGAGTACACACGGGTCGCTGCCATGACACCGATGTTCTCGGCGTACGTCGTGGTGGGCGAACCGCCGACACTGCTGGCGATAGCGGTGGCGAAACCGTCACCGGCAAGCGCGCGTCCCATGTACGGGTCGAGATCGTCGCCGGTCATCTCTGCGACTGCCTTGACGTGGCCGGCATTCTCCGCGATCAACGCGATGACACCGGGAAGAACCAGGATGATGAACGTCAGGCTGAACGACGGGGCGTGGATGCCGACGATTCCGTTGGCCTCGTCCGAGAACGGGGGCAGGCCGAACCACGACGCCGACTGCACCGAATCCCAGTTGACGCGGAAGTGCTCGGTGATCTGACCGGTGCCTGCGTCGTACGAGGTGATCGTGCCCGAGACCCGGTCGAGGATCCAGGAGAGGACGTAGCCGAAGATCAGCGCGAGGAAGATTGCGATGCGCGCCATGAAGCCGCGTAGCGCGATACTCATGACGATCAGGGCCACCATGACGATCAGAGCCACCCACTGGTCCTGCGGCCAGTACAGCCCCGCGACAACGGGTGCCAGGTTGAATCCGATCAGCATCACCACTGCGCCGGTCACCACCGGGGGAAGAACCTTGAATACGACCCGGCCACCGAGGAAGTGGATCGCGATACCGATGGCTGCCAGGACCAGTCCGGACACCAGGATCGCGCCGGTCACCTCCGCAGAGGTTCCGCCTTGGGCACGAATAGCGGCGATACCACCGACGAAAGCCGCCGACGTACCGAGGTAGCTGGGAATGCGTCCCTTGACCACCAACAGGAAGAAGAGCGTACAAAAGCCCGACATCATCACGGCAAGTTGAGGATTGAGGCCCATGATGATCGGGAACACGAACGTCGCGCCGAACATCGACACCACGTGCTGGCTGCCCAGCCCGATGGTTCTTCCCCAGCTGAGCCGCTCGCCGGGAGCAACCACTTCACCCGGTTTGATGTTCTTTCCATCTCCGTGCAACGTCCAAATCGGCATGATGGGACCTTTCGTGCAGAGGAAGGTGTCCGAACGCTGAGTGTGCTCCAGCTCACAAAACACCGTGACTGGAGTGAAACGCTATTACAGCGCGGAGGTATCGACGTGATGACAATCTGCCAGAACCCGCCGACCCGGATTGGCAATATTAGTGATTGATGCCGCGCATCGCGGTTATCTTCAGTGCTAGAGACAGATCCAACCGGAGTTCGGGTTGCGCCGTGAAGGGTCCCAGCATTTTCTCCAGCTTAACGACCCTGTAACGCAGTGTGTTGTAATGGAAGTGGAGCTTGCGCGCGGTCTCGGCGATGTTGATGTTGGTCGCGAGCAGGACTTCCAAGGTCTTGCGCATGTCCTGCGCTTCGGCAGTTTCCTCCGTCAGTTCCCGCAATGTCTCCCGCGCGAACGTCTCCAACTCGTTTTCGTCCTCGACCAGACTGAGCAGTCTGTACACACCGAGATCGTCGAACTGAGTCACCGTCCACGGACCGGAGATCCGGCGTCCGACAGTCAATGCGGTGCGCGCCTGGCTGTAGAGCGCGGGGACGGCGTCGATCGCCGCTGCCGGCCGGGACACCCCGACACTGAACGGCCTTCTCCCGCCGCCACCTTCACCGCGAACGACTGTGACGAGATCCCGCACCAAGGCCATCGTGTCGGTGCCGACGCCCATCACGATCACCGTCTCACCCGTCAGCGCGGTCACCGCCGCACCGGGATCACGGTGGGCGATCGCGCCGGAGAACGCCATCGCCTGACGGTCGACGACGGGCAGCCGAGCGGGCGCCGCCGAGGCCGGTTCGTCGACCGGGTCCGGTTCGATCGAGACGATCACCAGCGGGCGATCGAAGTCCCACCCGAACGTCTTGGCGTGGGAGACAACGTGATCGTGATCCCCGGCACGGCCGAGGAGCAGGTCGTGAACGAAGTTCGCACGATGGCGCTCTTCCACCGATGCCACGGCTTGTTCACGGGTGATCACCAACGCGCACACCGACGCGGCCCGCTCGACCAGGTACTGGTCGTAACTCGTCATCACGCGCTCACCGGTGAACAACGCGAGACGCCCGTGGTCGATGTGATTGGCGGAAATCGCGGACACCGCGATGAATTGACCGTCGAACTCGTGCAGACCCAACCCGCCCTCGACGGTGTCGGTCCGCAGACGACCGGTGGAATCGACAGCCGGACAGGCCGACAGATTCTTGCGCTCCGCGGCGTCCCCGGCCCGGCAGATCTCGCGTCCGTCCGAAGTGGTGATCAGGGCGGCGCCCTTCATCTCCCGTGCAATGACTTCGGTCAATTGCGGGAGACCGCCGCCGCCCATCACGACGTCGACCAGCAACCGTCGCAACCGCTCGGCCCCGAACATGGCGTCGATCTGGGCCGACTCCGTCTGCTCCCGGCCTCTGGCCGCAGGGTGATCGCATGCACCGTGAAAAACCAGGAGCGGGAAGCCGGCGCTTTCGGCCGCGTCGACCAGTTCCGGCGCGAGAGTGTCACCGTCTGCGCCGAATTGGACGGCAAGTGCCGCAACTCCACGCGTCGACAACCGTCCGACAAACGCTTTGAAGGTTTCGGTCACCCTGGCGAGGGTTTCCGGCGTGGTGATCAGCAACTGTCCGTGTCGCAGCCACGGTCCGATGTCCGGAACCGCCATGAATCCCACCCGGGCCACCGTCGGGTCGTCGGAGCCGCCGGCAACCTTTCGAACACCAGGAAGGAGCGAGGTTCGAAGAAGTTCGGAGAGAACAGCATTCACCTCGGATGCCGGTACGGCCGGGTTCGCCACTTGGCAGGCACCTCGATTTCATTCGGATCACGGAAGATGGTTCACGAAAGAAACGATCCTATCCCCACCGAACACAAGATGTCCGAATTCAGCGCAGTCGACTCAGGCCGTTCGATGCAGGGCGGTCGGATTCTCCTGAGGTGGCGGGTGGATCGGCCCCTGCAGATCCCGCAGTTCCAAACCGGAGGCATTGCGCAGGGTCTTGGTCATCTCGGCGAGGATCGAGACTGCAGTTTCTTCTGGTGTCCTGGCGCCGAGATCCAACCCGATCGGTGAGTGCAGGCGCCCCAACTCCGCGTCGGTGACGCCTCGCTCCTTCAACAGCGCCACCCGACGCTCATGCGTCGCACGACTTCCCATCGCACCCACGTACGCAGCCGGCGAACGCAGCGCGATCTCGAGCAACGGGATGTCGAACTTCTCGTCGTGGGTGAGCACGGCCAGGACGGTTTTGTTGTCGATCGGTGCGGTTTCGAGGAACTTGTGTGGCCACATGACGACCAGATCATGGGCGTCGGGGAAACGCGCTCGAGTTGCGAAGACCGGCCGTGCGTCCACGACGGTCACGCGGTAACCCGCAAAGGCGCCCAACGTACACATCGAGGCGGCGAAGTCGATGGCTCCGAAGACGTACATCCGCGGTAGCGGAGCGAATATCTCGACCAGCAGGTCGTGCTGCGAATCGATGAGAGTTCCCGCGGGCGCGACAAAAGCTACGGACTCACCGGTCTCCATCGTGCGCAGCAGGATGGCGACCTCGTCCTCCGTGGCATCCAGATCCCCGCTGCGTCGGCCGTGCTCGACGACGAGGTGCCGTGCCGGTGCTCCCGGACGCACTTCGGTGACCACGACGACGGGCGTATCGGCCTCGATCCGTTCACAAACCTGACCGAACTCGGTGAAATCGGCTCCGACGGCCTGGACAAACACTTCGATGGTTCCGCCGCAGGTCAGACCTACTCCGATGGCGTCGTCGTCGGAGACACTGAAGACCTCGACGCGGCTGGTGCCGTCGGCGAGAACCTCCTGCGCGATCTCGTACAGCGCACTCTCGATGCACCCGCCCGAGACGCTGCCGACTACCTCGCCGGAGCGTGAGACGGCCATGGAAGCACCGGGCATGCGTGGTGAGGATCGCCAGGTACGGACAACCGTCGCCAGTGCAAAATCCTCGCCACGGGCGTGCCACTGCGCCAGCTGAGTGGAAATGTCGCGCATCGCCTCGCCTCCCGCTTGCATCGCCGTACGTAGAGAGTTCACGGTATCGGCCCACCGCAATCCTGCCTGTCACACAATGCGCCTAAATCCGGGCCCTGCAGTTGTGCAATGTCGCCGTCGCATCACCTTGCGCTCTCGACCAGTGTTGTCACCGAGCCCAGCCGAAAGCAGGCCTGACCTTCATTCTTCCCCTCTCCGACGATCACTGCAGCGGTAATTCACGCAGATGGTGCGACGGATCGAGTGGGCGACGTTGCACACCACAGAACCGAGGTTTCTACGATGGACCAATTGCTCAGCGGTATCAAAGTTCTCGACCTCACCCGCGCTCTCGCGGGGCCTTTGTGCACGTCGCTGCTGTCGGACTTCGGCGCCGACGTGGTCAAGGTCGAAACCCGTGGCTCCGGCGACAGTTCGCGTCAGTGGCCGCCGTTCGACGGCGATCGAAGCCTCTACTTCGCGTCCGTGAACCGCGGCAAGAGGTCGATCGCCATCGACATGCGCAGTGACCGCGGACGGAAACTGCTTCGCAGCCTGGCCCTCGACGCGGATGTGCTGGTCGAGAATTTCCGTCCGGGAGTACTGGCCGACATGGGCCTCGATCCCGATTCGCTCGAGCAGGAGAATCCAGGGCTCGTCGTGATGAGCATCAGTGGTTTCGGCCCGGTCGGCCCCGACCAGTTCGCGCCCGGACTCGATCAGGTGGCCCAGGGCATGTCCGGGTTGATGTCGGTCACCGGTGCCGGTGAACAGACCCCGATGCGGGTCGGAATCCCCATCATCGACACGGTCTCGGGCATCTACGCGGCGCTGGGAATCACGGCGGCACTTGCCTCTCGCGGTCGCGACGGTCGTGGGCACCGCGTGCAGACCTCGTTGCTGGAATCCGCGATCTCGATCATGACCTTCCAGGCGCAGGACTACCTGAGCACCGGGCGGGTTTCGACGCCGAACGGCAATACGCACCCGACCATCACGCCGTACGGCGCTTTCGACACCGCGGACTTCCCGATCAACATCGCCACCGGGTCGGACAAGCACTGGATCGCGCTGTGCTCGGTTATCGGCGACCCCGACCTCGCCTTCCGTGCCGAATATGCCACGGGTAAAGAGCGTTTGGCACACCGAGACCAACTGACCAAAGAACTCGAGGAGCTACTGACCGCAAAAGGGGCGGCGCAGTGGATCGCCGAGATCCGCGGTGCCGGAATTCCCTGCGGCCCGATCCATTCGATCGATCAGGTGTTCTCCGACCCGCAAGTCGAGGCTCTGCAGATGGTCGAGCAGACGCACAGCGCGGACGGGACGTCGATTCCCGTTGTCCGCGGACCGTTCTGGGTGGACGGCAAGACTCTTCCCGTCAGAAATGCGCCACCCATGACTCTCGGCGGCGACGCCGACGGGGTACTCGCCGACTTCGGCCTTCGCCCGGAGGAGATCGAAGACCTTCGCGCGAATTCGGTGATCTGACCGAACACTAGTAACAGAGCAGACGCTCTGTTACTGTGCGTTCATGCCTCGGCCCCGCGTCCACGACCTCGACACACTGCTCGACGCTGCCGAAAAGCTTGCCGCCACTGCCGGGCCGAGCGCGGTCACGGTACGGGCGGTCTCCGACGCCACCGGTGTGTCCAACGGGGCGATCTATCACGCATTCGGCTCTCGCAGTGGATTGGTCGGCAGCGCATGGCTGCGTGCTGCGCAACGATTTCTCGCGCTTCAGCAATCGAGAGTGGACGACGCTCTCGCGGACCCCTCGCCGACCTCCGCGGTTTCCGCCGTCGTCGCAGCTGCCGAAGTTCCGGCTGTCTTCGCGCTCGACTACCCACAATCCGCGTTGCTGCTGCTGACGATCCAGCGCGACGAACTGCTCGGCACCGACGTCCCCGCCGACATCGCCGAGAAACTCACACAACTCGACCGGTCTCTGGTCGACTTGTTCATCCGATTGTCGACCGCGCTCTGGGGTCGCACAGACGGCAGAGCCGTCGAGGCAATCGAGGCCTGTGTTGTCGGCCTGCCTACCGGGCTACTCATTCATCCCGCCGCACGCGCCGACGGTTGGCGAGTCCCCGACGCCGCAGCACGCGCGCGGTTGAATGCGGCGGTTCGCGCCGTTCTGAGTTTGGATCCACCACTCCCACAGTCCCGCAACAGGAAAGGCCCGTCATGACCGCAACTCTGCGCTTCGAAGACAAGATCGCCGTTCTCGATCTCGGCGAGGACGAGAATCGTTTCTCGCCGGATTGGCTCGATTCTGTCGACAAGCTGCTCGATCAGGCTCTGAGCGAAGGCGCACACGCCCTGGTCACCACGGCGGCGGGCAAGTTCTACTCCAACGGACTCGACCTCGACTGGCTTGGCGCGAACGGCGACAAGGCGAAGTGGTATGTGCAGCAAGTCCAGTCGCTGTTCTCTCGAATGCTGACGTTCCCGATGCCTACCGTCGCTGCGATCAACGGCCACGCCTTCGGGGCCGGCGCAATGCTCGGCATCGCGCACGATTACCGCGTCATGCGCGATGATCGCGGCTACTACTGCTTCCCGGAGGTGGACATCAACATCCCGTTCACCGAAGGAATGGCGGCTCTCATCCAAGCCAAACTCAGCCCGGCGTCGGCAATCGTCGCCATGACCACGGGGCGGCGATACGGCGGAAGTGACGCATTCGCAGCCGGTTTGGTGGACTTCACCGCATCCGTCGATGCTTTGACCGCCAAGGCCATCGAAATGGTTGCACCGATCGGGCCGAAGAATCCGGGCACGCTGGGCGCGATCAAGTCGACGATGTTCGCGTCAGTGGTCACCGCTCTCAATACCGACGGCTAGAAGCGATGGACTGCGTTCTCGCAGAGCCGCTTCCAGATCATCGGCAACACTTTCGGCATCGCGGCCTTCGGTGCTCAGAACCACGTCGACTCCACTGAGCGTCGGCATCGAACCGGCCAGCAGTTGTGACGCTTCCACCAGATCGTCCAACCCGGCCCAGCCGGCCGGTTCACGTTCGATGATTCTGGTGCGCAACGTATCCGGATCGGCCTCGAGGCGCGCCAGCAGGTGACCCTCGGCGCCGGTCGCGGCCAGCAGGGCACGCCCGTAGTCGTCGTCTTCGACAGTCGCCGTGAGGAAGAGGAGTTCATACCCCGCTTCCCGGTACGACGCGCACAGCATCCCGACGTGTGCGATTGCCCGTTCGGTCCCCAGCGGCGGGTAGCACCGCTCGAGTTCGTCCACCTCGATCATCGCGTTGCTCACCCCGACCTCGCCGAGTCGATCGTGAAGCGCGGTCAGCACGGAACTCTTCCCCGCGCCCGGCGGGCCTGTCAGCAGCAGTACGAACACGCCTCCACTATTCCAGAGCCGTGAGCATGTCCAGAGCCTTGTGCAGGCGCGGGGCGGCGAGAAGGCTGGAGAAGACAGCTTGACGTGTACAGCAGCCCTGATCGGAGCACAGCGATGACCACCACGATCACCGAAATCGCGCCGGACATCTACCGACTGTCGACCTTCGTGGACGAAGCCAACCTCACGATGAATCAGTTTCTCGTCGACGGCGAGGAACCCCTGCTCTTCCACACCGGGCAGCGCGCGTTGTTCACCTCGGCTTCCGACGCACTCTCCACGTTGATCGACATCGGCCGACTGAAATGGATCACGTTCGGTCACGTCGAGGCCGACGAGTGCGGATCAATGAACTCCTGGCTTGCGGCAGCCCCCGAAGCGCAAGTGGCACACGGCGCGATGGGGTGCTTCGTTCAGGTCAACGATCTGGCCGATCGTGCACCACTTCCCTTGCAGGACGGCGACGTACTCGAAACCGGCAGCCGCCGAGTTCGCCACATCGACACCCCGCACGTCCCACACGGGTGGGACGCGGGCCTGATGTTCGAGGAGACGACGTCCACTTTGTTCTGCGGAGATCTCTTCACCGCGTTCGGGCACCACCCCGCGACCACCGAGCACGAAATCGTCGGTCCCGCTTTGGAAGCCGAGGACTTGGGCCACGCCACCTGCCTCACCCCGGATCTCGAACCCACGATCCGTGCCCTGGCCGATCTCGAGCCGCGGATTCTGGCGACCATGCATGCACCGACGTACTACGGCGATTGCGTCACCACGCTTCACGACCTGGCCGACTCGTACGCAACACGTTTCGCAGCCGAAACCGAAAGATGGAAGTCAGACTAGAGCTTGCGCGTTCGACGTGATTCGCGCCGCCACGGACAGCGCAACATGCTCGTGGATCGGCCGCGCCACCACCTGCACTCCGATCGGTAAACCGTTGCGGGAGAGTCCTACCGGAACCACGACCGACGGAAGGCCGAGCACACTGATCGCCCGGCAACTCGCGAGCGCGTCCATCCACGTGAGTTCGCGACCGCCCACCTCGAAGCTCTCCACACCGAGCGGCGGAGCGAGCACCGACGCAACCGGCAGAATCAGAACGTCGCCCATCTCGTCGAGGAAGCCGGCGATCAACACCGCGCGATCCGCCCACAGCGCTTCCACCTCGGCTGAACTCCGATCACGGCCTGCCGCAAGCATGGCGGTGATGTCCGCGTCGAAAGAGTGCGCTGAACCTGCTGCGAGAGAGTGGATGTCCGCGTGGGTCTCGACCGATCGCAACGCACCGAAAAGCGCGTTGGCCCGCGACAGGGCCAGACCGTCGTACTCGCTCGCGTCCAGACTGCTCGCCACCGAGCGAACCGCCGACAGGATTTCGGCGTCGACGGGCATGGTTCCCTCGCCGGGTGCCCAGCGGATGTCGAGGTGTTCGACGTCGACCGAGTCCGGCTCGGTCCACGCGAGATGCGGCTTCGACAGGACGCGCAGCGCAAGCGTCGCATCACCGAGGTTGCGGGCCAGTGGGCCGATGGTCTGGATCGTGCCGTGCATCGTCGCGGGATTGGCGAGTACCCGTCCATCCGAAAGCACGCCGGGGTATTGCCCTTCTGGGTCGACACGGCCGAGCGTCGGGCGAACCGAAGTGAGGCTGGTGCAGTGTGCGGGCCAACGCACCGAGCCGCCAAAATCCGTACCGAGTCCGAGCACACTCATTCCGACAGCAACCGACGCGGACTCACCGCCACTCGATCCGCCGGGGGACCGGACGACGCCGTCCGGTCGCACCGGGCTGGCCGTGGTGCCGAACAGTTCGTTTCGAGTCAGCCCGCACGCGCCGAATTCCGGGGTGTTGGTCTTGCCGATCAGAATTGCGCCGGCAGCCTTGAACGCCGCAACGGCCGGTGCATCGACGGCCGGGACGTTGTCCGCCAGAGTGCGAGAACCGGCGGTGGTACGCACGCCGGCAGTAGCGATCAGGTCCTTGACCGTGAACGGAACCCCGGCAAGGGGACCGAGTGTCTCGCCGAGAAGGCGACGTTCGTCCAGGCTGTCGGCGGCCGCCAGAGCCTCTTCGGCGCACACGGTGACCAGCGCGTTGAGTTCGCCATTGCATTCGTCGACCCGTGCGAGATGGCCTTCGACGACCGTCCGCGCCGACGCCTGACCCGACCGCACGGCTTCGGCGATGGATCGGGCATCACGGCCCACCCAGCTCTCACGACTCATCGCACGCCTCTCCTCGCCGGACTCCTCTGCCGAGCGTAAAGACAGCAAGCAACGCGAGAAACGACCACATTGCACATACCGACGGCTCCGGCGATGTGAGGTTTTGCCACAACGTTTGCGGGATCATCGTTGCATTGGTCGTTCTACGCGATCCGGATCGCGTGCTCCATCTACTCGAATAGTAATAATCGTTATTGACCTCGCCGCTTTCTGAACGGACCGGCGAAGTGTGTGCATCATCGATGCACTATTCAAGTTGCCGCGACGGCACCACAGTGATGTGTACGGACGTCGGCACCGACTATTGAACCTTCGGAGTGGTGAGCACTGCTTTGCAACCTTCAAAGAAGATCGTCGGAGGGGTGACATAACATTGGCAATTGCGTTCTCAATCAACTGGCGACCGGAGTGAATCATCGACACTGTGATCGATTTGGACGGCGACGCTCTCGATGAGCAGTTCAGTCGTCTGCATTTGGAGATGATTCGCTACGCAAGGTCTTGGTGGATCGATGACGAGAATGCTCGGTCCCGGTGGGAGTCGGACGCAGAGTTATACGATCGACTCTATGGTCTGGTCGAAAGTGGCGGAGTGATCCAGACAGCGGATGTGCACCGGACTGCTGAGAAGGTTTGGTTGTACCCGAGACCCGCGATGCACGCCGAGATCGTCGGCAATCTCCTGCAGGGATGTAGGCCTGTCGACAAAAACGATCGGCCACCTGCCTTTTTACTGTTCGGTGGCCCGGGTTCAGGTAAGAGCACTTCGCTGAGACCGTTGGTTTCACGCGCTGGCATGGTCGCACCGATGCCGCTTGATGCCGACGATGTACGAGTTGCTCTGCCGGAGTACGCCGGTGGGCAGGGGAGCGAGATTGTTCAGGAGGAATGTTCATTCGTGACATACGGAGAACTCCGCGAGACATTCCTGTCTGGGACCCCCAATCACGCTGGCGTGTGTATCGACGTAATTGGAGATCCGCAGTACTCATTGGACGACTGGAGGGCGCTAGATCAGGCCGGATACCGCGTCTATGCGCTCGTGGCAGAGTGTCCGATCGAACAAGCGGTAGAACGGATCAAACGTCGCGCAGTTGAATCTGGAAGAATCGTCGATATCGAATTTGCTCGGAACGTCGGCGATCGACCACGGAAGGCACTGGATGCCCTGGTCCTCGCTCATGAAGCGGGGGAGATCGACCTAGCAGGCTGGGGAGTATTCGATTCCTCCAATGCCCAGCTTCGAGGGGCACCGACCGTCATCGATGGAGATGGAACGTTCGGTTCTGTCGGCTCGGCTGCGGTGAAACTGGCAGCATAGCTGTATTGTCGGAAACAAACGAAGAGGAAACGGAGGGAGTCGTCATGCCGAGCAGGCACAGTCTGCCCACCAAGTCCCCCTCCGTTGCACTCGGCGAAGCGCACGAGGCACTCCAACGTGCTTTGTTGTTCGGCACGGCGACCGACGTGGAAAACGCCGAGGCAAGGATCGAAAAGGCTCGCGCCCTACAGGCTGACATCGATCGGATCGAACACGGATCGCTCATCGACGAAATACTGGGTAGACTACCTGCCCCTCGCCGCGGCGACGTCGAGAATCCAACGGTCACGATGCTCGAAAAGGCAGCTGCGGGCGAAATCCTGTATTCAGAGCTGGTGAGGGCATGGCAGTCTGATCCCGACAGTTTCGGATTCCCCGACCGCGTACGCGCGTTTGTTGAAGTAGATCCGCGAAGGTTACGCGCGTTGATCTCGGCCCATCGGGAAGAAATTCCATTCGAAGAGGTCGAAACCGCCGTGGCGCGTGTTGAGGATTCGCATCAGAATCAGTATGCGCTCGCGGCCAGATCTGATGGTGTATTTGATCCCGCGAGTTTGTCCGAATGGCTGACGAGCTACGCCGCTGAACTCTCCCCGACCGACAAGCAGCGGCGTTGATCGCATCTAAGGCCTCACAAGGGCCAAATATGCGGGGTGTTGAGCTCGCAGCTGAGAAGATGGTCATAAACCATGGTTTGGATGTCGGATTCGACATCCATGCCCTGTGCAACACGTATGCTGACGTGGCATACGTGCACATTCCCGACGACCTTGACGCAATCTTGTTCGGTCTGGTTGGTGAACCACGACTCGATCGACCGCATATCGCCCTCAATGTTTCGCGGATTGGCAACCCCACCAATCTCGCAGACCATCAACGCCGTCGACTTCGCTACACGATTGCCCACGAACTCGGACACTTGGAGTTGAGTTGGCATTCGGGATTGACTTTTTGCAAGGAAGGCGGCGAATCGAACTCCGAACAGGACGGGTTTGAGCTTCCCCGAACTGAGTCTGAGGCGCATCTCTTTGCTCGACGCATCTTGGTTCCACCAAGTCAACTTAGGCAGCGTTTGGAGTTGCAGACCAAGGAAGAGGTCTTGACCGCGTTAGACGTAGCCGATGTTCACTTTTCGGTTGCGCTGCGTTCTCTCGTCGAGGTCTTGCCTCCAGGGCATATTATCGCTGCGACCAAGGACACGAGTGTCGAACGCTCGTATCGAAGTTTTGGCACCTCAGTTCCCGCGCCGATACGAAATAGCCGAATCCAAACAAACACGTTGAACAAGCTGAGTGAGCGGCGAATCGTCGGTCATGTCGGGGGGCGGAAGGTCTATTGGTGGATTCTGCCGGCATCTGTCCCACTGGAACACGTCGAGGGCGGCGCGTCGGCAAAGGTCCTCATTCGGGGCATCCTGGACTCACTCAACCTGAGCGAGAGGGAATTTCAGTCGCGACGATCCTCGGTAGCGGGCAAAGAAGGCGTAATCGTCAACCAAATTAAGTCAGGTCACTTCTGGCCGAGTCCGGAAGCGATTGCCGCGTTGATTACACAAAAGGTGGGTACCGACGGAAAACTTGCCGCGATCTTCGGGCACCCGGACTTCCCCAGGTACGTCACAGCGCGTGCAGTGGAGATTGCCAGCCAGGGTTACGACAGTGATTGACAACCGCGACGTTGCGAAGCCACTAGTTTTGCATTACCACACTCATTTCAAGCTGCTGGGAGGCCCGCCTCATCGTGTTCAATAGCGCCCCGCAACTTCCGGAGACTTTGATTGGCTCCGTTTCTCGTCATCCTTGTTCCTCCCACCGCTCGGACTGTTGAAAGCCATGAGAGTAGTTTGCTGTCAGCATGCGGGGCGGCAGTAGATCCGGGCAGGCCGGTTGCGTCGAGTACGAACCCGCGACTCCTCCCAAATCTCGTATCCGCAATCGGCTTTTGCCTTCTGAGAGCCGACGACTCCCTGACCACCGCGCCGAATACGAAGCAAAATGGCTGAGCCCGCTTCGGCGGCCGCCCTTCGTTCGGACCTTCTTGGATAAGTAATCCTTCGGTCGCCGGCCGGTGGTCACGAGTCACTCGATCACCAACGCGAGAGGTTGGATCATCAGGACGGCTGCCTGCAGCGGACACGACAACCGCAATGTAAGCGAAAACCGCCGAGACCAGACGGCTATACGAGGCAACGCTGGCAAACCTGCGCAGCAGCCGCTTCCACACGTCTGTGCGAATTCGCTTTACCAACTGCGGAATCGTGTCGTCCGCGGCGTACTGGGGTGACCGCAACACATCTTCAGAAGACGGTCACTTCGGATCCGACGAACATCCTCACTGTCGGACCCCAGGACTACCGTCGTAGGCGGGGTTTGAAAAGCAGGGGTTTCGGCGAGTCGTCGGCAGGGCCCCATGCGCCCCCGGACCAGAGGAGCGGCGATGTCGGACAATACTTTCGATCTGGAAATCCTGAGTGCCTGGACTACTTTCGAGACTCATCTCGCTCGTTACATCTCCGTGATGGAGGACGACGACACCCTCGTGGTGGAGTCGCATTACGACAGCATGGACGAACTGGCGGACGCACCCGCGTGCATCCAGTTCTTCGCGTGGAATCAGACCTCCGTGCGCTGTGAAGTCCCTTCCAACAGGTTTCTGCATCCACTGCGGATGCTCGAACCGGAAGATCACTCCGCACTGCTCGACATGGGGTTCAACGCTCCCGATCTGTGCGAGCACGAGCCCGAGGGCAACGGGTCCATGTCCTTCTACATCGACGTCGACCGCGCTCGTCCCGAGGAACTGGTGACAAAGGTGCTCCGCGTCTTCCGCGAGATGTGGAGCATTGCGCACCCGTCGTTCCTGCGTGCCAGCACCAGTGGACGCGAGTCGACGCCGGCGTTCGCCACGACGCCGTCGCACGCTCCCTCGGGTTCGGGAGACATGCTGCGGATCCTGGTCGACGGAGCCGTCGAACGCCTTCTCGGTCATCCGCCCAAGCGTGACGACGACGGCGACATCCCGCTGGTCCGCGGTGAGCAGGTCACCTATGTTCGTGTCCTCGAGGACGACGAGTACGTGGAGGTGTTCTCGCGGGTCGTGCATTCGGTCGAGAACCTCGAGAACGCTGCTGTTGTTCTCGCCCAGCTCAATCGGCAGTGGCCGACCATCAAACTCATTCTCGTCGAGCAGAGTGTGCTGGGCGTGGTCCGCGTGGACGGTGCACCCTTCGTCGCCGAGCATCTGCTGCGGGCTCTGCGCTCGTTCGCGGAATTGGCCGAAGCATCGGACGAACTCGCCGAAGAACTGGGCGGGCAACCCATTCGCGCTACCGGAGACACCGCCTTCAACGACGGGATGGCCTCCGAGCACGACGATCCCGGTGCCGAATACGAGTCACACGAGTGCCACGAATTTCCTCCGGCGCTCATGGCGCTCCTCGAACTCGACGCCGACGGAACGGGTGAGCTCAGCGCCGAAGAGGTTGCCGTGATCTGTGAGCACGACCGCGACACCATTCTCGACTACCTGCGGATCAGCCAGGAGCAGGAGACGGCCTGGCACGAGGCGTTGACCGAGTCCATCCGTCGCAAGGACGACGACACCGACCTGTGTGCGGGCGAGAAGCGCGCGTGGACGCACGCGATCCGCAACCTCAGGCGCGGGCTGCGCGTCGTTGTACTGCCCGCCAAAGATGCAGCGCCGACCCAGCTCGGCCTCTTCGACGATCAGACCTGAGGGCCGGAAATCGGGCGCTGCCTGTCAGCCCGGTAGTGGGATGACGATGCCAGGCAGGATCTCGATCTGACGCGGCAACTGGGGGAGCGGCGGCACTTCGATCGGCGGCAAGCCAGGCACCTCGATGGGCGCTGGGGGAGCGGCCGCGCCCGTTGTGGGCGTACCCGTCCCGTCGCCCGAGGTCACGCCGGAGTTCGCGGGAACGCCGGCCTGCCCGCCGATGGGATCCGGCCACGGGAAGCTCTCCCAGTCGGATCCCTTCAGCGCGCCGTCCATCGTGCTCTTCCAGATGTCGGCAGGCACTCCGGAGCCGTAGATCAAGCCGCCGTAGGAGTTGGTGATGGCCTGCGCGTCGGAAGTTCCGATCCAGACCGCGGTGGACAGCGACGGCGTGTAACCGACCATCCACGCATCCTTGTTCTGCCCGGTGTCACCCAGCTGCGCGGTGCCGGTCTTGGCAGCGGACGGGCGTCCACCGGCAAGCGCGTGACCGTTCGAGTACGACGCGATCGGCAGCATCGCCTGCGTGACGTTGTCCGCGACGGCCGCATCAAGACGACGCTCACCAGGCGAGACCGGACGATCGAGCAGGACTTCACCTTCGGCCGTCACGACCTTCTGGATGAAGTGCGGCTGCTGGTACACGCCGGAGTTAGCGAGCGTCGCGTACGCGGAGGCCATGTCGATAACGCGAGACTGATACTGGCCGAGCACGATTCCGTTCTCCGGCGGGCCACCCTCCTGGGTGAGCGTCGGGTAGTCGAGCCCTGGAATGTGTTCGGGGATTCCGGCCAGGTGGGCGGCGTCGGCGATCTTCTGGGGACCGTTCTCCATCGAGAGCATCAACCGGTAGAAGCTGGTGTTCAGCGAGCGCTTGAGTGCCTCGGCGATCGTGCATCGACCACAGGATTCGCCACCGACGTTTCCGATCGTCACACCGTTGATCGTGA
Source organism: Rhodococcus sp. KBW08 (assembly GCF_003852455.1). Taxonomy (NCBI): domain Bacteria; kingdom Bacillati; phylum Actinomycetota; class Actinomycetes; order Mycobacteriales; family Nocardiaceae; genus Rhodococcus; species Rhodococcus sp. KBW08. The sequence continues at coordinate 24,951 of NZ_QAJJ01000015.1, forward strand.
GCGGTGAACTGTCGAACCGCGCGGACAGCGGAATATCTTCCATCAATGCTGCGACCAGGCCGAAGACCTTGAACGCTGAACCGGTCTGCAGCGGCGCCTGGGCATAGTCGAAGCCGGCTCCGTCGTCACCGCCGTAATAGGCGTCGACGCCACCGGTCTTGGGGTCGATGGACACGACTGCGGTTCGCAGGTCTTCCGGCTCGCCCTCGAGATTCCGCTTGACGGCGTTCAGCGCAGCTTCCTGCGCGACCGGGTCGATGGTCGTCGTGATCTGCAGACCAGCGGTGTTCAGCGTCTGATCGCTGATCCCAGCCTCGGCCAGTTCCTTGAGTACCTGGGTCTTGATGTGGCCTTCGGGTCCGGGCGCCTGGTTCAGATCGGTCGGCCGATTGGCGGGGGCGACAGCCGGGAACTGCATGGCGTCGCGATCCGTCTTGGTCAGGCTGCCCAGATCCACCATGCCGTTGAGAACGTAATCCCAGCGCGCTTGCAGCGCGGACAGATTGGTCTCGGGGTCCAGGAACGACGGGCTCTGGATGACGGATGCGAGAACTGCGCCTTCCTCGACGCTCAGCTCACTGACCGGCTTGTCGAAGTACGCGTTCGACGCGGCGGCGATGCCGTACGCACCGCGACCGAAGTAGATGGTGTTGAGGTACGCGGCAAGAATGTCGTCCTTGGACCACTCGCGCGCCATCTTGGCGGAGATGACAAGCTCACGCAGCTTCCGGTCGATACTGCGCTTGTCGCCGACCAAGACGTTCTTCACGTATTGCTGAGTGATCGTCGAGCCACCGCCGGCGCTTTCCTTGCCCATCACGTTGTCGCGGGCAGCGCGAGCAAATCCGGAGATCGAGAATCCGGGGTTGGTGTAGAAGTTGCGATCCTCCGCCGAGAGCACGGAATCGCGGACGTGAATCGGGATGGCCGACAACGCGACCTCGGTCCGGTTTCCTTCTGGCGGCACCACTTTGCCGAGCACGGTCGTACCGTCGGCCATGTAGATGGTGGACACCTGATTGGTCTGCATGTCCGAGGGGCGCGGGACGTCGGTCCGGCTGTACGCGACAGCAAAAACCGACGCAGGCACGATGATCATCAGGAGTACGAGAACGTAGATGGTCCGCCGGACGTACCGCCACTTGGAGCGCTGCTTCTTTGCCGGCTTGGCCGACTTGTTCGACCGTGGGGAATTAGCCGACTTGCCCGATCGAGCCGACGACTGATCGCCACCCGTCGCACTCGATCTGTTCGATGGACTCACTCAACACTCCCGGTCGTGGATCCGGACTTACCGGCACCATTCCACCAGGGTGATATCTCGATCAGATAACTCCCGGCAACTGCGATACCGAAATGTCACCCTACCGGGCTGGCTACTCGCGACGTTCTGCTCGGACCGCGTTCCGATATCCGCGGAACGCCAGCCCGAGAGCGACGACGCAACCGAGCAGCACCAAAGACGGCATCACGCCGGGGTCACCCTTGACTATCGCAACCACAGCGCCGATCAACGCCATGAGGGCGAAGACCGAGATGAAGCCGGCGATCAGCTCCATGCGCTGGGCGCGCGAAGCCCGCCTCATCGAAACCGTGCGGCCCGCGTCACGACTTGACGCCGCCTGCGGTCAGACCGGCGATGATGCGTCGCTGGAAGATGAGAACCATGATGACCAGCGGGATCATCACCAGGGTTCCGCCGGCCATGATCGAGGTGTACGGCGTGACGAATGGGTCGGTTCCGGAGAACTTGGCCATCGCCACCGTGACGGGCGCGGTCTTGTCACTCGAGAGTTGGAGCGAGAGCAGGTACTCGTTGACCGTTGCGATGAAGGCGAGGATCGCGGTGGTGAACAGGGCCGGCGCGGCGAGCGGCAGCATGATCAGGCGGAAGGCCTGGCCACGGGTGGCGCCGTCGATACGCGCCGCTTCTTCGAGCTCCCACGGAAGTTCGGAGAAGAACGACGTCAGCGTGTAGACCGTCAGCGGCAGCACGAACGAGATGTTCGGGATGATCAGCGCTTTGTAGCTGCCGATCCAGCCGATGTCGGTGAACAACTGGAACAGAGGAGTCACGAGGGCGACGACCGGAAACATGGACGCGCCGAGGATGATTCCGGTGACGAAGTATTTGCCACGGAAATCGAAACGCGAGAGCGCGTACGCCGTGAACACACCGATGACCAAGGCGATCAGCGTGGTCGCACCCGCGATGATGAGGCTGTTCATCAGTGCCCGGGTGAAGTTCACCTTGGCATCGGGATCGAGCGCCGCCGTGAAGTTGGACAGCGTGAGATTGGTGGGCCACAGCGACGTCGAGAACGTGTCCGCCGGGTCGCGCAGCGCCGTCACGATCATCCAGTAGCAAGGAGCGAGTCCCCACACGATGATCAGTACGACGCCGATGTAGGTGCCGATCTTGCCGCGTAGTGCCTTGTTCATACCGGCTCCCCCTTCCGCTGCTTTTCCTGCGTGCTGACCGCATTGGCTCCGAGGAATCGGACCAGGATGAAGGCCACAGCGAAGATGATGAGGAACGTGATGGTGGACAGTGCCGACGCCGAATTGGCGCCGACGCGCATCTGATCGACCACCAGAACCGAGATGGTGGAGGTGGCCGGATTGGATCCCATCATGATCGCGGGCAGGTCGTACATGCGCAGCGCGTCCATCGTGCGGAAGAGCACCGCCACCATGAGTGCGGGCTTGACCAGTGGAAGCGTGATCATGCGGAACCGCTGCCACGCCGTCGCACCGTCGACCTTGGCGGCCTCGTAGACGTCGGCGGGAATCATCTGCAGACCCGCGAGTATCAGCAACGCCATGAACGGCGCCGTCTTCCAGACGTCGGCGACGACGATCGCGAATCGCGCCGGCCAGGGATCGGCCGTCCACAGGATGTTGGTGCCGAGGATCTTGTTGGCGATGCCGTCGTTGGCGAAGATGAAGAACCACAGCTTCGCGGTGACGGCGGTGGGGATGGCCCAGGGAATCAGCACGGAAGCGCGGAGCAAACCGCGTCCGCGGAACGTCTTGGCCATGATCAGCGCCATCGACAGACCGATCACCGTCTCGAGCAGGACGGTGACGACGGTGAAGCCGAACGTGTTTCCGATCGACTGCCAGAACTGCGATCCGAGTGTGCCGGGCGGGCAGGGAATCGAACCGTTGGCGGTGTTGCAGGACTCGGTGATCCAGTTCTTGTAGTTGTCGAACCACGTGAACTGACCGGTGACGAACATGCCGGTCTCGGGATCGAGTTTCTTGCCGTCGCTGTGCATCGACATCCAGATCGCTCGTCCGAGCGGATACAGAATGATGACGGCGAGAACGATCAGCGACGGTGCGACGAACGCCCACACCGGAACTCGTCGACGCTTCTTCGGCTTGTCGGCCGACGCAGGCGGGGGCGAGGTCGGTGGGGGTGGAGTAGCTGCAAGGTCAGGCAGAACCTTGGTCAGGGATGTCCCTGCTGCCTCGGATGCCGACGGCTCTTCTAGCGGTTCCGGTGCACGGTGTCTCCCACCAACGCCCGAACGGTCGGGACCGGTTGAACCGGCCCCGACCGTGGGGTTGGTAGGCACAGCCGCGGAAGGATCCTGCGGTTCTGCCATTGCTTATTGCTCCTGGTAGATCAGTTACCGGCGGTTTCGATGCCGGCCTTGGTGTCCGCCAAGGCCTGCTCGACGGTCTTCTCGCCGCGAATAGCAGCGTAGGTGTTGTCGGAGATCGACTTCGACACCTGCGTGTAGTACGGCGTGACGGGGCGCGGCTGAGCGGTAGCGAGTGCTTCCTTCAGGGTCGCGAAGTACGGGAACTGAGCGAGCACTGCCGGGTCGTCGTAGACAGCCGAGAGGACGGGGGCGCCGCCGACCTCGGTGAAGTACGTCTGCGACTTCTTGGTCTGCATGAACTCGAGGAAGTCACGAGCCGTGGCCGGTGCGTCCGAGTACGCGCTGATGCCGACGTTGTAGCCGCCGACCGTCGAAGCACCCGGTCCGTCGACACCCGGAAGAACGGTGTAGCCGTACTTGCCGGCAACCGAGGTCTTCTCACCGTCGACCGAGAAGCCGGACCACGTGCGCATGAAGAGTGCCTTGCCGTCACCGAACGCGGTCTGCGACTCGCCCTCGGAGTAGGTCAGTGCTTCCTGCGGGATGGTGTTGTCGGCGAAGTTGTCGACGATCGACTGAACGCCTGCCTTCGTCTTGTCGTCGATGGCCGGGGTGAGTCCGTCCGGGCCGACCCACGGGCCGTCGAAAGCGTTGGTGATCTCGGTGGTGTTGACCGTCAGGCCCTCGTAGTTCTTGAACTGACCGATGTAGCAGGAGATGCCGGCTTCGACAGCCTTCGGGCAGTTTTCCTTGAGCTCGGCCCACGTGGTGGGAGCCTTCTCGACGAGGTCCTTGCGGTAGTACAGGAACGCGGCGTTGGTGTTCTTCGGCGCTGCGTAGAGCTTGCCGTTGTAGGTGCCCGAAGCGACGGTCGACGGCAGGAGGCCGGACTCGTCGATCGCGAGGTCACCCTCGAGCGGCAGCAGCCAGCCGTTTGCAGCGAACTGCGCGGTGTTCACGACGTCGACGCCGATGAGGTCGTACTCGTCGCTCTTGGCCTGCATGCGCTGGGTGATGTCGTCGACCTGCGCGTTGGCTTCCTTGGCCAGCGGCTTGAGCGTGACCTTCTCGTCCGGATGCTCCGCATTCCAGTCGGTGATGATGTTTTCGAGCGCCTCGTTCAGGGCATCCTGCCCCTCGACGATCGTGATGGGTCCGCGGCCTTCGCTCGAGGACGATCCCCCGGATGCGGCCGTGGTGCTGGTTCCGCTGTCCTTGTCCGAATCGGACGAGCAGCCTGCCAGTACCAGCATGGACGCTGCCGTGGCTGCAATTGCAGCGCGGCGCATCGCCTTCGAGTTCAGAACCATGGATTCGCTCCCCGTATGTGTATGACAAATAGACGGTCACCGAGAGCCGGCTCACGGCATGCGCCATGGGTGCCGGCTCCCGGCATCGGCCCCTACTGTGGCACGAGACACCCGTACTTGTGGGTATTACGCCGAACCTGAATCGGTCATGTGTCGTTTGACAGGTCCACCTAACCCAGGCGACGCCCGTCGGTGGTGGCAAAAATGTGCACCTTCTCGGGGTCGACACGCAGGTTGACGCGCTCGCCCTTCTGCGGCGGATTGCGCCAGTCACCACGCGAAACGATCTGCTGCAACCGTCCACCGATCGTGGTGCGTCCGTAGACGTAGGCGTCGGAACCGAGTTCTTCGACGACGTCGACCTCCATCGGCAGGCCTTCGGCGGCGATCTCGAGGTGCTCGGGGCGAATACCCAGAACGACCTCGGTTTCGACGACGACGTTCATCGTCTCGCGCGGAACCGGAACGATCCCGTCGCCGAATGCGACGCCGCCGTCGACGACGGGGAGGGTGAAGAGGTTCATCGCGGGTGAACCCATGAAGCCGGCGACGAAGACGTTCTTCGGCTTGTTGTACAGCTCGCGCGGCGAGGCGCACTGCTGCAGGATTCCCTTTTCGAGGACTGCGACACGGTCACCCATCGTCATCGCCTCGACCTGGTCGTGGGTCACGTAGACCATCGTCGTCGCGAGGCGTCGCTGCAGCTGAGCGATCTGCGTACGCGTCTGCACACGGAGTTTCGCGTCGAGGTTCGACAGCGGCTCGTCCATGAGGAAGACCTGCGGCTGGCGGACGATGGCGCGGCCCATCGCCACTCGCTGACGCTGACCACCGGACAGTGCTTTTGGCTTGCGATCGAGGTACGGCTCGAGGTCGAGCATCTTCGCGACCTCTTCGACGCGGGCGCGGATCTCCGTCTTGTTGGTTCCGGCGAGCTTGAGCGCAAAACCCATGTTCTCGGCCACCGACATGTGCGGGTACAGAGCGTAGTTCTGGAAGACCATCGCGATGTCGCGCTCTTTCGGTTCCTGACCGGTGACGTCTCGGTCGCCGATGAGGATGCGTCCGCTGTGGACGTCTTCGAGCCCGGCGAGCATGCGCAGGGTGGTCGACTTTCCGCAGCCGGAGGGTCCGACGAGGACGAGGAACTCGCCGTCCTCGATCTCGAGGTCGAGCTTGTCCACTGCCGGCGTGCTCGATCCGGGGAACAGGCAGGTGGTGCTCTCGAAAGTCACTGAAGCCATGACGGGGTTGATCCCTTCTACCGGCAGGAACGTGCCGGACGATCCAAGTTGAGGGTGAGCGTGTGCGCTAGCAGCATAAACGTCCGTGTCGGCGCGCGAGCGTAGTCTTTCACGGTGAGTTCGGAGAAGATGCTGACCCGCATCGGTGCGTTGCTTCGCCAAGCGGAGTCCACCGACAATCCACACGAAGGTGAAGCCTTCATGGCCGCCGCGCAGCGGTTGGCCACCGGTTCGGCGATCGACCTGGCGGTCGCGCGTGCGCACACCGCGTCTTCGGAGAAACGTGCGACACCCACTCAACGGCTCATCACCATCGGCGAACCGGGTAAGCGCGGGCTGCGAACGTACGCCCAGTTGTTCATCGCCATCGCCGCTGCAAACGACGTGCAATGCGACATCGCGCAGACGTCGGCCGTCATCTACGCCTACGGCTTCGCCGGCGACATCGACGTGTGCGAAGCCCTGTACTCGAGCCTGCTCTTCCAGATGGTGCGTGACTCCGACGCCTACGTGCGCTCCGGGGCGTACCGCGGCGAAACGTCCGTGCGGACAGTCGTCGAAACTCGTGGACGACGACGCGTCAGCACGCAGGTCCGCAAGCCGGTGGCCGGAGTGACGGCGCGCCTGAACTTCCAGATGGCGTACGCGTCTCGCATCGGCGCTCGGTTGGCCGAGACGAAGCAGGAGACGGAGAAGGCGGCGATCGCAGAATCTGCCACGTCGTCTTCGGAAACTGCACTCGTGCTGCGTAACAAGGAAATCGAGCTCGAGGACTACTACTCGTCCAACTCCAAAGCGCGTGGGACGTGGCGGGGCGGTGGCCGCGCGAGCGCCGGGCATTCCTCGCATGCTCGACGAGCGGGTGATCGGGCGGCGCGCTCCGCACGTCTGGGGAACCTTCCGGAGATCGGCGGGGTGCGCGGGCAGCTCGACTCGTGAGGGATACGCAGCGGAGCGCCGTCTACGAGGCAGAGACGTTGGTGCGCACCATGTTCGATCGCGCCGACGAGCGCGGGCTTCGGAGCGTCGAGGTCATGGGTTCCACCATCACGTTGCCGGTCGAGCGCAAATTCGGTTCCGTGTAGGCGTCTTGCGCACGCGTCACAGACCCTCGACTAGCTAGGAGAAAAGGAGTTGACCTGTCGCTGCGCGCTTCATAGTCACCGTTGCGTTCTCAAGGCTGAAGTCGAGCAGCAGGCCGCTGTCGAGAACTGCCGCGACGCCCGCATGATCGCGCGCGACGATGACACCAGGAAACGCACGATCCTCAGTCAAGAGCTGAATCTCGTCGTCGTCTGTCGAGGCAACGACCATCACGGGAACGGCCTCAGCGTCCGACCCCCCAACAGGGCCGCTACTTGCGAGACGAACTTCCGCAGTGGAGGACCCAGTCGCCATCATCTCGCCAAGCTTGTGCCGGCCTCTGCCTTGTACGTACTGCAGCAGGTCGAGTATGTCCGTTGGCGTCGCCCGGAGGTCATCGCGCCAACCGCGAATATGCTGTTCGCTCAGATGAGCACACAAGCCCTCCTCATCCAAGTCGCGTTCTTGTGCGATCTTGCCTATGTTGCGGGCCAGGCTCCGGGACTTGACGTCCCGTATTAGTAGATCTATTGCGGTGGGGGTGTCGACGCCATATCGAAGGTGGGCTGCGGTACCCGTGCACAGCTGAACCAAGCTTAAACGTGATAGCAGGATGTCGTTCGCTTGAGCGATGACAAGACCGACAGTCCACGACAGATAGTGCTGCATCCCCTCGCTAATTGCGTCGACCATTTGTTCAAGTCGGAACGCTGGGTCCGCTACCTCGGCCAGGTGGGTGTCGGCGAGGTCAGTGAGTTCACCACCGGCGATCCAGTCACGAACGACTGCGTCGGTGGCAACCTCTGTAAGAGCCCCTTCTGGCGAAACTCGAAACCTCCAGCAATTCCCCCGCTCCGGCAATTGCAGCAGCTTGGTGTACACGTCTTGCTTAGTAAGGATGTCGAGAGTCTGTTCGAGCGTCAGTTCGTCGAAGCCATCGAGGAGTTGCACTTGGTCGGCGAGAGCCGAAGCGATGGCCTCGATCGCCTCTGCTGATCCCAGGCTCGTCCCCGCCTGCGCCCATCGGCGGCGGGAAGCTGGGGGTGTCTGTGCGTAACGGTCGGCGACTACATCGGCGATTCTTAACCACCGTGCCTTCAGGTCGTCGGGTAACTGGGTGAACGCGAACAGTCGCGTGACGACATCTCGCCACGTGCGGGTATTGCTGAGGGCGGGGACGTGATCCAGTGCGTGAAGAATGAACCAGACGTAGTTGACGAACCCTCCGCTCGCACGGTCCGGAGGGAGTTGCAGAATCGCGTCTTGCGTCTGAGCCATCAATTCTTCTGCCTCGGCGAGTGCAGTAAGGGCAGTGTCGTGGGTCAGGCTCGAACGCACTTCTAGGTCGCTCGGTGCGGGCGTCAATCGGTCGAAGTCGGCGCCTTCCAGTGTCTTCTGCAGTGCGAGCACAATCCAGCCCTCGGACTCTTTGCCCGCGCGACCGGCGCGTCCGACGGCATTGAGTAGCTGCGCGGCGGACATGCGTTGACCGGGGTCTTGTCCGTCGTACTCGGTTGTCGCGATCACGACTGTTCGGACCGGAAGATTGACACCGTCGGTGAGAGTGCTCGTCGCAACTACGGCCTTGATCGTTTCGCTGCGGATCGCGTCTTCGACGGCTTCCTGCACTTCCACGGGCAGCCCGGCGTGGTGGTAGGCGACGCCTTTGCGGACACAGTCGATCAGAGGGTGGTTGAAACCGAGCCGCGCGGCCAGAGAATCAGCCAGGCCCTGCGAGCGTGGGTCGTCTTCCAACTCAGCTGCCATGACCTTGGCAGCGTTGCGTGCGATGGGGCGTTGAGAGACCACCATTAGTAGGCTGCCTGCCCGAAGCAGCAGCGTGGCCATCCTGGCCGTCGTCTCGTACGCGGGCGATGTATTGTGCCCTTCCCAGCTTTGCGCTTGTTGTCTGCACCGATGACGAGATGACCGATTGGAGTGTCATTGCTGGTGACCAGGTGCTGCTCAGTTGCGCGTGTCGGGCGGACCGCGAGGTGAGCACGCAGGTCGTACCGTGTTTTGTCTTGCGCGCCACGACTACCTGCGACGACTGTTCTGCTCTCCTCGATCTTGTCTGTGGTAGCGAGGATGTGTAGCCGCCGTGGCGCGCGCCATTCATGAGTGAACAGCACCTCTCCCTGTCCAGCCGAAGTCCATGCAGCAAGGGAAGCGGCGTTGCCCATGACACCGGAGAGCAACATCAGACGTGCGCCGCTGGCGTCCAGTAGGGTCAACAGCCCTTCGAGGAGCAGTCCGCGACCCCCTGATTGAGCGATCAGGTGCGCTTCGTCGATGATGAATAGGCTGAACCGGCTCAGGGTCTCCTGCGGCGACTGCCGCAGCGCGTTCATGAGTCGCTCGGGCGTCATCACTTCGACGTGAGGCAGTTGGCCGGAGACCCCGTTTGCGTCCTCTTGGTCGGTGCCGTCGGAATGCTGGGTACCGAAGCCGTCTGGAAGGTCTGCGCCGAGTTGCCGGTCCAGGTAGCTCAGTCGGGACTTGAGCGTCTGGCGCATCTCCCGGCCAAGGCTGCGGAGCGGCGTCACGTAACAGACACCCCGGTCGTCTTGCGCCGTGTGCGCACAGATGATCATCTGCGCGAGAAGTGTCTTTCCAGCGCTGGTCGGGACCGATACGAGAAGTCTTGATGTCATCTGGTTCAGCGGGCTCATGGTCGGGTGGGCGATGAGGGCGCGCTGCGGCGGCCAGAGCGTCAGGACCGGCTGCCGACTTAGCGTGAACGCCTGCTTTACGGCTGGGGGAACGTCTAGGGGAAGCACGGCCCAGATGCTGCTCTCGCTGATGCCGTCTGCCAACGCTAGTAGGTGTCCAGCAACCCAGCGGGTATCCACGTCGCTGAGACCAACCTCGTTGCGGACAACGCGCAGCAAGTGGCCGCGAGCAGCTTCGAGCGCATCGGCATCGCCTTCACGTAAGTATCTGGCTAAATCCGCAATACCGCGTAGTAGCCGGTGCGTCGGACCGAACATGGTCCCGTCAAGGTTGTCGAGTTGAGCGCCGCGGGTTAACGCAGCGGCGGCATTCGCCCAAGTGCGTAGCTGCCGGTTCAGCGCTGTCATGTCGAGGCCGAGAAAGAGAATCCCAGCGTGTAAGGCGACGTCCGCGCCGTCCGTGAACTCGACTGGCTGGTTCAGGGCATCCCGGATCTTGCGATGGATAGCACCAGCGTTCGGACTCTCTTCTGCGCGGTGGTATCCGACCTGCGCAGCGAGGCTGTAGCCCGGTGGACTTGGCTCGTCTCTGTGGGGTCCTCCATGAGGAGGTCAAGGACGTGAGCACTGACGGCAAAGGCACGGCGACGTTGTTCGACTGGGTACCGCGAGATGTCGGCCGTCGAGGCGATCCCATGTAGATACCAAGCGGAACGTCGCAACGGTGAGACGTCCGCGCGGAATCCTGTCTCGGTGAGTCCTCGGACAAGTTCGATCTCAAGTTCGGCGAGGAGGGCGGTCAACTCGTCGACGGTGGGGAGCTCGCTGAGGTGTAGTTCACCGAACGCGCCCGCGATGTGGTCTGCGGCTAGAGCGCGGTCCACGCGTATCTCCTCACCAGGTTCGCGATCTCGATATAGGAATCAATGCTGGTGGCAAGGCCGCGGAGTTGGCCCGGCTTGCTGAGCAAAGGTAGCTTCACCGCCATTTTCTTAAATGGCATCGTGGGTAACGGCTTGTGCGTCGAGATCGTTACACCAGCGCCGACGAGTTCGTCACCTTGAAGCCATGCCGCGGGGAGGCTCGTGACCAGAGCCATTACTTCATCGGAGGTGTCGCTCGAGGCCTGTCCGTACGTGCCGACAATCTTGCCGACGTATCGCTGGCCGCTCACGGCAAGCTGCTCATACGCTTTGTTCAGACTCGTGGACAGCGACGCAGTACCCGTGTTCTTCTTGCTCTCCCAGAGCCGAAACCGAAGGTCGCCAGTGCTCGTTTCGTAAATCGAAAAACCGTCTGCTCCGGCGTCAGTAACATCGCCCTTCGGGTCAAGTTGCACTCGTACGGCGGAGTTGTCTTTCGTCAACAGGTGCCAGAGCCACTCGCCAACATGGCCGTGTAGGTGGTCCTCGTTTCTTTGTGCCTGGGGTAATCCGAAGACCGGCTCGATGAACGACGCGATGATGGGATTCGACAGTGGTGGGATCTTGGTGCCAGCCAATGTGTGCTGGCGCCATGTGTCGTGTAGTTGAGTGGCGGGACCAAAGCGGGCCTTCATAATCGTGTCAATCAGTATCCACGCGAGAGCGCCACCCTCCTCCGGGGCGAGGTTTACCGCGACGTGCGAACTCCACTCACATTTAGCCGCAACTGCGGACCCGTCGTGAAATGTTCTTGGAAGGTAGTCATGGACTGCTAGACGTTTGTTGGTGCGAGCGAACTCCTCTGATTGTGCAGCTGTAGGCCCTACTGGGACGGGGCCAGTCGGCGGTCCTCCAGGCCCGGAGGATGCCTTCACGAGAGATCGCTCCTTGTTTTCGTCAGGGATTGCCGCACTGGATCGACAACGAGCGAACGTCCCTGTGCGTGATGCAAGTTTCGGGGAGTCGTGGTCACTGTCCGATTATCACGTATGAAAGTGTCGGTGCCAGCAAAGGCGCTCCTCAATACATTCAGCACGCCGCTGTAGCCGTGCGCGTCCTCGGCCAATGGAGCCTGCCTATAGATATCCTTCTTAGCCACGCTTAATCACGCAGAAGAGATGGATTCGATTCATTGATTCGCCCGTATTGGTCACAAACTGCAGTTCGCGCCTAGCGAAGCGTCACTGCTAGTGCGAGCTGAAGTAGCGATGCAGGCGCTCGTGACTCAGTACAGGCTTCCGACCGGAGCGCGTTGCCTCAGCAACCCATTTATGAAGACAACGGAATAGAGCGACTTCAAGTTCAGCTGGCGCTGCTAGTGCCCTCAAGTTGACCTGATCACGCAAACACCGTTTGATCATTTGCCATTCCACGGTGTTGTCATTGGCCACGGATAGTGTGAGACCACATTCCGAACTCGAAGGGCCTGTATCTATGGCAACACCCACGCCAATCTCATCTGGAGCATTGTGAACCTGAGGGCCCCGATCAGAGCGATCGAGTCCTCCGCAGGCTTGTCATCACCGATCCTCAAGTCGCCGGATCCCGTGCAGAAACTCAGCGGAAAGTTGTTTTCGATGGCGTACTGCCAAGTCGGCACTGATACCGGCGGCGAGACCGTCGAGTTGGAAGGCTCCGGCGCCGAGATTGATGGTGGCGTCCAGTCGACGACGGAGTTCAAGTCTTGAGCGAGAGGGACGCGGTGTCGGCAGTGGTGGAGGGGCCGGAATGGTGCGCCCCCGGGTTGGATTACCGCGGCGGCCGATACCCGCTCGGCGTCGAGGCCTTCGTGCTGAACATGGTGGACACGCTGGTGCCTGGGCTGTCCACGCTGACCGAGAAGGCCCGATACTTCTCGCTGTATTGGGCCCTCGCGGCATACGCCGAGGAATGTGAGTGGGATCGGACGCAATGTCGAACGGCGCTACGCCGCGCCGAGGTGGCTGTGGCCTGGGCCTCACTGTCCTCTGCTGCAGACGAGGACTCCGCAGCCGGGCGCACGTCACACGGCGCTGACCGCGTCGCCAAGATCGTCGCAGCCGGAGACGTCGCGAGACTCACCGAACTCGGCGACTACTCGTATTCGCCACGGGCATGGGGCTTTTGGTCGCAGTATCGGGGCCCCGCCGTGGTTCTCGGTATCGTCTCGACAGACCGGGATGCCTTGCGGTCGGGATCACGGTCGTGCCCTCCGGCAATTCGAGCGATGTTTCGCCCGCTGCTCGACATCGTGGGGGAGAGACCGGTCACGGAGGCTGATCTCGCCGAGGTGGAGCCTCTAACCCGGATATCCCTCGACGATCCAGACCTGGCCCCGCTGCGTGATGTGCTCACCGCGACGGCGGGTGGCACCCATGATCCCGACGCTTGGGCACCCAATGACGGCACGCGCCGCTCGACGCTCCGCATCATGGGGCGCGCTGTCCAGCGCCGCGGTGACGAGACTTCGTGGCAGCGAATGCTCACGGACGCCGTCGTCTACGGTGGGGATCTCACAGCAGATCCCGTCTTCTCCCAGGAGATCGAGCGGGCCGAGGCCTGGCGGGGCGCCATTCTGCGGCACTATTCGGTAGGCGCCTGGCGCAGTCTGTGGTCCGCGCTGGTCGAGGCGGTCAGCACGGCGGGGGAACCGGTCTCGCGGGATGAACTGCATGACTGGATGCGGGCGGGGATCAGCGGCGAGTCCGTGCGGGAGTTCCTGACCAGCTGCCCGGACGTCCTCGACCGCCATGGCTCTCCCGCTCCGGCGGAACAGGAGGTCTGGGACTTGCTGGATCGAATTGAACGGAACCTGGCGATACTGCTGTTCGGCTCGCTACGCGTCGAGCAGCTGTCGGGGCTCACGCTAAGTGCCTTTGTCGGGAACAGGGCATCCTCGCGTGGTCAGATTCTGGACCCCTCGTGGGTGGCCAGACGGCGGGGAGAATTCTACGACCGGCCGCTGGCGGATTTTGCATGCGCCCTGGTTGACGACATGCTCGCGCAAGCCCACCGGGTCTCGCTACGGAAGCTGTCCGCCAGCGGAGGCCGGATGGTGCTTCGCACCAAGCTGCACGAGATGAACGGCCGGTACTTCGCGACGGGCTCCGAGGGCTCTGGAAATGTGGGCCTGCGGGCCGCCCAGTTGGGCATCGTCGCCTCACAGATCGGCCTATTCGACCTGGACGACGAGTCCATCCGGACTACCGATCTCAGCCACGCCCTCTTGAATCTGCCGCGATGACGGGGGCCAGGATCGAGTTCCACTCACCGCTGACGCTGCTGACACGGTGGATGGAGGAAGGCAATGCGCGATTGCGGGAGGTGCTGATCACCGGATTCACCCTGGACCTGGCGTTTCTCGAAAGGCACCTCATCGGCCCGGCTCGCGCACTGGGCGCGCGCATCACTGTGCTGTCCGATCCCCACCACTCCGTCCATGACGCTATCGAGATCCGCCACGCGGGACGGACCTACCAGCACGGTAATGCCAGTTGCAGCGGTGCCTTCCACCCCAAACTCGTACTGATGGTAGGGGAGGAGGAGGTGTGGGCCGCCATCGGATCCGGCAACCCGACCACCTCCGGATGGGGACACAACGACGAGTTGTGGCTGGTGCTCCGATCCGGACTCAAGCAGGGGCCGCCCGCGCTGCTCGAGCTGTCCGACTGGTTGAGCGGTCTACCCGCCGCGGTGAGCATGCCCTCGTGGATCGCTGAGACTGTCCTCGAGGTGGCAGCGATGATCGTGCCCGAGGATTTGGACGGATCACTGCCGGATCTGCGCATCCTCGGCAATCTCGACCGGCCGCTCATCTCGCAACTCCCGCTGGGGCCCACCGACGTATTGCGCATGTATGCCCCGTTCTTCGACCCCGCCTCCGCCGCCGTCAATTCATTGATCGACAAGCTCCGGCCGCAGCGGGCGGTGGTGGCGGTGCAGCCGCGGTGGTCGCAATTCCACGGCGAGGGCCTGGTCGAGGCGATCTCGGAACTGCCGACTGCAGAGTTCCGCCTGCTCGACGAGAATCGTCTGCGCCACGGGAAGCTCGTGGAGTGGACCTCGGACGGCCGAGTGACCGCGTTGGTCGGCAGCGCCAACATCACAAGAGCCGCGATGCTCAAGGCCACGCAGGCCGGCGGCAACTGCGAGCTCGCGGCCATGTACCCCGCCCCGCACACCCTGATGCCGGATGGTGCCCCCATCTCCCCGGCAAACCTGCGCGTCCTCTCGACGATTCCCGCCGCCGAGCAGCGACCGAAGCCCGCCGTTCCCGTGACCATCCTCGGTGCCCGCCGCCAGCAAGATCTGATCGGGGTGGAGCTGCTTTCCACCGGGGTCGCGCCCATTTCCATCGAGGCCAGTGCCACCGGCGCACCCGGGGACTGGCGGGTGTTCCACATCCACCAACCAGAGCGCCCAGGCCCAGTCCATGTCTCGTTCAGCGCGCCGCCGACATTCGGCGAGGCCATCCGCGCAGTTGTCGAATCCGCGGACGGACGGCACGTCACCCCAGTTGTGTTCCTGACCGACAGCACCCGCTGCCTATCGCGCAGCACCGAACCGGCGGGCCCACGGCTCGCCCGCGAATACACCTACGAGGAACTGTTCTCTGATGCTGAACTTGCCCGGATCTTCGATCGCGACCTGAACAGGCTGCTCCGGGTGCTGGCCGATCAGCGCAGTCCCGGGGGCCGGACTCAGGCGACCGGCCCGCGTCTCTCAACCGCGAACCAGGATGACAGATGGGGCAACTGGCTCACGAGCACAGAGCGGAGGCTCGGCCCCTCATTGACCGGATTGGTCTTGCCTGGCGTGCTCAAGCGCGAGACCGCCGAGCCCACCCGGTGGTCAGTGGACCTTGAAGATCCGGGTCTCGACATCATTGAGGACGAGGATGCCGAGGAGTTCGAACCGGAAGAGGACCGTCCCGAGTCGGGCTACGCACCGCACATCGATCCTGCCCTGCACCAACTTTGGCGTCAGAACGCCCGCCGCATGCGGCTCGCAGTCTCCGCGGAGCCAGCGCCCCCGCTGGAACTCCGCATGCTGGTGGCGGTCATGCACTACAACCTGCTGGCCGCCGGCGTGTGGGGGGAAGATCCGTCGTGGCGCGCCGGGTTGGCTGAGGTCCTACTCGCCCTGGTCAAGCCTGACCAACATGTGGAGAGCGTCGACAAGGCCGAACAGTATGTCGCCTCCTTGATTGCCATCGGCCTGGCTCTGCTTGCGCAGAATACGGATTTGTGGGGAGGCACACAGGACGACATTCTGTTGCAAACCGTTTGGGCCGAAGTTGGGATCTTCGCCGCGGTAGCCGAAATGGAATTCGTCGAGGACTATCTACGGTCCTCCGAAGAGATCTATGCACAGGTGGTCGGCCCATCCGACGTCGAGGCTGTGATCGTCCTGGCCCAATTATCAGTGGACGATCCCCTCGCAAAAGTGCATGCCGCGTTGGACGCGGCGGGCTTTTCCGTCGAGCGCGTCAAGGGTGTCTGGCGCGCGTCGACGGACCGGGAGGCAACGGTTCGAGTCGCCGCGCAAATCGCCACCATCATCGACGGATCGTGCGCAGTTCTGGTCGACGGCTCGGAGTCAACATGCGCATTCCTCCGCGAAGGTGCTGTTATCGCCGTCGCCCAGAGCACACAGCCACAGTGGCGGTTGTTCAGATTGTCGATCGTTGGCACCCCATCGTCCGCGCTGGGGGGCGGCGATGGGCAGCGGCCGTGGCACAGATGCTCTCGAAGCGAGCCGTCTCCAGAACTACAGGCCCTGGCGAAAGGAATCGGAGTCGATCTCAGCAAAATCGAGCTCTATTTGCACACAGTTCGTCTAGGGAACCCTCCGGAGATCGGCGGGGTGCGCGGGCAGCTCGACTCGTGAGGGATAAGCAGCGGAGCGCCGTCTACGAGGCAGAGACGTTGGTACGCACCATGTTCGATCGCGCCGACGAACGCGGGCTTCGGAGCGTCGAGGTCATGGGTTCCACCATCACCCTGCCGGTCGAGCGCAAATTCGGTTCCGTGGAGTCGGTCCAGGCGTACTGCGATCAGCTACTCGGACTGAACTGGGTTCGCGAGACCTGGCCTCGCGCAGCCGTTTCGGTGTCCGTACGGTCCCGCGCCGGTAATGCCGCCGCCCACTATTCGAACGACGTCATCGCCGTTCCAGACGACCGTGACGGCCGGTGGGCACTGCGAGAATTCGTCGTCCTGCACGAACTCGCGCACCACCTGGGCGACCCAGCCTCCGACGAGGCTTCCCACGGGCCCGAGTTCGTCGACCGCTACACGAGCCTGGTCGGCGAGATCATCGGGCCCGAGGCGGCCTTCGTTCTTCGAGCGATGTTCCTTGCCGGCGGTGTCCAGACAAGTTGAGGGTTATCAGCCCTCGGTGAACCGGGTGGTGTGCGAACCGGTCGGCTGGAATACTCGGCCTATGGAGGCATCGCGGAGATTAGTCCTGGTCAAGGGTGAGTCGGAACTCCCCGATCCGGCTGTCGCCGTCCGCAAACCCCCACTGATTCGTGAAGCCTACGGACGAGTGTTGAGGGAGGTCCGACGCGATCAGGATCGAACTCTCGACGACGTCGCCGCAAAGGTCGGGATGTCGAAGCAGTACCTCTCCGAGATCGAACGAGGCAAGAAGGAACCGTCGTCGGAAATTCTGCGCGCCATCTGCGAAGCGCTCGGGATGCCGCTCGAGCACCTGCTGTTCCGAGCGGGCAACAGGATCGTTGCGCTCAACTCCCTCACCTTCGGGCATTCTCCCGCACCGATCTCGGGTCCCGTCCTGATGGCGGCGTAGTCAGTTCCCTTCGATGAGGGTGTCGGCAAGTCCGTAGGAGATAGCGTCGTCGGCAGTGAAGATCCTGTCGCGATCGGTGTCCTTACGGAGCCGCTCGACGCTCTGACCGGTGTGCTTACTCAGAATCGCCTCGGTCTGCTCCCGGATTCTCAGGATCTCGGCTGCTTGAAGCGCGAGGTCCGAGATGGTGCCGCTACCTTGCGTCGACGGTTGATGCAGCAGCACCCGCGAATGGGCAAGAACATGCCGATGGCCCGGAGTGCCGGCGGCGAGAAGCACTGCAGCAGCCGACGCGGCTTGGCCCATGCAGTACGTGGAAATCGTCGGTTTCAAGAACTGCATGGTGTCGTAGATCGCGAGCATCGCCGTGGTGGAACCGCCGGGAGAGTTGATGTACAAACCGATTTCGCGATCCAGGTTGTCGGCCTGCAGATGCAGCATCTGAGCCATCACGACGTTGGCGACGCCGTCGTCGATCTCTGTGCCGAGAAAGACGATGCGTTCGTTGAGCAGCCTGCTGAAGATGTCGAAAGACCGCTCACCCGTTGGTGTTCGCTCGATGACACTGGGAATCGTGTACTGGGACATGACGTCACAATCCGATCTTGGGGAAGGTGGCTTGCGGTGCGATCTCGGCGAAGGACGTCACGACGCGGTCGACGATCCCGTACTCGCGCGCCTGTTCGGCGGTGAACCAACGATCCCGATCGCTGTCGGTCTCGATCTCCTCGACGGTCCGGCCCGTTTCGGTGGCGAGAATTTCCTGCGATTGACGCTTCATCAGCTCGAGGCTCTCGGCCTGGATCGCAATGTCCACCGCAGTGCCACCGATACCTGCCGAAGGTTGGTGCATCATGATGCGGCTGTGCGCCAGGCTGATTCGCTTGCCGTGGGTACCGGAGCAGAGAAGCACCTGGCCCATGCTGGCGGCGAAGCCCATCGCGACCGTCACGACGTCGTTGGGGATGAGCTTCATCGTGTCGTAGATGGCCAGACCGGCAAACACCGATCCGCCGGGCGAATTGATGTAGAGCACGATGTCGCGCTTGGGGTCGGTGGTGGCGAGTAGTACCAGTTCCGAACACACACGTTCGGCCATGGCGTCGTTGACCTCGCCGGTGAGCAGAATGGTTCGCTGTCGGAAGAGCCTGTCTGTCAACAGGTCACGGTAGCCGGTATCGGTGGGCGCTTCGGTAGTCATGAATCCATTCCTACCGGCGCAGCGATGCCGGGGCCCCGCCTGTCTGCTGTGGGCAGACCGCCCCTGTTTTGCCCGCCGCCTTTGCCTGCCCCCCTTTGTGCTTGCCCCCTTTGTGCTTGCCCCCCCTTTGTGCTTGCCCCCCTTTGAGCGAACGGCACGTTCAGTCGATCTAAGGCGCCGAACGTACCGTTCGCTCGAAAAGGGGTGGGTACGAGAAGCGGGCATACCCGTCACCGACCGCGGTAGCGGTACCGCGTACACCCGGCCATGATGGAGAAGACAACCATTCCTCTCGTCAGGAGCGTGGCATGACTCGTCCGGTACGCATCGGTGTTCAACTCCAACCTCAGCACGCACCCGATTACGGGTTGATTCGCGACGCCGTCTTGCGGTCCGAGGACGCCGGGGTGGACATCGTCTTCAACTGGGACCACTTCTACCCGTTGACCGGCGATCCCGACGGCGCCCACTTCGAATGCTGGACCATGCTCGGCGCCTGGGCCGAGCAGACCGAACGCGTCGAGATCGGCGCCCTGGTCACCGGCGGCGGTTACCGCAATCCGGATCTGCTGGCCGACATGGCGCGAACCGTCGACCACATCAGCGGCGGACGCCTGATCCTCGGCATCGGTGCCGGCTGGTTCGAGAAGGACTACGACCAGTTCGGATACGACTTCGGCACCCCAGGTTCACGGCTGAAACTGCTGGGCGAATACCTCCCCCGCATCACGGGCCGCCTGGCCAAGGGCAACCCGCCTCCGACTCGCAATATCCCGGTTCTCATCGGGGGTGGCGGCGAGAAGAAGACCCTGCGCCTGGTCGCCGAGTACGCCGACGTCTGGCACAGCTTCGGTGACCGCGAGACACACCTGCGCAAGTCGGACATCCTCTCCGACCATTGCGCCGACGTGGGCCGGAACCCGACCGAAGTGGAGCACTCGGTTCCGTGGCCTGGGCTCGAGAATGCTGCTGACCTGGTCGCCGACGGTGTCTCGCTCTTCACCGTCGGCGTCAGCGGACCCGACTACGACCTGACGACGCTCGTCGAGGCCATCGGCTGGCGGGATGACAACACGGCACCGGCATTGAGCGGACTCGCCTGAGTGGTTCCCAACACCTCGTCGTTGTCGGCGCCGAGAACGGGCGGCGCCGACGTCAGACGTGGCCTCCGGCCGGAGAAGTTGACCGGAAAGGCCACTTGCTTGAGCGGACCGAGCGTCGGATGGTCGACGGTCCCCACCATGCCGAGTGCGGCGGTGTGGGGATCGGAGTAGATCTCGTCGAGGTGGCGGATCGGTGAAACCGGGACCGCTCGTTCGGCGAGAAGAGTGCACCAGTGTTCGACGGTGTCCGACGCGAAGGCGCTGGTGAGTTCCCGTTCCAGACTCTCGCGGTTCTCCACCCGCTCACGGTTGTGGACGAAACGAGGATCGGTGACCAGTTCGTCTCGACCGATGGCCTCGCACAGCGACGCCCACATCGCGTCGTTGCCGACGGCGATGACGAAGTACCCGTTGCTGGCAGGAAATGCTTGGTAGGGAGCAAGATTCGGGTGACCGGAGCCCAGCGCCGTCGGACGCTCACCGGTGGCGAAGTAGCTGGTCGCCCAGTTCACGTGCATGGCGAGTTGGCACTCGTACAGCGACGTGGTCACGTACTGTCCGCGTCCGGTGCGACCTCGCTCGACCAATGCGGCCAGCACCCCGACCAGTCCGAACAGCGCTGCGCCCAGATCTCCCAACGCAAACCCGGACTTCATCGGGGCGCCGCCGGGTTCACCGGTGAGCGACATGAGCCCTCCCGCGGCTTGCGCGATCATGTCGTAACCCGGCTCGTCGCGCAGTGGGCCTTCTTCACCGAACGCCGAGATGTGCAGGGTGATCAGGTGGGGATACCGCTCGGACAGTGCCTGGTAGTCGAAGATCTTCTGTAATCCGCTGCCCGGCTTGAAGTTCTCCACCACCACATCGGTCTCTTCGAGCATGCGGTGGATGATCTCCTGCCCTTCGGTGGACTTGAGGTCGATCGTCACCGACTTCTTACCGCGGTTGATCGCGAGGTAGTAGGCAGCATCGACCCCGACGAAGGGAGGACCCCATGAACGCGTGGGGTCACCGCCCTCGGGGTGTTCGATCTTGGTGACGTCGGCTCCGAGATCGGCAAGCGACATGGTTGCGTACGGGCCGGCAAGGATCTTCGACAGATCGAGGACGCGGACACCGGCCAGGGGTGCGGGGCCTGTTGGAGTATTCACCGGTGACCTCCTGCTACAGAAAGGAACTCGGCTACGACGTCACGTGCATCATCCAGCTCGACGTCGCCGCCGTCGGTTATCACGTCGAGTTTGCCGAGCGCGGCCGACGGCACCTTCCCGGCTAGACCGGCCAGGTAGGAGTTCGCCACCAGCAGTGACCGGTACCCGCGACCTTCTCGGATGCCGTGATCCGCAAGGTCGAAGAGCAGGGTCGCCATGACGGTACGAGCCAACTCGTCGGAGTACCTTGCACTCGCAGCCTGCGCGGCATCGTCAGTTCCCGCGATCAGACGATCTCCTTCATCGACCAGTTCCTCCCAGCGCCGCAACAGAACTCCGGCCCCGGCTTCGCAGTCCGGTCCGACGACGGTCAGGATGTCCGTCATCGCTCCCGCGACCGTGCGGTGCGAATCGAACTTGCGTAGGCACCGAAGTACGTCCAGCGCAATGACATTGCTCGAGCCCTCCCAGATGGAGCCGAGGTGAGCGTCCCGCACGAGTCGCGGATCGACCCATTCCTCGATGTACCCGTTTCCGCCGCGCACCTCCATTGCCTCACCGGTGACCACTCGCGCACGTTTGCACACGAAGTGTTTGGCGATCGGCGTCAGCACCCTGATCAGTGCTCGCGCTTGATCGTCACCGCCGTCTGCAGCCTGAAGACACTGCGCACTGTACGCCACGAGCGCTAGCGAAGCCTCGGCATCGAGTGCGAGGGGAAGAAGAGTCGCCCGCATCAGCGGCTGATCGAAGAGCCTCTTACCGAACACGACTCGGCTCTTCGAATGTTCGACGGCTTCGCGGACCGCTCGGCGCATGAGAGCGCTCGAACGCATCGCGTTGGACAGCCGCGACGTGTTGACCATCTCCGCCATCTGCCGGAAACCTCGTTCGAGTTCGCCGACCTGGAGTGCGTGTGCGCGGTCCAGCGTCACCTCGCCACTCGGCATGGAACGTGTACCCAGCTTGTCCTTGAGCCGATCGATCGTGAGGTTGTTGCGCTCGCCGGATCCCAAAGCCTTGGGCACCATGAACATTCCGACTCCACGCGTCGAACCATCCTGTCCGCCCGGAAATCTTGCCAGGGTGATGATCACGTCGGCATCGGGGTTGGAGGCGAACCACTTCTTGCCCGTCAGGACCCATCGGTCACCGTCGCGCTCGGCACGCGTTTCAGTGCAGGCGATATCGGTGCCTGCCTGAATCTCGGTCATGAACATCGCACCCGTCTTCGCATGCTCGGGATCGGTCGACGTCAACGCGTCGATCCAGGGCGAGAACACGGCCGGATCACCGAACATACGCAGCGTCCGCGCAGCAGCATCTGTCATCGACACCGGGCAGGCCAGCCCGAACTCTGCCTGAACGAAGACGTACGACGCGAGGTACTTCGCGAGTGGCGGAGGTACGGAGCCCCATCCGTGCAACCCTTTTCGGTGCGACATGGCGGACAGGCCGTACTCGTTGTACGCCGCCCGACACAGTTCCAGGTAGGCCGGGTGATAGGAAATCCGGTCGACGCGATCACCAGCCTTGTCGAACTGCTGCAACACCGGTGGATTCCTGTCGGCGATGTCGGCGAGCTCGGACAAACGGCCGGCGGCATCTCGACCCAGTCGGTCGAGCAAGCCGTTCATCGTCTTCCGGTCCGCCCCGGTGGTCCATCTGTCCACTACCGCTTTCAGAGCGGGGTCGGTGTGTGCGAAGTTCATCAGTGGTCAACGCCTTTCAGGGTGGAAACATCGGTCACGTTCGAAGAGCTCGTCGACTCCGACCCTTGCGCGCGCAGCGCACTCCTGCGCAACAAAGCAGTCATACAGACGAGGGAGAGAACGACATACACGAGCCCGAGAGCTACGACCGGCCAGATCGAGTTGGTGCGTGTCAGCAGATACTGGCTGACCATCGGGGCCGTTCCGGCAAAAACGGCGGTCGAGAGTTGGTACGACAGAGAGATGCCCGTGTACCGAACGTTGGTGGGGAATACCTGCGCCAGAATGCCGGCCAAGGCGGCGTAATACATTGCATGAGGGGCCGTTGCGAGCACCATACCCAAAATCGCCAGGGGCACGGAGCCCGTCTGAACCAGCACGAACATCAGTGGCAGGAGCACGATCTCCGGCAGCAGCATCCAACGGACCGCTTTCGACGGATCGATCCGCGTGGCCAGCACAGCGCCGAAAGGCTGTACGAGCGCCTGGGCTACCAGTGCCACGGTGATGACAAGAAGAAAGTCGCTGCGCTCGAAGCCGAGATCCGTTGTCGCCCATGAGAGCGCAAAGGTGGTCTTGACGTACGTGATGGCAACACCGGCAACCACAGCGCCGACGCCGAGAGCAAGTTCGACGGGATGCGAACGCAACACTTCAACCAGCGGCATCCGTGTACGTTCCTGTGCCGCAACAGCCTTCTTCATTTCGGGTGTCTCGGAGATGTGCAGCCTGATGTAGAGAGCGACGATCACCAACGCTGCGGATCCGAGGAACGGCAGACGCCAACCCCACGACTCGAACACCGAATCCGACATCAAGGTCAGGCCGAGGAACGCGAGTGTCGCGAGCAGATTTCCGACCGGCGAACCCTGCTGCGCAAACGCCCCGTAGAGCACCTTCTTCTTCGGGGGAGCGAACTCGGTGGCGATCAATACGGCGCCACCCCATTCGCCGCCCATGGCAATGCCCTGGAGAACACGAAGTGCCACAAGCAGTATCGGCGCCCAGATCCCGATCTGTGCGTACGTAGGGAGGAGGCCGACACCGACCGTTCCCAACCCCATCAGAGCGAGAGTGATGATCACGGCGTTCTTGCGGCCGAATTTGTCTCCGAAGTGCCCGAACACCACTCCGCCGACCGGCCGAGCCACGAATCCCACGGCAAAGGTCGCGAAGGCTGCGAGTGTTCCCACGGCCGGCGACGCATCTGGGAAGAACAGTGGGCCGAGGACCAAGGCTGATGCGGTTCCGTAGATGTAGAAGTCGAACCATTCGATGGTCGTTCCGACAAACGCCGTGATTCCGGCCTTGCGCGCCTGTTTGGTGCTGTATTCGGGTGGACTGGTGTCGTGACCTGGGTTTTGATCCACGGTTCTCCCTGATTCTCGCGTCGGGCATCACCAAGGGATGCAATGTGAGGCGTGAATCACTATCGTCCGAAATCCATGTAGAGTCCAAGACTTAGTTCGACTCATTTATGTGGGACAACCACATAATGAAACGGGAAGGAGCGACATGGAACTGCGTCAGCTGCGCGCGTTTCTCGCAGTCGCCGACGAACTTCATTTCGGCCGGGCCGCCGAGCGACTCCACATCGGGCAATCCCCGCTCAGCCAAACCATTCGGGCGCTCGAGCGCGAACTCGGCACCGACCTGTTCGTCCGGACTACCAGGTCAGTGCAGTTGACCGCCGCCGGTGAAGCCTTGGTCACGCCTGCACGGATCATCGAAGCGCAGGTTGCCCTCGTCAGAGATATCGCATCAGCTGCCTCGACCGGGGAAACAGGGCGTGTCACGGTGGGTTTCGGCGGAACCGGCGGCTACACGGTGCTGTCGGCTCTCACACGGTCCTTGGCCGACTCCCATCCGGGAATCGAACTGGAACTACGGCCGCAGATGTACTCGGGTGAGGTGCTCGACGCTCTCCGACGCGGAACACTCGACATGGGCATAGTCGGCCTGCCCATTCCGCGCGGATTCGAGACTCACACGGTGCGCGAGGAAACCTTGATGGTCGCAGTTCCGGCCAGGCATCACCTCAGTACCCACGACTCCGTGTCACCGGAAGACCTGGCAACCGAACGATTCGTGATGTATCCCGCCGAGCACGGCTCGGTGGTGCGCGATGCGACGTTGTCCGTGTGCGCCACAGCAGGTTTCACGCCCACCGTCGCGCACGAAGCCCCCGATCCGTACAGCCTGTTGGCCATGGTCGGAGCGGGGGTCGGGATCGCCGTCGTCGTGGAGTCGACGGCGCATCTGTCCATGGACGGGGTCGTGTACCTGCCGATCGCCGGGGCCACGCCCACGCTGAAAATCGCGATGGCATGGCGACCGAACAATCCGACGCCGGCAGTACACACCGTCACCAGGGTGCTGAAGGAGCAGCCTTAGGCTCTCGCGAGAATCCCCGCGAAATCCGTTCCTACAGGAAGAGTTCCGTACTCGTGACCGCGGTCGGCGCCGAGGCGAGCGGCAATGAAGGCATCGGACGAAGCGGCCGGGGAGTGGCGCACCATGAGCGAGGCCTGCAGTGCCAACGCCATAGCCTCGACGACGGTCCGAGCGCGGAGCTGGGCGTCGGCGGATGCCATCGTGGCGAGCTCACCGAGTTGGCGTCGCACCCGATCGAGGTGCTGATCGAGGTCCGGGTTGTTCCCGCGAGCGAGGTTGATCTCGTGGTCGAAGGCGGCAACGGAATCGGGTTCACGGGTCATCGCGCGCAGGACATCGAGCGCGATGACGTTGCCTGACCCCTCCCACACGGCCATGACGGGCTGCTCACGGTAGCGACGGGCAAGCGGGAAGTCCTCGGTGTAACCGTTGCCGCCCAGGCATTCGAGGGCTTCGTAGGAGTGGTGCGGACCGCGCTTGCAGATCCAGTACTTCGCAACGGCTGTCGCGAGTCGGCGGAAAGCCTTCTCCTGCTCGTCCGCGTCCTCGTCCTGGGCGCGAGCCAATCGCAGTGCGGTGATGGTCGCGGCTTCGGATTCGAGAGCCAGATCGGCAAGTACCGACGTCATTGCCGGCTGATCTGCCAGGACGGCACCGAAAGCGCTGCGGTGCCGCGCATGCCACACCGCTTCGGCCACCGACTGACGCATACCCGCAGTGCTGCCGAGAATGCAGTCGAGTCGCGTCTGGGACACCATTTCGATGATGGTCCGCACACCACGGCCCGGTTCGCCGATCATGGTGCCGACGGTGCCGTCGAGTTCGATCTCGGACGATGCGTTGGACTTGTTGCCCAGCTTGTTCTTCAGACGTTGGATACGGAAAACGTTGCGTGTGCCGTCAGGCAGGATGCGGGGCAGAAGGAAGCAGGAAAGTCCCTCGCCGGCAGTACCTTCGGCCTGGGCGAGAACCAGGAAGGCGTCGGACATCGGCGCCGAGCAGAACCACTTGTGTCCGGTGAGCAGGTAGTCTGCACCCGGGCCGCCACGTCCGGCCGGCTTGGCGATGGTCGTGTTGGCTCGCACGTCGGAGCCGCCCTGCTTCTCCGTCATCGACATTCCGAAGATCGCGGATGCCTTTCCGGGAGCGTCCAACTCGGGGGTGTAGCTCCGAGAAAGGGCGCGCGGGGTCCAGAGGGCGGCTACATCCGGCTGCAGCTCGAGCGAGGGGATCACGGCGTGCGTCATGGAGATCGGGCATGCGTGACCCGGTTCGACCTGGGAGAAAAGCATGAATGCCGCGGCCCGAGCCACGTTGGCACCCGGCTTCGGGTCAGCCCAGGCAGAGGTGTGAGCACCGTGCGCAACGGCGGCAGAGATGATCCGGTGATATGACGGATGGTATTCGACCTCGTCGATGCGGTTTCCCCAGCGATCGAAGGTCTTCAGTTCGGGGATCACCGTGTTGGCCAGCTCCGCGTCGTGCTGGAACCCGGCACTGCCGACCAGTTCACCGATGTCGGTGAGTTCACTGGTGGCCCAATCGGCGTCGTGGCGCGCGACGCCTTCGACCAGGACCGTATCGAGCAGGAACTCGTTGACGTCCGTGCGCGGTACCGACTGGTTGAGCACTGCATGGGTGCGATGCGGCGCCGGGTGGGTGACGGTGTTCTCGGAGACAGTCTTCTCGGAAATATCAGTCATGACAGGCCTTTCAGCTCGCGGCGCGGATGAGGTGCTTCTGGATCTTGCCGGTCGGCGTGCGCGGAAGGATGGTCGCGAACACCACTTCACGCGGAATCTTGTAGCGCGCCAACTTGTCCGAGAGGTAATCCTTGATGTCGTCGGCGCTGATGACATCCGGTTCACGCCAGACGACGTGTGCGACGACGGTCTCGCCCCATTCTTCGTTGGGTTTTCCGACAACGGCGACGTCGACGACGTCCGGGTGGCCGGAGATCACGTCCTCGACCTCCTTGGAGTAGACGTTCTCGCCGCCCGTGATGATCATGTCCTTCGCGCGATCGACGATGAAGAGGTAGCCGTCCGCATCCTTACGCGCCAGATCGCCGGTGCGATACCAACCTCCGTCGGCAAATGCAGCCTTCGTGGCAGCGGGGTCGTCGAGGTACCCCTGCATGACGGTGTCGGCACGCAGCCAGATCTCACCGATCTGATCGGGCTCCGCGTCGGTGCCGTCATCGGCAACCAGTCGCAGGTCGACGCCGGCCAGCGCGACGCGGCCGATCGAGCCCGCTTTGCTCAATTGCTCTTCGGGGTACAGCACAGTCCCGACGGGCCCGGTCTCGGTCATGCCGTAGACCTGCCGGAATTCGGTGGTGCCGTACGACTCCACCAGTCGCCGAGCAACATCCGCACCGATCGGTCCGCCGCCGTACAGCCACGCACGAACGCTGCCGAGGTTGTAGTCGGCGAAGTTCGGCACCAGATTGAGTGCGGTGGTGTAGAGGACCGGTGGCCCGAAGCAGAGGGTAATACGCTGTTCCTGAACTGTTTCCAGGAACTTGACGGGGTGGTACTCGCGCAGCAGCACGACGGTTCCGCCCATGTAGAGCGTGGACATGAACCAGTTGTTCAGTGGGGAAGCGTGCCAGATCGGGACGGCCATGAGCAGTCGCTCGTCTCGAGTCGTCGACACGGCAAGGGCCGCGGTGACGGCTACGCCGACGACGTTGCGATGGCTGTGGACGCAGCCCTTGGGCGAGCCGGTAGTCCCCGAGGTGTAGAGGATCTCGGCAGGATCGTTCTCGTCGATGTCGATACCGTCAACACCCTCCTGGCGGGTGATGGCGTCGTCGAAGAAGTCGAAACCGTCTGCGACAGAGTCCGTGCTGATCAGCTTTGCTGTGGTCTCCAATCGACCGACGACCGGCGCCAGCTCACCGTCGAAGACGCACACCGACACCTTCGCGTGCCCCAGCACGTAGGCAACTTCCGGAGTCTGCATCTTGTGATTGACGGGAACCACGACGGCACCCAAGCGCCAGGCACCGAGCATCGCGTACACGAATCCTGGAGTGTTGTAACACATCAGCGCCACACGGTCACCTGGCTGCACGCCCAGCGACTGCAAATATCCTGCGGCGCGCCGACTTCCGTCCTGAACCTGGGAGTACGTGTGATCGTGACCGTCGAATATCAGGAAGGGTTTGTCCGGGGTCTTGGTGACGTTGCTGTCGAATACGCGAACGATGTCCATCGAAGTCCTTGTCGGAGAATCACGCTCGAAGAGAGTTCATTCCATCGAGCTGTTGAGTACGGCGTCGGGTATCTGGAGAGTGGCGAAGATGACGGCGACCGCCTCCTCGAGGGAGTAGCCGAAGCTCTCGCCGGTGGCAGTCTTCTGGATGACGAGGCCGAAGATCGCAGACCAGAAGGCCTTGGATTCGACGTCGATGCCCGCGCGTAGCTGCCAGCCGGTGCGGACCAAAGTACGAAGGAGGGCAGTTTCACCCGAGGAATGCAGAGTGCGAAGCGTTTCGGAGATCAGGTCACGGAGTTCACCACGACGACCCGTCATCATCATCGCTTCCACGAACAGTTCGACGCTGGGAGCGCCCGAGCCCAGGAGGGATCCGACCAATTTCTCGGTGTAGTCACCGACAGTGTCGGCATCGGCGGCATCAACCTCGGCGCGCTTGCCCGCGCGCAGAACGGCCGCACACGCCACCTCGACGAAGAGCTTCTCTTTGGAACCGTAGTAGTAGGTCACCTGGTTGGGATGAGCGCCGGCGGCGGTGCAGATCTGCGCGATGGACACGCTGTCGCCGTGTTCGAGAAACAGCTCGGTTGCGGCATTGAACAGCGCCATACGCGTCTGCTTGCCCGACTCACGCGTGGCGCGCGCTGCGGGAACTGCCTCGGTGACCATCACGAACTCCTACTTGTTTGTATGACAAACAATAACTCGACGTTGTTTGTATGGCAAACAATTTCTCCCCGGCGTGATGACATGTCGACTCCTGTCGACATGTCTGATGTGCGGGATTACTCTCTGAACATCGAGCACCCGAGAACTTCGGCTTTTCTGCGAGGAGGCGCCCTGCAATGCTCACGCGATCCGGCTTCTCCCTGCCCACACGCACGAATCTCACGGGCGACTGGGCAGATTTGTTGCGTGAGCATTTTGTCGCGCTCGACGTATCCGACATCGAAGACGGCGACGGATTCAGCGGGGCCGTGCACTCGGCCCAACTCGCTCACGTTCGGGTGTCCGCAGTTCAATCGATGGAACAACGAATAGTCCGTAGCAGCAGCCTGATCAAGAGCGACGGTGCGGACTACCTGCAAATCGGCATGATCCGCCGCGGTAGCGCGGTAGTGCGCCAAGACGACCGCGAATGCGTCCTGCGACGTGGCGACTACGTCCTGTACGACACCACGCGCCCCTTCGATTGGCAGATCGAGGGACACGCACACGACGGCATCTGGGGACTCGAGGTATTCACCTGGCCACGGTCGTACCTGTCGCTCAGCGACGCGGAGGTCACGAGCTTGACCGCCATCGCTTTCGACGGACACGCGGGCCTGAGTGGCCTGCTGGGTCGCTTTCTTCACGATCTTGCCTCCGTCCGCATGACGTCCGACGCGAGCGGAGACGAAGAGGAAGTCGTCAACGAGATCGGCAGCCTGGTCAAGTCCGTTCTTCACGCAACGGCACGTCCGATCACCTCTCGGCGAACCAGCCTCTACGAATCCGCCCTGTCGGTCATAGACGCCCGCATCGCTGACCCGGCCCTGTCTCCGGTGGACATCGCGGGATCGGTCAAAGTCTCCATTCGCCAGTTGCACCGAGCCTTCGCCGAACACGGCACGACGGTGTCACGCTCGATTCGCAGCCGTCGACTCGACGGTTGCCGTCGCGAGATCGTGCAACGCCACGCAGCAGAGCGGTCACTGACCCAGATTTCTCACCGCTGGGGATTCACCGACCTGGCCGCCTTCAGTCGCGCATTCAAGGCGGAGTTCGGAATCAGCCCGCGGCGGTACCGGTCGCAAGCAGCGACCCCAAGCAATCCCCGCTGATCTGTAACATATTCAGCCACTTGCCCATTCAACATGGTGTCCAAAACGTTCTGTCGCCGACGCCTATCCACAATTCTTGGCGCGGTAGGCCAAATATCGGGCGTTGACGGCCAAGTTTGATCGGCCTCGCGGGCGTAGATTTTCGGCACGGCGCTGCCAAGTGCCAGGCACCCGATTCGACTACCCACACCACAGGGAGCACTCATGGAATCTGCAATCGGTGAACACCTTCAATGCCCGCGCACGTTGACCAGGCGCGTTCCGGATACCTATACGCCACCATTTCCCATGTGGGTCGGGCGCGCAGACGACGCATTGCAACAGGTCGTGATGGGCTATCTCGGCGTGCAGTTCCGCGACGAAGATCAGCGCCCGGCTGCACTGCAGGCGATGCGGGATATCGTCGCCGGCTTCGACTTGCCGGACGGGCCGGCACACCACGATCTCACCCATCACATCGACAACCAGGGCTACGAGAACCTGATCGTGGTCGGATACTGGAAAGATGTTTCCTCCCAACATCGTTGGAGCACATCGACTCCAATAGCTTCCTGGTGGGAGTCCGAAGACCGCCTGTCGGACGGGTTGGGGTTCTTCCGCGAGATCGTGGCACCGAGAGCCGAACAGTTCGAAACGCTCTACGCGTTCCAAGACGACCTTCCCGGGGTCGGAGCGGTCATGGACGGCATCAGTGGCGAGATCAACGAACACGGCTACTGGGGTTCGATGCGCGAGCGGTTTCCGATCTCCCAAACCGACTGGATGCAGGCCTCGGGCGAACTGCGGGTCATCGCCGGTGACCCCGCCGTAGCTGGACGCGTAGTAGTGCGGGGGCACGACAACATCGCACTGATCAGGTCCGGACAGGACTGGGCCGACGCGGAAGCAGACGAGCGCAGCCTCTACCTGGACGAAATCCTGCCCACCCTCCAATCGGGCATGGATTTCCTCCGCGACAACGGCCCGGCCGTCGGGTGCTACAGCAACCGATTCGTGCGCAACATCGACATCGACGGAAACTTCCTCGACCTGAGCTACAACATCGGTCACTGGGCCTCACTCGACCAACTCGAACGGTGGTCGGAATCCCACCCCACCCATCTGCGGATCTTCACGACGTTTTTCCGGGTGGCCGCGGGTCTGTCGAAATTGCGTCTCTACCATGAGGTCTCGGTATTCGATGCCGCCGATCAGCTGTACGAGTACATCAATTGCCATCCCGGCACCGGCATGCTGCGCGATGCAGTGACCATCGCCGAGCACTGACCGAAGCCGCCGGGAATCTTCGGCGACGTTCTTTCCCTCGGAGGCAACTCGAGATATGTTGACGAGTGTCGACATATCGCAGTAGAGGCCATCGAGGAAGCGCGGACAGCAGACAGTGACTACTCAACGAAACGAAGAGTTGGCGTTTGCTGTGCTGGCCGACCAGGTACGTCGACAGATTCTCGACACTCTGGCTACCCACGGCGAGTGCAATGCGGGTTTCATCAGCGATCAAATTTCGACGGTCGGTCGCACCACGGTATCCACACATCTCAAGGCGCTGCGGTTGTCCGGAGTGATCGTCGAACGGCGTCAGGGACGTCATCGCTTGTTCTCGATCGATCCGTCGGGGCCGGCCAACGACGCACTCCAGTTCCTGCGCGACGTCCTCGGGCGGGCTCTGGAAGCAGGTTCGAACACGCCCGAGTCGCCGACTACGGCGACTGAGGATTCCGAACCGGCTTCGGCGCGTCGCCGGGCGTGAGGCCCTGGTTGAGCCCCAGCATCTATTTCAGGCAGGAAGTAGAACGTGCCAGGTCTCTCCGTAACGGCACAGATCGTGACGACCGACCCACCAGGGTCAGCCTTCGAGCGCCTCGAAACGGGGCAACTGCTCGAACTCGAATGTGAACAACTGACGGTCGGGGCCGCTGTCGCCATCTCCCTTCCCGTCGGCGACGGCGTACGTGCGGATCCAGCCGGAATGCCGATCACGCTGTTGGGTTACGTCGCCGGCGTGAAGCGGGGCCGATCGGTAGTGATAGTGCACCACCAACCGTGGCGCGGCCGCCTGACGATCCGGTTCTTTCCCGACGGCACCGGAACCCGGATCGTTCTCGAGTCCAGCCTCGATCAGGACGGCATTTCCTGGCTTGCCAACAAGCGCGGATTCGCTCCACCCGAGCCTCCGCGTTCCGACCGACATCGGATCGGATTGCTGGTCAGCAAATCCGGCCCGGCAGCTGTATTCGCCCAGGCGACAGAAACACTCGCTGCCCTGGCCGTGGAAGAGATCAATGCCGACGGCGGTGTCGGCGGCGTTCTCGTCGACTTGGTGATCGGCGATGACGCTTCCGACTCGGCGGCCGGAGCGGCGACCGCGCTGCGATTGGTGAAAAGCGGGTGCCGCGCCATTTTCGCGTGCGTGACGTCGTCGACCTTCAATGCCGCTGCATCTGCGTTGCAGAACACCGGTGTGCTGTTGGTGCACACAGTTCTCAACGAAGGAGGTCGATCGCGTCCGGGAGTACTTCGATTGGGTGAGCGGCCACTCGACCAGACACGAGCGGGCATTCCCGCAATGATGACCGAGACCGGTTCTCGCACTTGGTTCCTGGTCGGTCAGCAGTATTCGTGGTCGTTCGGAGCGCATTGGGCGGCCCGACGTGTGATCGCCGAATCCACAGGTTCGGTGGCCGGCGAAGTGTACGTACCGTTGGGGACAACCGACTTCTCACGCATCATCGAGTCGATAGCCGACTCCGGGGCCGAACTGATTCTTTCC
Source organism: Rhodococcus sp. KBW08 (assembly GCF_003852455.1). Lineage (NCBI taxonomy): Bacteria > Bacillati > Actinomycetota > Actinomycetes > Mycobacteriales > Nocardiaceae > Rhodococcus > Rhodococcus sp. KBW08. Next base: position 57,965 of record NZ_QAJJ01000015.1, read on the forward strand.
ACCCTTGTGGGCCATGACGAGGTCTTCTTCGAACGACAATGTGCCCAGCACGGACTGCGGGCCACCACGCGGACGTTTGCATTGGTCCTCGACGAGGCCACTCAGCAGCTCATCGGCAATTCCGATGCCGACGGAGTCTGGGCGGCATTCGGCTACTTCCAATCCGCAGCCGGTGACCACGACCTCGAAAAGCGATACAGCGCAAGCTCGAACGAACTCCTGCCTCCGCTCAGTTCCCTGTCCGAGACAACGTACGAAGCGATCGTCGCTTACGCACGCGCAGTCGAACGAACGTCGGCGGGCGATCCGGAAACAGTACTTCGGCAGCTTGCCACGACACCGAAAAGCTCTACGAACACCGGTGTTCCACTGAATCGGCCGATTCTGATCGCTGAATCACGCCGTGGGCGACTGTACCCACGCTCTCTCTGAGCGCACGTAACCCGAACTTAACGAGTCAATATGTCGATACCTATTGACGCAATTATGGATCCGGCCCTAGTCTGAAAGACAAGTGAAGCCGATCACATCAGGAGCACACTTCTCATGGCGACAATCCGACCTGACGACAAAGCAATAGACGCCGCCGCAAGGCATTACGGCATCACTCTCGACAAAACAGCCCGGCTCGAGTGGCCGGCACTGATCGACGGAGCACTGGGCTCCTACGACGTCGTCGACCAGTTGTACGCCGACGAGGCGACCCCGCCGACCACGTCACGCGAGCACGCGGTGCCAAGTGCGAGCGAAAATCCTTTGAGCGCTTGGTATGTGACCACCAGCATCCCGCCGACGTCGGACGGCGTCCTGACCGGCCGACGCGTGGCGATCAAGGACAACGTGACCGTGGCCGGAGTTCCGATGATGAACGGATCTCGGACGGTAGAGGGATTCACCCCGTCTCGCGACGCGACTGTGGTCACTCGACTACTGGCGGCCGGTGCAACCGTCGCGGGCAAAGCTGTGTGTGAGGACCTGTGTTTCTCCGGTTCGAGCTTCACACCGGCAAGCGGACCGGTCCGCAATCCATGGGACCGGCAGCGCGAAGCAGGTGGATCATCCGGCGGCAGTGCAGCACTCGTCGCAAACGGTGACGTCGATCTTGCCATCGGCGGGGATCAAGGCGGATCGATCCGGATCCCGGCGGCATTCTGCGGCGTCGTCGGACACAAGCCGACGTTCGGGCTCGTCCCGTATACCGGTGCATTTCCCATCGAGCGAACAATCGACCATCTCGGCCCGATCACACGCACGGTCCACGATGCAGCACTGATGCTCTCGGTCATCGCCGGCCGCGACGGTAACGACCCACGCCAAGCCGACAGCGTCGAAGCAGGTGACTATCTGTCCACCCTCGACTCCGATGTGGACGGCCTGCGAATCGGAATCGTTCGAGAGGGATTCGGGCACGCGGTCTCACAGCCCGAGGTCGACGACGCAGTCCGCGCAGCGGCACACAGTCTGACCGAAATCGGTTGCACGGTAGAGGAAGTAAACATCCCGTGGCATCTGCATGCTTTCCACATCTGGAACGTGATCGCCACGGACGGTGGTGCCTACCAGATGTTGGACGGCAACGGATACGGCATGAACGCCGAAGGTTTGTACGATCCGGAACTGATGGCACACTTTGCTTCTCGACGCATTCAGCACGCCGACGCTCTGTCCGAAACCGTCAAACTGGTGGCCCTGACCGGCCACCACGGCATCACCACCCTCGGCGGCGCGAGCTACGGCAAAGCCCGGAACCTCGTACCGCTCGCCCGCGCCGCCTACGACACTGCCTTGAGACAATTCGACGTCCTGGTGATGCCAACACTGCCCTACGTCGCATCCGAATTGCCGGCGAAGGACGTGGATCGTGCAACCTTCATCACAAAGGCTCTCGGGATGATCGCCAACACGGCACCATTCGACGTGACCGGACATCCGTCCCTGTCCGTTCCGGCCGGCCTGGTAAACGGGCTTCCGGTCGGAATGATGATCACCGGCAAAACCTTCGACGATGCGACGGTCCTCCGAGTCGGGCGCGCATTCGAAAAGCTTCGCGGCGCGTTTCCGACGCCGGCCGACCACATCTCCGACTCCGCACCACAACTCAGCCTCACCTAGTCCTGTATCCGCACTTGCACAACAAATTCCACCGATTCACACATGATCAGCCCGCATAGAAAAGGTGAACCAGATGTCAGTAACGATCGACCACACAACGGAGAACGCCGCACCGGCCCAGGCGCCGGTCTCCGATCGCGCGTGGGCCCTGTTCCGCGCACTCGACGGTAAGGGATTGGTACCCGACGGTTACGTCGAGGGATGGAAGAAGACCTTCGAGGAGGACTTCAGTCCAAGGCGCGGAGCGGAATTGGTCGCGCGGGCTTGGACCGACCCCGATTTCCGGCAGCTGCTTCTCACCGACGGTACCGCCGCGGTTGCCCAGTACGGATATCTGGGCCCCCAGGGCGAATACATCGTGGCAGTCGAAGACACCCCGACCCTCAAGAACGTGATCGTGTGCTCCCTGTGTTCATGCACCGCGTGGCCCATCCTCGGTCTGCCACCCACCTGGTACAAGAGCTTCGAATACCGTGCGCGCGTGGTCCGCGAACCACGGAAGGTTCTCTCCGAGATGGGAACCGAGATCGCGTCGGACATCGAGATTCGCGTCTACGACACCACCGCCGAAACTCGCTACATGGTCCTCCCGCAGCGTCCCGCCGGCACCGAAGGCTGGAGCCAGGAACAACTGCAGGAAATCGTCACCAAGGACTGCCTGATCGGGGTTGCAATCCCGCAGGTTCCCACCGTCTGATCACCCCGACAAGAAGGAAGCACACCATGGATGGAGTACACGATCTTGCCGGAGTACAAGGCTTCGGCAAAGTCCCGCATACCGTCAACGCCGACATCGGCCCCACCTTTCACGCCGAATGGGAACACCTGCCCTACAGCCTGATGTTCGCCGGTGTCGCCGAACTCGGGGCCTTCAGCGTCGACGAAGTGCGATACGTCGTCGAGCGGATGGAGCCGCGCCACTACATGATGACCCCGTACTACGAGAGGTACGTCATCGGTGTCGCGACATTGATGGTCGAAAAGGGAATCCTGACGCAGGACGAACTCGAAAGCCTTGCGGGGGGACCGTTCCCACTGTCACGGCCCAGCGAATCCGAAGGGCGGCCGGCACCCGTCGAGACGACCACCTTCGAAGTCGGGCAGCGAGTACGCGTACGCGACGAGTACGTTCCGGGGCATATTCGAATGCCTGCATACTGCCGTGGACGAGTGGGAACCATCTCTCATCGAACTACCGAGAAGTGGCCGTTTCCCGACGCAATCGGCCACGGGCGCAACGACGCCGGCGAAGAACCGACGTACCACGTGAAGTTCGCCGCCGAGGAATTGTTCGGTAGCGACACCGACGGTGGAAGCGTCGTTGTCGACCTCTTCGAGGGTTACCTCGAGCCTGCGGCCTGATCTTCCAGCATTCCAGGCGGCGGTCACGCGATCACAGCGGTTCGTGCGACCGCCGCCTGATCACCACGATTCACTCATTCGGAAGGACACTGGAAATCATGGTCGACACACGACTTCCGGTCACGGTGCTGTCAGGTTTCCTGGGCGCCGGGAAGACGACGCTACTCAACGAGATCCTGCGCAATCGGGAGGGCCGTCGGGTTGCGGTGATCGTCAACGACATGAGCGAAATCAACATCGACAGTGCAGAAGTCGAGCGTGAGATCTCGCTCAGTCGCTCCGAGGAGAAACTGGTCGAGATGACCAACGGCTGCATCTGCTGCACTCTGCGAGAGGATCTTCTTTCCGAGATCAGCGCCCTGGCCGCTGCTGGCCGATTCGACTACCTTCTCATCGAATCTTCGGGCATCTCCGAACCGCTGCCCGTCGCGGAGACGTTCACCTTCATCGATACCGACGGCCACGCTCTGGCCGACGTCGCCCGACTCGACACCATGGTCACCGTGGTCGACGGCAACAGTTTTCTGCGCGACTACACGGCTGGAGGTCGCGTCGAAGCCGATGCTCCGGAAGATGAACGAGACATCGCGGATCTACTTGTCGACCAGATCGAGTTTGCCGACGTCATCCTGGTGAGCAAGGCCGATCTGATCTCGCACCAGCACCTGGTCGAATTGACCGCGGTCCTGCGATCTTTGAACGCAACCGCTGCGATTGTTCCGATGACGCTCGGTCGCATCCCACTCGACACGATTCTCGACACCGGTTTGTTCTCGCTCGAGAAAGCTGCACAGGCCCCCGGATGGTTACAAGAACTACAAGGTGAACACACTCCCGAAACCGAAGAGTACGGAATCAGTTCGGTGGTGTACCGCGAGCGCGCACCCTTCCACCCCCAACGTCTGCATGACTTCCTCAGCAGCGAGTGGACCAACGGAAAGTTACTCCGGGCCAAGGGCTACTACTGGAATGCCGGCCGGTTCACCGAGATCGGGAGTATTTCCCAGGCCGGTCATCTCATTCGCCACGGATACGTCGGCCGTTGGTGGAAGTTTCTACCCCGTGACGAGTGGCCGGCCGACGATTACCGCCGCGACGGAATCCTCGACAAGTGGGAAGAACCTGTCGGTGACTGCCGACAGGAACTCGTCTTCATCGGCCAAGCCATCGACCCGTCTCTACTGCACCGAGAACTCGACGCGTGTCTACTCACCACAGCCGAGATCGAACTCGGGCCAGACGTGTGGACCACCTGGAGCGACCCCCTGGGTGCCGGGTATACCGACCAGACCGTTTGATATTGGTCCGGTTTGCCGTAAGTTGTGCGCAATGGGGGTATCACGCAACCGAACTCGGGCGCTGTTGATCGTCGCGGCAATCGCAGCCGGGACCGTTGCTGCGGCGACGCCGGCGGAGGCCACCTGGACAGCCGCGCCGATGTGCGGCGATTGGCAGGTCGAGACCGTAGCGCGGGGGTTGGAGCAGCTCGAGAACCTCGAGCCCGATGACAACGGCGGGTTCTACCTCTCCGGCGAGTCGAAGGTCTATCACGTCGACGCCGCAGGACAGGTACGAACAGTCCTCGACGGCATGGGTGCCCCTGGCGGTTTGCAACTCGACGGTTCGAGGCTGTCCTTCCTCACCAGACAGGACGGCAAGCTGTGGCACCTGGACACCACGACGGATCAGCTGTCCGCACCCGTCGACTTCGCGGGCAACGGCCTGCTCCGCCTACCCGACGGCGATCTACTGACCACGTGGGTCGGAACAGAAGGCGGCCAGTCGAAGGGCGTGTCGCGCTATCTGAACGACTCCGGAGCCGTCGTACCCAATTGGTCGACCGTGCCGCGTTCGGAGGGACTCGCGCTCAGTCCGGATCATCGAGCCGTGTACACCGATGACCTGTTCACCGGTCAGATCATTCGAGTGCCCTTGGATTCCCCTGACACGTGGACCGTTGCAACGACGGTCCCGAGCCTGATCCCCGGCCTCGACGATCTGACAATGTCGCAGGATGGAATGCTCTACGCCGCAGCTCACGTCGAAGGCTCTATCTATCGCGTAAACCCTGAAACCGGCGCGTCCTGCGTCGTCGCTTCGGGTCTTTCGAATGGGTGGACCGGGCCGAGTTCAGTGCGTATAGGACAGGACGGCGATGGCTGGGCGCTCTACGTCACCGGCTTCGACGGGACGCTGCGTCGCCTGGTACCTCCGCCGGGCGTCGAACTCGCACCCGTCCGCTGACGCCGATCCCTTCGGCACGAGATTCCCCGACCTGGCGATATTTAAAATCACGCTGATTTGAAGGCATGCCCGCAGCGCAACGGCCGCTTGTCCGGAAACTGTCAACAGTTCTACACGGAGAAATGGCTACCCTTAGGTTTACGCTGCACGCATGTTTTCTTCCGTCGCAGCGAAGATCCGCCTGGTGGTGGCACTGCTCCTCACTGCCCTCCTGGCGCTGACTCTGTCATCGTGCTCGAGTGGCTCGGATTCGTCGGCAGCCCCCACAGACCTGTGTGCACCTCCTGGAGTGGGGGCCGCAACCGCGGCACCCACCAATCTGGACGCGGCAGCGGGTGCGGGCGCCGAAGACCGCTACACCACGGCCACCGTCACCCCGGTCGATCAGATCGACACCTCGAAGCTGAACTTGATCAAGCCCGGGGTCATCACGGTCGGCACGCTCGGTGACGCGCCCCCGAGCATCTGCGTCAACTCCGAGAATCAGTACACCGGATACGACAACGAACTCCTGAAGGCCGTCGCGGACAAGCTGGGCCTGAAGGTCGAGTTCGTCGGCACCGAGTTCGCCGGTCTCCTCGCCCAGGTTGCCGGCCGACGCTTCGACGTCGGCTCGTCGTCCATCACCACCACCGACGACCGTCGCAACACCGTCGGCTTCACCAACGGCTACGACTTCGGATACTTCTCCCTCGTCGTACCCAACGGCAGCGCCATCACCGGCTTCGGTGACCTGGATGCCTCCAAGCGCATCGGCGTCGTGCAGGGAACCGTGCAGGACGACTACGTCGTGAACACGCTCAAGCTCGATCCCGTGAAGTTTCCCGACTACGCCACGGCGTACGCGAACCTCAAGTCCGGACAGATCGACGCCTGGGTAGCTCCGTCTCAGCAGGCCGAAGGCGCCATCGCTCCCGGCGATCCGACCTCGATCATCCAGAACACCTTCTCGGTCAACAACTTCGTCGGCTGGGCGGTGAACAAGGAAAACCAGCCGCTGATCGACGCCCTCAACTCCGGCCTCGATGCAGTCATCGACGACGGAACCTGGTCTCAGCTGTACTCCGATTGGGTACCGCGCCAACTCCCTGAAGGCTGGAAGCCCGGATCCAAGGCAGCGGCCACTCCGGAACTGCCCGACTTCGCAGCCATCGCGGCAGAAAACGCAGCAAACGGCGACGGTGGAGATACCGCGTCGTACCAGCCGAAGTCGACGCTCGAACAGCTCAAGGACACGTTCTTCGACTGGGATCTGTACAAGAAGGCGTTTCCCGATCTCCTCAAGACCGGTCTTCCCAACACACTTATCCTTGCGCTCGCGTCGGGCATCATCGGCACGATCCTCGGCATGCTGCTCGCTGTCGCCGGTATCTCGCGCACCCGTTGGCTGCGCTGGCCGGCCCGCGTCTACACCGATATCTTCCGCGGACTGCCCGCAGTCGTCATCATCTTGATCATCGGGCTCGGCGTCGGCCCGATCGTCAAGGGAATCACCGGCAGCAATCCGTACTGGCTCGGTGTCGCGGCGCTGTCACTGCTCGCGTCGGCGTACATCGGTGAGATCTTCAGATCCGGTATCCAGAGCGTCGAGTCCGGGCAGCTCGAGGCTTCCCGTGCCCTCGGCTTCAGCTACCGCAAGTCCATGTCGCTGGTCGTCATCCCGCAGGGTGTACGACGCGTTCTTCCGGCATTGATGAACCAGTTCATCTCGCTGATCAAGGACTCGTCGCTGATCTACTTCCTCGGTCTCCTCGTCACCCAGCGGGAACTGTTTGCCGTCGGACGTGATCTCAACGCCCAGACCGGCAGCCTGTCCCCGCTCGTTGCGGCAGGCCTGTTCTACCTTGCTCTGACCATCCCGCTGACGCACCTCGTCAACTACATCGACAACCGACTCCGGACCGGACGCGCCGACACTTCAGGCACGTTGGATCCGCTCGAGCAGGCCATCGTCGTGGAAAGGGGCTGAGGACATGACAACCAGCTCTGAACTGAAGTCCGTATCGCTCACCGGCAAGGACCTGCATCTGTCCTTCGGTACCAACAAGGTGCTTCGCGGCGTCAACCTGCACGTCGACGCCGGAAACACCGTCACCGTCATCGGACCCTCCGGTTCGGGTAAGTCGACGCTCCTGCGGGTGCTGAACCGTCTGCACGAGCCCGAGCAGGGTGACGTACTGCTCGACGGTAAGTCCGTCCTGAAGGACAACCCCGACGAGCTTCGCCAGCGAATCGGCATGGTGTTCCAGCACTTCAACCTGTTCCCGCACAAGACCGTCGCCGAGAACATCGCGCTCGGGCCGAACAAGCTCAAGGGTTTGTCCAAGGAGCAAGCTCGGGCTCTCGCGCTCGAGCAGCTCGACCTGGTGGGGCTCAGGGAGAAGGCGGACTCGCGGCCTGGCAACCTTTCGGGAGGTCAGCAGCAGCGCGTCGCCATTGCCCGCGCCCTGGCGATGAAGCCTGAGGTCATGTTCTTCGACGAGGCGACGTCGGCTCTGGACCCCGAACTGGTCAAGGGTGTTCTGGCATTGATGGCCGATCTCGCGAAGTCCGGCATGACCATGGTCGTCGTAACGCACGAAATGGGTTTCGCGCGTTCCGTTTCCGACAAGGTGCTGTTCATGGATCGTGGCGCCGTAGTCGAAACCGGTACTCCGGAACAGCTTTTCGACGATCCAGAAACAGATCGACTGCAAGCGTTCCTGTCACAGGTCCTCTGACTCGGGGGCGCTTGCGGGAGATCGACGGGTGTTGATCCTCGACGCCTGAAGCATCAGATGATCACGTTCGGCGAGGTTGGATGCCTTGTGCGCTGCATCGGCATACAACCTCGCCGCCGTCTCCAGGTCTCCGTCGCGTTCGCGGAGATAGGCCTCGACTGCGGCATGGCGTGGAAGTGAATCGTCCAGCGCGGCAAGAGCTGCCAAGCCGGCGCGTGGTCCGTCCGCCTCGCCGACGGCCACCGCTCGGTTGAGCCGGACGATCGGGCTGTCGGTCAAGGCTGCGAGTTCGTCGTACCACTCCACGATCTGCACCCAATCGGTCTGGTCTGCTGTGAGAGCGTCGGCATGGAGTGCAGCGACGGCGGCCTGGGCCTGGAACTCACCGAGCCGGTCGCGGGCGAGAGCTGCCTGGAGGATCACGACTCCTTCCGCAATCGAATCGGTGTCCCACCGGCTGCGATCCTGCTCGGCTAGCGGAACCAGACTGCCGTCCGCGGCAGTTCGCGCGACTCGGCGAGCGTGATGGAGCAGCATCAGTGCGAGCAACCCTGCGACTTCGGGGTGATCGATCGCGGCCGCCAACTGCCGGGTGAGCCGGATGGCCTCGGCAGCGAGGTCGACGTCACCGGAGTACCCCTCGTTGAAGACCAGATAGAGGACACGTAGGACGGTGGCGACATCGCCGGGTTGCTCGAACCGGACGCCGGAGACCGTGCGCTTGGCTCGGCTGATGCGCTGAGCCATCGTCGCCTCAGGCACCAGGTAGGCCTGCGCAATCTGGCGCGTGGTGAGCCCGCCGACAGCGCGCAGTGTGAGTGCAACAGCGGACGACGGCGTCAACGACGGGTGCGCGCACAGAAAGTAGAGCTGAAGTGTGTCGTCCACGCCCGGCACTGACCCGCTGACCGGCCGCTCGCCTGGCTGCTCGTCAGCCAGGTACTCCCGCTTACGGCGAGCCACATCCGACCGGATCCCGTCGAGGAACCGCCGCCAGGCCACCGTGACCAGCCAGCCCTTCGGGTCCCGTGGCGGGTTGTCCGGCCAGACCCTGACCGCCTCGAGCAGAGCGTCCTGCACGGCGTCCTCGGCCGACGCGAAATCTGCTCCGCGGCGGACGAGGATGCCGAGCACGCTCGGAGTCAGACTCCGAAGCAGGGCGTCGTCCATGAGAGTTGTCAGTCCGTGATTGTCGGCGGCTCGGTCAGGAACGGGCGCAGTTCGAGCCATTCGTGAATCGGCTTCCCGCCTGCGCCGGGCGCGGCCGAAAGTTCCCCGGCCAATTCGACGGCACGGTCGTAGCTGTCGACGTCGATCACCATCCAGCCGGCAACGAGGTCCTTGGTTTCCGCGAACGGGCCATCGGTGACCGGGGGGCGACCCTCACCGTCGTACCGGACAAAGGTGCCCTCAGGAGCGAGAGCCTGACCATCGACGAACTCGCCCGCCTTCTCGAGCCGATCCGCGAAGTCCTGCATGTACTTCACGTGAGCCGTGATCTCGTCCGGTGTCCACTGGTCCATCGGCACGTCGTTGACTGCAGCCGGAGCGCCGCGGTAGTGCTTGAGCAGCAAGTACTTGGCCATCGTGAATCTCCTCTGTGTCGGTGCCACCCATTCTGGTCGCACTTCACTACAGGGACGTAGCAAGTCGGAGATTCTCGACATCGCCCGGCTATTCTCGACATCACGGGGCTTCGGGCCCTAAATCCACCCCTGCCGGCGGGCGATCACCGCAGCTTCGTGCCGATTCGCAGCACCGAGTTTGGTGACAGCTGACGACAAATAGTTTCGGGTGGTACCCGCAGAGAGGTGTGCCCGGGAAGCGATCTGCTCGATGGATGCTCCGTCGGCCGCGTACTCGAGTACGTCCGCTTCGCGCGGAGTAAGCGGTGAGTCGCCGGCGCCGATTGCCTCGGCAGCCAACGACGGGTCGACGTACCTCCCGCCCGCGTGGACGCTGCGAACCACCTCGGCGAGCGTCGCCGCAGGCGTCGTCTTCGGCAGAAATCCGCGGACGCCGGCTGAAAGTGCCTTCTTCAGGTATCCGGGACGCCCGTGACTCGTCACGATGATCGAGGCGCACCCCGAGACCGTCTGCGCAATCTGTTGCGCCGTCTCTATACCGTCGATACCTGCCATTTGAAGGTCGAGCACGGCTACGTCAGGTTGATGCTTTGCAGCAGCGATCACGGCATCCTCGCCGGATTCGGCTTCCGCGACGACAACGATGTCGTCCTCGAGCGACAACATCATTGCCAGCGCCGAGCGGATCAGGTTCTCGTCGTCGGCCAGCAGTACCTTGATCGGCTCGGTCACCGAGACTCCTTCGTTCGGGACGGAAAGTGGGCGGTGAGGGTGAAGCGATCTTCGTCCTGCACGGTTTCGACAGTTCCTCCGACGGCGCCGACGCGCTCGCGCAATCCGTTCAGGCCGGTTCCGTTGTTCGGCTCTGCGATACGTGCGCCGTCGTTGGCGATCACGACGCCGTCCGCCAACACCTCGATGCTGCAATTCTCGGCACTGGAGTGCCGGAGAATGTTGGTCACGCCTTCACGGACGACCCAGGCAGCGGCTTCGGCCAGTTCCACCGGTAGTTGATCTGCCGATCCACGTATCGCAGTAGAGATTCCGGCGGCCTCGAGCAGCGACTGCGCACCGGCCAGCTCGGACGCCAAGGCGATGGACCGGTATCCCCGAACCAACTCGCGCGCTTCGTCGAGTGAATCTTGCGCAAGTTCGCGCACTTCGTCCATCTGCGCGGCGGCACGATCGTCGCCGCGTCGTGAAAGCGTGGCTGCAAGTTCACTTTTCACCGCAATTGCAGACAGTGCCCGCCCGACGACGTCATGGAGATCGCGAGAAAATCGCAACCGCTCCTCGGCGACGGACAGAGCGGCGGCGGCTCCGCGCGCCTCGTCCAATTCGGTGACCATCCGCAGCAGCCACACCGACATGTAGACGGTCAGCCCCATGAAGCCGGAAACGATTCCGACGGACACCCCGCTTTCCGGACCCGCAAGCAGTCCCAATACAACCCCGGCGGCCACCGAGCCCACGATCAGCCAGCGTAGCGACGTCAACCCCGCAAGCGGCACGACGAGAATTGCCGCCAGCCAGAAGTACGGGCCGTTCTCGCCATTGCTTCCCAAGGCAATTCCCGCCGAGCAGAACGCCGACAACGTCATCACGGCAAGAGGAATCTGAACGGGCTTGGCCACGACTCCGCCCAGATCAGGCATCCGAGACACGGCGACGACGCACGCACCGGCACTGATTCCGAGGAAGACACCCGACAGATACCGATCGGCAATGATCTCGGTGACCGCACCGAAGCCACCGAAAACCACTGCGACCATGATGAACGACTGCCGCGTGTAGAGGCGAACCTTGTCGACGTTCGACGCGGTTCGCCAGGTCCGTCTCGGATTCCAGCGTCCGAAGTTCTGCGCGATCATGCCCACTACCTTCTCAGAGTTCTACGAACGCGGTTCCCAGCGGAAGTGGACGTTCGCAATCAGAACCGAACCGACGATCCACGCCAGCATGACCAACAGCGGTTGCCCAGCCGAACCGAAGGTGTCGACAAATCCGGCCGCAGCACCGGGCGCATCGCCCAGATCGGCCAATTCGCCAGTAGTTCTCCCCAGCCATCCGAGATTGAGAAGGTCGACTACCGCGGCCAGCGGAGTGAAATCGAGAATGCGAGCAACGTTGTCCGGCACGACGTTCCTGATCGAAGACATACCTGCCGTCGCCAGAATCAGAATCGGCATGCAGGTGATCTGCGCCGCCTCCGCGTTCCGAGTGACAGCCGAAGTGATCAACGCCAGCGCGGTGAAGAGCGCAGCGCCGCCGATCACCGCGACCAGCACCAGCACCGGATTGACCGGAGCACTGCCGCCGAGAACCATCACGGCGATTCCGATGACCACCGTCAACAGGCCGGTGAGAACCCACGAGGGCACCGCCGGGCCCGCAAGGATCTCGGCGTCGCTGCATTCCCCGGTGCGTAGTCGCTTGAGAACCAACTCGTCACGACGCGTCGCGTACACCGACAGGAGGTTGTAGAAGACCACGAACACGAGAAGGAAGAGTGCAAACACTTCGAGGCCTGCCGACACCGACTTGTCCGACAGCCCGCCATCTCGCGACAGATACAGCATTCCCACGGGAAAGATCAACGGGAGGACGATTGCGTTGAAGAGCAACAGTCGATTTCGCCCCAGGAGCGTGAACTCCGAACGAGACAGGGTTGCTATGCGGTTCATGCCGACGCTCCTTCGAGAGTTGCGTGATGATCGAATTGGTCTGCAATGGAGAGGAATACGGTCTCCAGGGATGCCGCGCGGGCATCCAAGCCGGTCAGCAGGATGTTGTTGTGCTGCGCCCACAGCAGCAGTTCCGTCAGCGTCTCCTGGACTGTACGAGTCGTGATGACCACAAGATCGTTTTCGACGCGAACCTCGGCGCCGGCCAGGGCGGGGAGCGGAAGACCTGGACGGTGCAGTTTGATCTGAGCGGGATGATCCGCGACGACGTCCGCCACGGTTCCGCTGCGCACCACCGATCCACGGTGCATGATCGCCAATTGGTCACACAAGGACTCGGCTTCGTCCAGGTAGTGCGTCGTCAACATGATGGTGACGCCCGACGCTTTCAAATCAGCGATCAATTGCCAAGTGTTACGACGACTTTCGGGGTCCAAACCAGTAGTCGGTTCGTCGAGAAACAGGACGAGTGGCCGGCCGATGATCGCGCACGCCAGATCCAGTCGCCGCGCTTCACCGCCCGAGAGGAACTTCACGCGGGTCTCCCCACGGTCACGCATGTCCACACGCTCGAGCACCTCGTCGACGGGAAGCGGATTCGAACACGTTCCGGCCCACATCGCCAAACTCTCACGAGCAGTCAAGTCTTGGGGAAGTCCACCCTTCTGGAGCATGATGCCCAGCGATGGGCGAATCTGCTTGCGGTTACGCACCGGATCCATCCCCAATACGCGCACCGTACCGGCGGTGGCTCGTGAAAGGCCCTGAATCACTTCGAGAGTGGACGTCTTTCCGGCACCGTTCGTTCCGAGGAGGCCGAACAACTCGCCTTCCTGAACACTCAGATCAAGATTGCGGACGGCATCGAACGCATCCTTGCCGGAGCCGTAGCGCCGCGACATTCCGACTACGTCAATCACAGGATCGCCCTTCATCGCTGCGCCTCCTCTCGGTTCCAGCTGCGCAGTCCGATCGCGAATCGAATGCCCGCGTAGACAGCGAGAGCGGCAACAAGAATCCAGGACACCGGATTGGAGCCGATGATCGCGAACACCCCTCCGATGATCGCGATGTTCACCACGATCACAACAAGTTCGCGGCCCATCGTGGGTGCGGGTCCGATGTCCATCAGGTCCGTCAGGAGGCTTCCCTCATGTGGTTCTCTCATGCTTCAAGCCTCGCGGGAAGTCGGGGCCGAAAACAGTGCGCAGCATCATCACCTGCGGTGACACCGTCATGGATCGGCGATGACAAATGTCATGCGACGTCCCCGCGGGGACGCGTCGTACATTGCAGGTAAGGGTCGCCTCGTTGTTTTGCCGTTCATTTTTACGTTCCTTTACCCTTGCTTAGAGCTTCTACGGTTCCCGAAGTCCGTACATCGAATCTCGGGAGTTCACGGTGGCTATCAAGCCTTTGGCCTTGTTCGTCAAACACGACGGCGTGTCTGCACGCGCGTCGATCACCTGCCAGTACAAGTGCGGAAATGCGTGCTCTCACGAGGTTCCCAACACCTCGGGCGGCGAGTACTTTCGCGACATCGCACGCACTGCACTGACTCGTCGAGGCATGCTCCGGGGCAGTGGCATGGCAGTGCTCGCGGTGGGAGCGGGCAGCGCCCTCGTCGCCTGTTCGGACGAATCTGCAAGTGCGGAACCGGGAACCGGATCCGCGAGCGGCAGCAGCGGCGGGTCGACACCAGCAGGGACGAACTTTGGTGCCGTCGCCCCCAACAAGGAAGACAAGGTCACCGTCCCTGACGGATACGATCAGGCCGTCGTCATCCGTTGGGGTGACGCCGTTCTCGCCGGAGCCCCGGCCTTCGACTTCGACAAGCAAACTGCTGCTGCACAGGAACTGCAGTTCGGATTCAACAACGACTTCGCCGGATTGCTCCCGGTCGACGGGCAGCCCAACACCTACCTGCTCGTGGTCAATCACGAATACTCCACCGAGCCGGCGATGTTCCGCGGCTACGATGCGGAGAACCCGACCGAGGAGCAGTTCAAGATCGGCCTGGCCAGCCACGGACTGTCGGTCGTCCAGGTCAAGGGCGAATCCGACAACGGCAAGCTGGTACCGGAGATCGGATCGAACAACCGCCGCATCACCGGAACCACGGAGTTTGTCGTGACCGGCCCCGCTGCAGGTAGCGACTTCCTCAAGACGAGTGCCGATCCCACGGGAACCAAAGTGCTCGGCACCCTCAACAATTGCGCCGGCGGTGTCACACCTTGGGGCACAGTGCTTTCCGGTGAAGAGAACTTCAACCAGTACTTCGCGAACGCCGAGGGTGTCACCGATCCCGCGGTGGCAGCACGGCTGAAGCGCTACGGTCTGGCCGGCGCCGCTTCCGAGCGCAAGTGGGAACGCTTCGACAAGCGGTTCGATCTGGTCGCAGAACCCAACGAGGTCAACCGATTCGGATACGTCGTCGAGATCGATCCGTGGGATCCGTCGTCGACTCCGATCAAGCACACAGCGCTCGGACGGTTCAAGCACGAAGCCGCCACCATTTACATCACGTCGGACGGAACCGTCGTGGCCTACAGCGGCGACGACGAGCGCTTCGACTACATGTACAAGTTCGTCTCGAGTCGAAAGATGCAGGACGGTAAGAGTCAGGCAGCCATGCGCCACAACATGACTCTGCTCGACGCCGGAACGCTGTACGTTGCAAAGCTCAGCGGAAACTCCGCCGGCGAGATCGACGGCAGCGGCAAGCTCCCGTCGGACGGCACGTTCGACGGAACCGGCGAATGGGTCGCCATCCTGCGCACCGGCGAAGACGGCAAGGGCGAATCGCTGGTCGACGGCATGAGCGCCGAGGAGGTCGCTGTCTTCACCCGTCAGGCCGGCGACAAGGTCGGGGCAACGAAGATGGATCGTCCCGAAGACTTCGAAGCAAACCCGAAGAGCGGCAAGGTTTACGTCGCACTGACCAACAACACCAAGCGCGGAGTCGACGGTGGCGCCGCGGCCGACGAAGCGAACCCGAGGAACAACAACAAGAACGGCCAGGTCCTCGAAATCACCGACGACCACGCCGGCACCACCTTCGGCTGGAATCTTCTTCTCGTCTGCGGAGATCCGGCCATGGCCGATACCTACTTCGGTGGTTTCGACAAGAGCAAGGTCAGTCCCATCTCGTGCCCGGACAACCTTGCCTTCGACCCGCACGGAAACCTGTGGATCTCCACCGACGGCAACGCACTCAAGTCCAACGACGGACTGTTCAGCGTTGTCCTCGAAGGCGAAAACCGCGGTGAGACAAAGCAGTTTCTCACCGTTCCCGTCGGCGCCGAAACCTGCGGCCCCATCGTGGACGAGAAGCGCGTCATCGTCTGCGTCCAGCACCCCGGCGAGACCGACGACGCCAGCATCGAAAGCCCCGCATCCCACTGGCCCGACGGTGGCTCCTCCCAGCCCCGCCCGTCGGTAGTTGCGGCCTGGAAGAAGGACGGATCTCGGCTCGGCTCGTAACACCGCACGAAAACGACTGTGGGGCAGATCGCATACTCTGCGATCTGCCCCACGTCGTTACCTCAGATTCTCACGAGAATCAGTTGTCACCATCCTCGCGACGCTTACGCGTCAGGAGAACAACACCTGTTCCCAGCGCCAGCAGCAGAACCAATCCACCTGCTGCGAGCAACGTGGTATTCACGCCACTCTCACCAGCGCCACCACCGGAGTTGATCGTTCCGCCCTGAGGAGCAGACGTCTGCGGCTTCGGCTGACCCGGCTGACCCGGGTTTGCTGTCGGCGGCTTCGGCTGTCCCGGAACCGTGCTCGGAACCGGCTGACCCGGAACCGTCGGCGGTACGACGATCGGAGGCACAACGACGATCGGGGGAATGATGATCGTCGGTGTAACCGGCACCGTCGTGTTCGGAACCGTCGTGTTCGGAACCGTCGTGGTCGGCGGAACTGTCGTGACCGGCGTAGTGGTCGTCGGCGGCGTAGTTGTCGTCACGCCACACGGATCCACTATCTCTTCCGCGACAACTTCTTCTGTCGTGGTCTCCTCCGTGGTGGTCTCCTCCGTAGTGGTGGATTCCTCCGTACCGGTCACATCGGCGTCTTCGGCAGTGATCGCGCTAGCCGTCGTGGTCGCAGCCGTTGTGGTCGGAACCATCCGCGTGGTCGTCGTCGGAGGAACACAGGGTTCCGTCGTGACCGGCGGCGTCGTGGTGGTCGTCGGAGGCACCGTGGTGGTGGTCTCCGGCGGGTCCACCGGGTGTTCGGTGCAGAGAGCATCGCCCGGAACACAGTCCACCGGCGGGTTCTCGCCACCAACCACCAGGTAGTTGTTCAGGACTCCCGGAGTGAATCCGGGACCCGACAACGTTCCGATCTCAGGATTGACCTTGACGGTGTACGTCACCGTCGCGCTCTCACCCTTGGCCAGCTTTCCGGTGACCGTGAAGACGTTGTCGACGACACCCGAAACAACCAGCGTGGAAGTAGTAGCCGGATTCTTCGTCATTACTGCATCGTCGAGAACATCGGTCAGATCGTCGTAGAAGCTGATCTCACCATCCGCGGTGCCCACATTCTTGAACGTGAGCGTGTACGTGATCTCCTGGCCGCCAACTACACGGTTCGTGGTGGACGGGTCAGAGGACTTCAGTACCTCGATTGCGGGAGTGCCATCAACCGGGTGTTCGGTCGTCACCGGCGGAGGAGTGATCTCCGGACCGGTCGGCGGCTTCGCAGTACCGGTGACCTTGTTGTTGATCAACGTGCCGCCGGCAACACCGGCATTGACCTTCACCTGATAGGTCAGAACAACCGACTTACCAGCCTCGAGTGCACCAGTCCACGAAAGCGTGGTGCCCGCCAGCGTCGGAGCAGTCGCGTCGACACCGTCGACAGTCGCCTTGAGCGAACCGTCCACCAACGCCGCGTTGTCGAGAACCTTCGACAGATCATCGGTCAACACCACCGGATCAAGGGTCGTGTTACCCGTATTCGCACCCGTCACCGTGTACGTGATCGTCTGACCAGCAGCGACATTGGTACCCGAGGCCGGATCCGCAGTCTTCGCGACCGTGAACCCCGGAACCTGAACCGGATGCGTCGTGCACAGCTGCGTCGCCGGATCACACACCTCCGGAGGATCAACCGGAGGAGTCGTACCCGGAACAACGAAGTTGTTCACGAACACCCCACCGACCACATCGGCATTGACCTTCACCGAATACGTCACCGTCTTCGTTTCACCGGCCGCCAAGGTTCCCGTCACCGAGAAACCATCCGTGCCGACCATCGTCGCAGCCAACGGAGCATCAGCAGTCAAACCACTCAATGCACCCTTGTCCACAACCTGACGCAGATCGTCGAAGAACGCCACCTCACNNTCGGAGACACCACCGGATGTTCGGTCGTCACCGGCGGAGGAGTGATCTCCGGACCGGTCGGCGGCTTCGCAGTACCGGTGACCTTGTTGTTGATCAACGTGCCACCGGCAACACCGGCATTGACCTTCACCTGGTAGGTCAGAACAACCGACTTACCAGCCTCGAGAGCACCAGTCCAGGAAAGCGTCGTACCCGACAGGGTCGGAGCCGCACCGTCGACACCGTCAACAGTCGCCTTCAGCGAACCGTCCACCAACACGGCATTGTCGAGAACCTTCGACAGATCATCGGTCAACACCACCGGATCAAGGGTCGTGTTACCCGTATTCGCACCCGTCACCGTGTACGTGATCGTCTGACCAGCAGCGACATTGGTACCCGAGGCCGGATCCGCAGTCTTCGCGACCGTGAACCCCGGAACCTGAACCGGATGCGTCGTGCACAGCTGCGTCGCCGGATCACACACCTCCGGAGGATCAACCGGAGGAGTCGTACCCGGAACAACGAAGTTGAGCACCGTGTTGTCGGCATTCGCCGCAACACGATCGGCATCAGCCTTGACCGTGACGGTGTACGTCACCGTCTTGCTCTCACCCGCAGCCAAGGTTCCCGTCACCGAGAAACCATCACTGCCGACCATCGCAGCCGTCAACGGATCCTGCGCAGACAAGCTGCCCGCAACCAGATCAGCATCGTCAAGCAGACCACGCAGATCATCGAAGAACGCCACCTCACCCGCACCGTTACCAGTGTTCGTGAACGTGAGCGTGTACTTGATGTCCTGACCGGCAACAACATTCGAACCCGACACCGGATCAGAAGACTTCACCACAGCAATCTTCGGAGACACCACCGGATGCGTCGTGCACAGCTGCGTCGCCGGATCACACACCTCCGGAGGATCAACCGGAGGAGTCGTACCCGGAACAACGAAGTTGTTCACGAACACCCCACCGACCACATCGGCATCGACCTTCACCGAATACGTCACCGTCTTCGTTTCACCGGCCGCCAAGGTCCCCGTCACCGAGAAACCATCACTGCCGACCATCGTCGCAACCAACGGAGCATCAGCAGTCAAACCACTCAATGCACCCTTGTCCACAACCTGACGCAGATCGTCGAAGAACGCGACCTCACCCGCACCGTTAC
>NZ_QAJJ01000015.1:77335-85399 GCF_003852455.1 Rhodococcus sp. KBW08
AACCCGACACCGGATCAGACGACTTCACCACAGCAATCTTCGGAGACAGAACCGGATGCTCGGTCGTGACCGGCGGAGGAGTGATCTCCGGACCGGTCGGCGGCTTCGCAGTACCGGTGACCTTGTTGTTGATCAACGTGCCGCCGGCAACACCGGCATTGACCTTCACCTGGTAGGTCAGAACAACCGACTTACCAGCCTCGAGTGCACCCGTCCACGAGAGCGTCGTACCCGACAGGGTCGGAGCCGCACCGTCGACACCGTCAACAGTTGCCTTGAGCGAACCGTCCACCAACACGGCATTGTCGAGAACCTTCGACAGATCATCGGTCAACACCACCGGATCAAGGGTCGTGTTACCCGTATTCGCACCCGTCACCGTGTACGTGATCACCTGACCAGCATTGACACCAGTGCCCGAGGCCGGATCGGCAGTCTTCGCGACTGTGAAACCGGGAACCGAGTGATTGGTCTCCACCGGAGGGGGAGTGATATCCGGACCGCTCGGCGGCTTCGCAATGCCGCTGACCTTGTTGTTCAGGACAGTGCCTGCGGCAACCCCGTCGTTGACCTTCACCTCGTAGGTGAGAACGACAGACTTACCGGCTTCGAGAAGACCAGTCCACGAAAGGGTGGTGCCCGACAAAGTGGGAGCAGTAGCAGGAGCACCGTCGACGGTCGCCTTCAGCGAACCAGGAACGACGGCAGCGTTATTGAGAACCGCACCCATATCATCAGTGATCACTACGGGATCTAGCTTCGTCTTGCCGGTGTTGGTGCCGGTGACGGTGTACTTGATCGACCCGCCGGCCTGAACAGTCGAACCGGAAATCGGATCAGCAGTCTTCTCCAAGGTGAAGCCGGGAACTGAGTGATTGGTCTCCACCGGAGGGGGAGTGATATCCGGACCGGTCGGCGGCTTCGCAATGCCGCTGACCTTGTTGTTCAGGACAGTGCCTGCGGCAACCCCGTCGTTGACCTTCACCTGGTAGGTCAAGACAACAGACTTACCAGCCTGGAGATTGGCGGACCACGACAAAGTGCTGCCCGACAGAGTCGGAGCAGCGGCAGGAGCGCCGTCGACGATCGCCTTCAACGAACCAGGAACGACGGCAGCGTTATTGAGAACCGCACTCAGATCGTCAGTGATCGTCGCGGGAGTCAGTGCCGTCTTGCCGGTGTTGGTACCGGTGACGGTGTACGTAATGGTGTCGCCGGCCCGAACCGTCGAACCGGAAGCCGGATCCGCCGTCTTCGTCAGCGTGAAACCAGGCATGGGATGCGTCGTGCAGAGATTGGTTGCAGGATCACATGTTGTCGGAGGAGTCGTAGTCCCGGGAACCAGATAGTTGTTCAGTACCTTGTTGCCGCCATCTTTGACAGTAACGGTGTATGTGACTGTCCCTTTGCCTCCCGCCGGCAAGGTGCCGCCGACCTTGATCTTGTCGGGGCCGTTCAAAGCAGCGGTGAGCCCACCGGTTGCAGCCCCGACCGCGACAGTTCCGTCATCGATGACATCGGTGAGATAGTCCGTGTAGTCGATCGTCGCCGGCGCAGCGCCAGGGTTCTCGAAATTCAAAGTGTAGGTGATTGTTTGACCGATATTGACCGTCTCACCGGTTGGTGGTGACGAGGACTTCTTCACGAGAACCGGTGTGTTCTTGACCTTGCAGTACACGTTGTCGCCCGGCGTAAGTGCTGCCTGCGCGACGTCACCGACCCTGAGTGTCTGGGTCACACCGTTTACCTGGCAATCCCATGACGTCGCATAGTTCGCGGTCTTGGTAGCCGAGGTAGTTGGCTTCTCCCAGAAAGTGACAGGGGTGGGCGTGGTATCCGCGAGGAGCGTCCGCCAGCCAGTCGATGCCGTCGTATCAGTCGCACCGGTCGTGGTGCTCTTGATCTCGGTTGCTGCGGCAGCGCCCGCGTTTGCGTGGTGCCCGGTGCTCATGCCGATCGTGAAATCGTCACCGGGGGTGACGCGCGTGAGGTCCTTGTCGATCTTGACCTTCGAGAGAAGGACACCGAAGGCCAGGCCCTGACGAGAGGTGGCCTGAACGGTATTTCCGAAAGTGGCTGCGAAACTTGTCGGAGCAGTCGATGCAACGACAAGCGTTCCGGGCGTACGCCCCTGGCCATTGACGTTGTTCCAGGAATCGCAACGGACGGTGGTGGCTGGCATACCCGTCAGACCACCGTCACAGGCCCGAATTCCGGGGTAGGCAGGATCATCGTCGTCACCGACGGTACGTGCAATCTGACGTAGAGGTTTGTCCGAATTGAAAGTGAGGAATTCACGGTCGTTCGTAGTATTGATATTCGCGTCTGTCGACTCGGCGTCGGCTGCTACAAGCCCGTAGTTGTTGACGGCGCCATTCGGCCCCGTCATCACGATGTTCTTCAGCGAGACTGTTCCACCGGACTGACCAGCGGTGGCTGAGGTCTGGTAGATCGCCGGCTTGATCGTCGTCGGCACACCCGTGTACGCGGAAGTTCCCAACGCTGCATAGTGCAACGTGGGAAATGCCTTCGTTTCGATCCCCTGGTGATTCTTTCCTGCAACCGAGTCGGTGAGAAAAGCCTTGAAGTTGATCTTGTAACCGTCGGTGAGCTGGATTTCCATCGACTGCCCTGCCGCAGAAGCAGCCGTTGCCGCATCGAGCGTCGACATATCGATCCAGCAGATGTTCTGCGAGAACGGACCGGTGCCGGGGGCGCTGAATGCGCAGCCTTTTGCAGGCTGTTCATCCGGCAGGACAGCGGCGCGAGCCGGCGCCTGAGCCTGAACGGGACCGCCGAGCGTCGCGGCCGGCTGCGCTGATGCAACCACTGCCGTCGCGCCGGAGATACCGAGAATCATCGCGATGGCGGTCCACACCACCGTCCACGCTCGCACCCAGGGCGGGAGCCCTGCGGTGAATAAGGCCGACCTTGTCGGCGGAATGTCGTTAGGCATTTCTTACTCCCCAGGATGTGCCTGATCGATGTTCGGTGGACGGATATGCGAGAGCGCTGGCGCGAACTCCCGATTGATCGGTTGGTTCGGGTCGATGCGCCTGTTTTCGGCTGATCGACCTCACACCGGACGCTGTTGCCGGTCCTGTCATTCGAGCTCCTCTTCGGAAACACTTGCGTGTTGGAAGAGCCGTCCCGAACAGGACCTTGGCCCTCGAAATCCATGCAAATCGAGAGCAACCTTCCAGTTATCTGGACCAAGATAACAGATAACCGGGAGCTTGCCCATCGAAAGTCAGACAAAGCAGACCGATCGCCGTTTTTGTTCGTAGATCGGACAACATCCGGGAAGCGGTGTTGTTCAAGCGGACAATTCGCCCACCGGAGTACGTCGCGACACCGAACGCGATGAAATTCGACGTTTTCGCTGACCAGATCGGGTGAAGACCCCCGTCGAGTACGGCACCCAATCTGGACAAATGCCCAATATGTATAAGGCCTGTTGAGTGCACCACAACCATCTGAACCCGAGGCAAATCCTCGTCACTGAGTGGCGCAATACCATCCGAACAAACCGCTGAAATTGATCGAATTGATCCAGACCGCACCCAGCGACGGCTGCCGGTAACGAAGCACCCCGGGGCTCCGATATTTTGATTGCGAGGCGCAACATTCGACCCGAAACCGGGCGTCCACCCTGGCACCAGACCGAACTTCAAGTCCGTTTTGTAGCTTTTCGGAGGGAGCGATTCTGCTCACTAGCTGCCGTGGCTATCTTCTGATCATGCCCAGCTAGTCGCAAATTCAGGGACCGTGGCTACCGTTGGGCAGAATTCTCGTAACTGGCGAGCAACAACCGGACTAACCAGCCAAGCATCGCAAGAGCGCCAAGAGGGCCCCTCCGCGCGCCTAGAGACAAATGCCTCGAAGGCGAAAGGCCCGAAACAGGCACCACGGAGCCAAAGGCCCGCCGCAAACTAGCTACTGCCGAACCCCACACTGTTGGCGTAGCGATCGAAATCGCCCTGCGCTCCGCTGTAGACGTTGATATCAGTGTTTCCGGTGATCCCGGGGATGCGTCCGGTGCTGGTGTACTGCCAGAAGGTCCAGTTGGACCAACCACCGGGCAGCGGGCCCGGTGCGTTCTGGCCGTTGTAATCGGCGATCCACAGCGGGTAGTGGTTGAACTCTGTGGTGTTGGCCATCTGAGTACGCCAGAAGTTGGGGTACGTGTAGATGATTGGCTGCCGCCCGGTAAGTGCCTGGACGGTGTTCAGGTAGCGATGAGTCCAGTCGATGACCTGACCGGCAGGCAGTCCTTTTGCGTCCTCTAGATCCAGAACGGGCGGGAGGTCACCGGGTCCGTTGATACCCAGGACGATCGCCGAATAGAAGGCGGCCTGGGCTTCGGGGGACTGGCGAACGTCTGCGTAGTGGTAGGCCCCGCGCGAGACGCCGGCAGCACGCATGACCAGGCAATCCTGAATGAAGTACGGATTGACGTAGTTGAGCGACTCGGTGGCCTTGACCATCGCGAACTCGTGCCCTGACGCCTTGACCTGGAACCAGTCGATTCCGGTTCCGTCCACGTGCTGCCACGAAGACACGTCCGGGCCACGTGGCGCGTCGGCAGCGGCGAGGCCAGGTGCCGTGATCGCGATGGCAGCAGCCATCGCGATCGGGGTGAGCTTGCCCAGTGTCCTGACGATCCGTCGCTCGACCATTTCCCGAGAGTAAGGTTGACTGGTCCGTTTTGTCCGCTAATTCAGCGAATGTTCACTCAACCGAGCCAGTCGAGAACGGCCGCCGCAGTCCACGACTGCTGCATGCTCCCCAACGGTTCTCCGGTGAAAGGCTCGTAGTACTCGGCAAATGTGCCGTCGCTGGCCTGCCTCAACCCCTCCGAACGCAGGACGTGTGATCGCTCGGCCCATCCCCGACGCGCGAACGCCCACGAGAACAACCACGTGATGACCGGCCACACCGGGCCACGCCAATACTCCCGAGGACGGAAATCGCCGGAAACCGGAGACGTCGACGGTGGGACAGCAAATCGCATGTCCGGGTGACCACAAAATTTGGGCCCCTCGAAAGTACGCAACAGAGCGCGCTCGGCATCACGGCTCAGGCCGCCGCACAGCAACGGCGCAAACATCGCGATGGTCTCGGTATGAACCCATCGCCCGGTTCGAAGATCGAAATCCTTTGCTGCACCCGATCGTTCATCAGTGGTGGCAATAACACCCTGCCGGAATCGATCTGCCCAACCGCGCAGATCACGGACGTCGGAGTTCGGCCGCGAATGCTCCTCGCCGATAGTTGCCAAGACGTCGCATGCCATCGAGAAGACGGCACTGACAAACACGTCCTCGACGGCAAAACTCATGGCCGTTGCAAGCTGCGAATCCTCGTACCGCACGGCCTTCATCTCTTCGAGAAGCCAAAGGTAGCGGTCGTATTCGTGATCCGTAGGCCGCTGAGACAGGTCCGTCACCACAGCGAGATCAGCACGCTGATACGCAGGCACTTGTCCCGCAACAACATTCGCGTACGCCAGATCCCATCGCGGAGAGTTGTCCATCCCCGATTCCCACCCGTGATAAAGCGCGATGCGGCCGTTGCCGTCAAGATCGCGGGCCTCCGCCAACCACCGGTGCCACCGAACCAGATCGCTCCAGCGCCGGTCCAGGAACTCTTCCGCGACCGCACGCGTCGTACGTCCGTGCCGACGCGAATGATCGAGAATCCGCTGCACCGCGATCGCGTGAACAGGGGGTTGGGTGATTCCCGATGTAGCGGTACCCAAAGGAGCATGAGCTGCCAACGCATTGACATCCCAGCGCGTCGGGCCGGGGAAGTAGCCGTCGACACCGTTCGCGAACACGATGTGCGGAATCATTCCGTTCTTCCACTGAGCCGAGAGCAAGGTATCGAGCTCTACTACCGCCCGTTCGACGCTGAGCGGCGCCAAACCTACCGCGACGAACGCGGCGTCCCAGCTCCACATGTGGGGATACAGCTTCGGGGCAGCGCTGGTCATCGTGCCCAGGTCGTTTCCGCGCAGCAGGTAGGCAGATCGGGCGGCGAGCTGAGTCGGGGTAAATCCGCGGTCGGCCATAGATGTCTATTTTGCGACGCGCGGCGCCTTTGCGCTCATCGAGCACGAATCGGGCGCCGTAACCGCAATAATGTGGGAAGTCCGTCAGGCGATCTCGGAATGGAGGCCTAGTGCGCGAGAAGATCAAAGCACTGCTGTTCGACGTCCAGGGCACAGCGACCGATTTTCACAGCACACTGTGCCGAGAGGCCCGTCGAATCACCGACGCGGACGTCGACTGGTCACGCTTCGTCAATCTCTGGCGCGCTGAGTACTTCGCGAACACCTCTGAGGTCGACAACGCTTCAGACGAATGGGTGACAGTACATTCGGTGTACCGCGAGGCTCTGCGCAAGCTGTTGGTCCGCGAGAGTATCGAGCTTTCCGACGCCGAACAGGAAGAGCTCACCACCGCCTGGAAATTCCTGGACCCGTGGCCCGACACTGTCGCCGGCCTGACAACCCTGCGCCAGCAGTACACAATCGCTGCCTTGTCCAACGCCGACGTGAACGCAGCGGTCAGCATCTCGCGCCACGGAAACCTGCCCTGGCATGCCGTCTTCACTGCCGAAATGGCCGGTGTCTTCAAACCGGACCCGAAGATCTACCACCTTGCCGCTCGGTACCTCGGATACGACCCGGCCGAGATCATGATGGTTGCCAGCCACAAATACGACATACGGGCAGCCAAGGCTCTCGGATTTCGCACCGCCTTCATAGCCCGACCGCTCGAATTCGGAGCAAAGGGAAATCCCGACGTGACCTATTCCGACGAGTTCGACATCAACGCCGACGACTTTCTGGATCTGGCAGCGCAATTGGTCCACTGATGCCGTGCCTGCGCGTCGTTGCTGGTATTCCTACGTGAAGGAATATCGAAACGGACAGGCGGTTTGAAATTCATGGGCTCCAGGGAAGACAGCGCTACCCGCGAACGCACGGCCCTGCGGTACTCGCTCGTGGTCGCAACCGCGTTGGCTGTGCTCGCCGCATTCTGGGGCTGGATCTCGCAGTCCCAGGTGATCCTGCTCGACGGTGTGTACGCCCTCATCGGAATGGTGTTGACGGCGCTGTCACTGCGGGTTTCACGGATAGCCGACTCGGGCCCCACCGCACGCTTCCCCTTCGGCAAAGAGGCATTGATCCCGGTAGTCATCGCCGTCCAGGGCATGGCACTACTGGCGACGCTCGCCTACGCCGCAGTCGAGGCGGTACGGGTCATCCTCGCGGGAGGAGCCGACGTCACTGCCGGATCATTGGTGGCATACGGCGCTGTCAGCGCAGTGGTGTCGATCATCATCTGGCGCTACGTCGGGCAAGTCGACCGCACGTCCGATCTACTCGTCGCCGAAGCCAGGCAGTGGGGAGCGTCGGCTGCCTTCAGTGCGCTGGTCGCAGTCGGTGCTGTCGTCGCAATGATCCTGGGCCGCACCGATTTCTCCGACGCAGACCGCTATGTCGACTCCGTCTTGGTTCTCCTCGGCTGCGCGATGTTGGTCCCACAACCGTACGCACTTCTGCGAACCGCACTGATCGAACTCCTCGAAGGTGCTCCCGGCGAGAACGTTCAGGCCCGCGTGCACGAAGCCATCACTGCCGTCCGCGACGAATTCGGTTTGGACGAACCGACTCTCACCATGAGCAAGGTGGGCCGCAAGCTGTATATCGAAGCGACGTTCATGGTCGCGCCACACAGCTGGGACATCGACGGTGAAGACGCAGTACGACGCTCGTTCGCCACCAGCCTCGCCGACCTTCCCTACGAACCATGGCTGAACATCGAACTGACTACAGATCCGGCACTGATGCTCTAACGACGGAATCTACTCTCGAACAACACAATCACGAAGACCGGACCCGGCTCGCCTTCTCGAAAAAATCCTTGACTCGAATGTATGTTCGAGTATGATGGGAGATGGAACGGGGGGTTCTCATGACGATCGACATCACCGACGACGCTGTCACCGACGTGGTCAACAGCTCCGCTGTGGGTGTGCGCGCCCGACTGTGGC